>OZ260079.1:1221447-1526809 GCA_965284365.1 Phragmitibacter sp.
CTGCCCTGGAACTTCCTCTGACTCCTACATTCATCAATGAAGTCCTCTGGCGTGTGGAATTACCCACAACCTATGAGGTCACTGCCACTGAAGGGAATCTGGAACAAACGCCATCCGACAGCGCTTCCGCGGCACATTTCACCAAAAAGCTCTGCCGCAACGAGCGACCCCAGGCGCGGCTCTACTACAGCAAAAGCGGCATTCGATAATCACCCAATCTTTCTAACAATCTCTTGCCTCCACACTCATGAAAATGACCTTCATCCGCATTCTTTGCATCGCTGTAATCACCCTTGGCGCGGCAGCAGCCTGGTTCATCCTCGGCAGCGCGCTCACCTACCGCACCCAGAACTGGGCCTGCCAGTCCACGACCGAAGTTTTCGACGTCTGGGGACCTGCCATGGACCAGCAGCACCCCACGGCTTTCTACCTTGCGCCCAACCGCGCACAAGGCCGTGTCGACCTTTCGCCTCTGCCAGGCAAAGTACAGGTGAACCTCAAATACGAACCGAAAAAGCGCGGGCTCATGTGGCATCGCACCTATGCGGTCACGTTCTCTGCTGAGTATCTCATTCAGAATCCCACGCCGGTCGCACAGACGATCTACGTGCAGTTCCCCCTCCCCTCTCGCCAAGCCAGTTATTCACAGTTTGCCTTTACCTTGGGTGACGAACCGTCCCGCGACTCTACGCCGAAGGACAACATGGTGACGGAGGCCATCACGATCCCTGCGAAGCAAAGTCTTCCCCTGAAAGTCGCCTATGCCTCTCGCGGCATGGATACCTGGCGCTACCTGTTCCCCAACGCCGCACGCGTGCGTGGCTTCCAGTTGGAAATGCATACCGACTTCCAAGAATACAACTTCCCCGCCGGCACAGCCTCCCCCACTGCTAGGACACCTGAGGACAGCCCTCACACCTTTATCTGGCAATACGATGATGTGCTCACGGCTCCAGCCATTGGCATGGACATGCCCAAAGTTCTGAATGCCGGTCCCGTGGCGACCCGCATCAGCTTCTTCGCACCGGTTTCCCTCGTCTTCTTCTTCACGGTGCTGCTTCTCGTCGGCATCGTTTACAACGTGAATCTGCACCCCGTGAACTACTTCTTCCTCGCGGCGGGTTGCTTCGCGTTTCAGCTTCTCTTCGCCTATCTGGTGGATCAGTTGCCGATCACCTGGAGCTTCGCGATTGCTGCCGTCGTCTCATTGGTCATGGTTTCTGGTTACGTGCGAGCCGTGGCTGGCAAAAGACTCTTCTGGGTGGCTCTGCCCGCGCAGTTTTGCTACATGGTGCTTTTCAGTTACAGCTTCTTCTTTGATGGCTGGACGGGACTGACGATCACCATCGGCGCGATCATCACGCTGGCCCTGCTCATGATCTTCACGGCCAAGGTCAACTGGGCACAGAAGTTCGCCAAACCCAGTCACGCAGTCACCCCACCTGCACTCGCCTGAGTTGCGGATTCACACCGATTTCACCGTGCATTCACCGCTGCTTCACGCACCAAACCTTTACTAGCGGCATCAACCTAATCGCGATTCACAACACGACCATGAAACCATCCCGGCTCCTCGCCATTGCCTTCATAATCGGTCTGGCCACATTTGCGTGGTTCGTTCTCGGCACCACGATCGTGGCCAGATCTTCCCAAACAGGTGGCAGACTGCAATCTGAGGTGCGCAAGGTCTGGGGGCCGGGACTGGCGCAGCCTCACCTGACCTTGGCCCCGGATATCCCTTCGGCGAATCCAGAGGACACCCTCCCGTCCAAGTCAGAAGTGGATGTCACCTTGAAATATCAGCCAGTAAAGCGAGGCCTTCTTTGGCATCGCACGTATGCTGCGCAGTTCCAAGCCAAGTATGAAATCACGAATCGATCCAGCAGTTCCCGGAACTTCCGCATCATACTCGGCCTCCCGGTCAATGGAGGCAGCTTTGAGAACTTCCAGTTTCAGATGGGAAGTGAACCGGGCACGGCATTCGTCCCGCGTGATGGAGTCGTAGAGACGATCACTTCCATCCCTGCTGGCGGCACCGTGCCGCTCACCGTTGCTTATGAGGCTCGGGGACTTGATGATTGGGCCTACACCTTCCCATCCGCGAGCCGGGCACAGAATTTTGTTCTTCGCATGAGGACGGATTTCGATGCCATTCACTTCCCTGCGGAGGCCACGTCTCCCACCACCCGCAATCCGCTACCCGATGGACGCGGCTGGGAACTGGAATGGAACTATCGCGATACGATTTCCCCCCGACACATCGCCATGGAAATGCCTCCTCAGCTCAATGCTGGCCCTGTGCTGACCCGCATTTCCTTTTTCGCGCCGTTGTCCCTCATTTTCTTCTTTGGCGTGCTGATCATGGTGAGCTTTCTCCGCGGGGTGAACCTCCACCCTCTGACCTGCGGCTTTGTGGCGGCGGGCTACTTTTCCTTTCATCTGCTTCTGGCTTATATGGGCGACCTGATGCCCCTGCATACCGCCTTCTTTCTGGCGGCGGTGATCTCCGTCACCCTCGTCTGCGGTTATCTGCATCTCGTTATTGGTCGAGTGCTCTCCGTGCCAGCATTCCTCGCGCAGATGGCTTATATGGTTCTCTTTAGCTACAGCTTCTTCTTCACCGGCGTCACGGGTCTCACTCTGACCATCATGGGAGTGACCACGCTGGCGTTCTTCATGGTCGTCACTGCCAAGGTGGACTGGGAAACGCTCCTGAAGTCCTCGTCGCTGCCTTGGCGGAAGAACGCTACGGCGTGATAGCCAGTCCTTCCCTCAATCTATGTTGGCCTCCACTTTCGATTTCATGATGCTGATCTCGTACGGCTTGGAGTGCTGCCTGTGGTTGATCGCAACTGCCTTCGTTATGGTGCTCGTTATCTCCTCTCTGCTGTTTATCTTTGGGACCTGCTTGGCCGCCATCACGCTACTGGCTGCCAGTTACGGAGTACGGATGAAAAACTTAACTTCGGGCATCAGTCTTTTCCTGGTGGTGCTGGGCGCATTGTCCGGTGGATCAGCAAGCTTGCTCGTTGATGCATTCCTGCAAAACTTAAACTGGGAAATCACACACGTGTTGATGGCATCTTTGCCCGGTGCGCTCATTGGGGCTGGGCTGGGATGGTGCGCGGGTTTCTGCATTGGCAGGCTATGGCATCAAACGATCCAGTGGTGCTGCACAAGGATCACCTGGATGGACGGCGAACCCGTCGGCCATCCGCCAAGTGGTGTTGACGCCCGATACAAGATCACTCACGATTACCCTTAAAGCGATGCACCCACACACGCTTGTTCCACTCCTTGTTCCTTCCAGCATGAGCACTTCTAAGCCGCCTCGAGTCCTCATCGTGGAAGATGAACCTTCCATCGCAGACAACATCCAGTACTCGCTCGAATCGGAAGGTTTCGTTCCCTCTCTGGCCAGCACCGGTGCAGAGGCGCTCCGTCAGATCCGGGAGGATGATTTTGCGCTCGTTGTCTTGGATATCGGATTGCCAGATATGACAGGATTCGAAGTCTGTCGGCAACTTCACGCGATCAAAGACGTGCCCGTTATCTTCCTTACTGCTCGCAACACGGAGGTGGATCGTGTGGTGGGCTTGGAAATCGGCGGCGATGATTATGTCTGCAAACCTTTCAGTCCGCGAGAACTGACCGCCCGAGTTCGCGCGGTACTGCGTCGCACGCATGGCCACAAGAATGACCAAAGCGCAGCGGCTGGGGCATCTTCTTCATCAGCAGACAAAACAACATCCTCAATCACTCCGGAAACCAAGCCCCTCGAAGTGGACGATCAACGCTGCCAGGTCCGCTACTTCGGACAAGCACTGGCGCTTTCCGCGTATGAGTTCCGCCTTCTCAAGGCCCTCGCCAGACATCCGGGTCGTGTCTATTCCCGCTTTCAACTCATGGAGCAGGCCAGTGAAGATCCCGACGCCGCGATGGAACGCACGGTAGATGCCCACATCAAGTCAATCCGCGCCAAGATGAAATCGGTTCGTGAGGACCTCGATCCCATCATGACGCATCGCGGCCTTGGCTACTCACTGTTGGAAGCCTGGCCGACCGCGTGACCAAAATTGAATCAGATCACACTAACGCCACTCCACCGCTCCGGCATCCGGCGCCTTTCCTTTGAACGACCCCGACTGACATCCCGGCAGGGGTTTTCCGTTCCAAGCCTTTGTCAGGTTGCGGCCCGCATCTATGGCTTCCGGCAAAGCCATTTTCGTCACATTCCAACCTTCAGGCGTTTTCATACCATACACACTTCCCCCATCCCGCTTGTTGTCGCCGCCTTCGGGCCAGGGCCGCGCATCTCCTGCTACGACGTTATTGCCTGCTTCAAAATCCGCCCCAAGTTTCTTCTTGCTCTCCTCTTCAAAGAAGCCATCCCTCGTCGCCACCAGATTGTTAAACACTTTCCAGTTTGGCGTCGCTTCCTCCTGTGTCGGCTTGTGAATCAGATAGGTCAGGGCGGGGCCATCACCCGTGATGGTATTGTGGTAGATGTAACCTTCGGCAGGCGAGCAATCCATGCTGAACCAGAAGCCAAAAGGCGCGCCGCCCAACAACTGGTTGTGATGGATAAAGACCGGGCCAATACGCGGTGTCTTGAAGCGGAAACCTCCATGCGTACGCGTCAATGTATTGTGATGCACCTGCACATTGATGCAGCCCACACCGAGCTCAATGCCGGAGTCGCGAGTATTGCTAATGGTGTTTCCCGCGATTTCGGTGTCGCGTCCGTGGTCCGGATTGCGGAGCGGCTTATCGAGTGTTTCACAGGAATAATCGCCTATGCAAATCCCATCAAACACGCGGTCCAGCTGATTGTTCAGAATACGGTTGCCCGATCCCGCGCGGAAGATGTTGATGCCAACACGGTCATAGTACCCGACGTCTTTGTGAACACGCCAGATTTCATAGTTGGCTCTGTCGTGCTTCAAACTGGGCGCCCACTCTTCCAACGCCCCGCGCGTAATTTTGCAATTCTCCACCACGCATTTCGAGGACTCATCCATGATCGCGATGCCGCAATCTTCATAGCTGATGATCTCACATCCTTCGACTTTGCAATCCGTCGCGCCGAGCATGGAGATGGCCACAGCACCGTTCCGAAGCTGCAGGCGTTTCAACGTTACACCCGCGACCTTGCCGACCGTCACCAGGGGTTGGTCGTTGGCGACAAGGGTAACCTCGCCTTTCGCCGGCATCTGCCCTTTCGGGGAGCGAAAGTAGATTCGCTTCTCCTTGGGATGATACACATACATGGCGATGATTTGGGAGAAGCCACTCAACGGAGCTCCCTTCTTCAAAAGAGTCGCCCAATGCCACTCCCCTTCTTTTCCAGCCCGCTTAAAATCCAGCGCGGCCACAAACTTACCCTTCCAGAGCAATCCCGACGGTCGATGCTCGCAAGGCGTGGTAAAAACACCGGTGAAATCATTTCCTGCGGGTTTCCATTCTTCTTTAATCGGAGTGTCTCCAGAGATGATGGCGCCCGCCTCCGCTTCCAGCGTGATGGCCTTCTCAATCGTGACGCCACCTCGATACACCCCCGGCGAAAGGAGTACGCGATCCCCCGTCGCAGCCTGTTCAATCGCCTTCGCGAGTGCGTTTTCGCCTCCAGAAGCAGACACCCTGACGTCTGCGGCTCGCAGCGCCGCACCAAGAAGGCTAAAGAAAGCAATCATAGCACACCACTTAATCCTGCCGCGTATTTGCGGGGCGTGAAGAAAACGCATACTCATGTTAATTGAAGCGGGTCATATTGTTCCTGTCTGTTTGAGCAGCGTAGTCCCTTTGCCCTCGTGATGAAACTGAAGCGCTTTCTTTTTTCTATCTGGCATTTTATCCAGAGCGCTTCGCTGACCTCTCGACTTTTAGGCGGTTTCACGCTCATCGCAGGACTCAGCTTCTGGCTCATGATCGACAAGGTCCTCGACCGTGTGGAGCGTCAATACCTCGAAGCTGCCGAAGAGAGCATGGTGGACACCGCGAACGTCATGGCCGAGATCGTTTCCCGCGATATACGACCTGACGGCACGCTTGACGCGGTGGCAATACAGACGGCGTTTGACGGTGCTCAGCGCCGCCAATTGCACGCCAAGGTCTATTCACTAACAAAATATCGCGTCGAACTTGAGATTTACGTTACCGACGAGACGGGCCGCGTTCTCTACGACTCACTGCATCCCGAGACCGTGGGTGAGATTCGCTCCAAACGAGATGTCATTCTCACACTCAATGGCCTCTATGGCGCACGATCGACGCGCGAGGATGAGGACGACCTTAATTCCTCCGTCATGTACGTCGCTGCGCCTGTCTTGTATCAAGGTCGCACCGTAGGCGTGGTGAGCATCGGCAAGCCGCAGCGAACCACTTTCAAATTCCGTGACGAAACTCGCGCCTTCCTGAAGCAGACCATCGGGACCCTGGTGCTCAGCATGATGTTCGGCTCCTTCCTCCTGGCCCGCTGGACCACCCGGCCTATTCGGAGGCTGACAGATTATGCACGGTCCATCACGAGAGGAGAGAAGCCGGCCATACCTGAACTGCATGGCAGTGAAATGAAGACCTTGGGAGACACTTTTGAAACCATGCGGGATGTGCTGGAAAACCGCGAATCGGTGGAGCACTACGTCCAAACTCTCACGCACGAATTGAAGAGTCCCGTTGCGGCCATCCGCGGTGCCTCCGAGCTGCTGCAAGAGGAAACCATGCCGCAGCCGCAGCGCCTGAAATTCCTGAAAAACATTCAGACGGAGAGTTTGCGGGCCCAAGACCTCCTTGACCGCCTCCTCGCGTTAGCTTCTCTGGAAAAGCAGAAGACACTCGAGGACGCAAAGGAAGTGGATCTCAGCGTGATCGCACGCGAAGTCTGCGATCACTTCATGCCGGTCTTCACACAGCGAAATCTGAAGCTGGATAGCTGGATCGAAGAATCTCTCCTCGTCCGGGGCGAGCCATTCCTTTTGCAGACAGCGTTGACCAACTTGGTGCAAAACGCTGTCGAGTTCTCGCCGGATGGCGGGATGGTTTCCATTGGATTGAAAACCATGGACCACCGTGCCTGGTTCATCGTCGAAGACGAAGGCCCTGGCTTGCCCGACTACGCTCGCAAACGCGTCTTCGAGCGTTTCTACTCACTTCCCCGGCCTCACTCCGGCAAGAAGAGCAGTGGTCTTGGCCTTTGCTTCGTGAGAGAAGCTGCGCTCCTGCATGGTGGATCTGTTGAACTCGAAAACCGCGACACCGGCAAAGGCGCACGAGCTACTTTCAGCATGCCTGCGATATAGACCTATTAGCCTCCTCTCTCTAACTCACTGAGCATCCGAGAGCAGAAATTCATATCGATAGTTCTGCAGCAGTTCGTCGGCATGGTCGTAGGTGTCTTGGATGACAAACTTGTATTCTAAGTCTCGCAGGCTCTTTTGCTCCAGCGACTCTGTTCCTCTCTCTTCTCGGACATTCCAATGATACAAAGCCGCGAGTCGCTGTTTAAGACTATCTGGGATTTGATTGTTCGGAAATGCTCTGCAGGACATTTCCAAGGCGTGTGCCACGTCCGCTTTACCCAATAAGCGGAACCCATAAGCGGCGCGCTGGATCATCTCAGCGCAACAGGTCTCATAAACGTTAAATAGCCCTCCGTTTGCAATAAAGCCTGCGGACATCCACGCACAGTAAACAGCGGCCAATACGGGATTTAACTTCACTAAGAAACCCGACATTTGAGCATCATCGGAGAAGTCGGGAGCATCTTCCGAGATCGCAAAGACCACCCGTTCGACAATCTGCCGTGAGTTCAAATCAGCAGATTGTCCCTCGCTGATTCGATATTCTTTCATCGCGTCAGCCTTCAGGGGAACGCCATCAATGAGAAGTGTTGGTTACGCCCCAATCTGTTCCTTAATCGCCTGCGCGATTTTATCGGCCTGCGCTTCAATATACGACGCGTCACGTCCCTCGATGAGCAGACGAATCAGCGACTCCGTACCGGAATAGCGCAAGAGTACACGTCCGAGTGATCCCAAAGCGGCTTCAGTCTCAGCGATGAGCGCTTGGGCTGCCACGAGTTCTGCTTCAGGGGGCTTGGCCTTCACCCGCAGGTTTCGCTTGAACTGCGGGAAAGGTTTGAGGCAGCGGCGCAGTTCGCTAAGGGGCTTCCCAGTTTCCACCATGATCTTCAATATTTGAAGCGCAGCAATCAAGCCATCGCCCGTCGTGGCATGGTCACCAAAAATGATATGCCCGCTTTCCTCAGCGCCGAAGTTCAGCCCGTGCTGACGCATGGCGGCAATCACATAGCGATCCCCCACCCCTGTCCGAATCGTTTTGCCATTGAGGCCACCCAACAATTCATCGAGCCCGTAGTTGCTCATGACAGTGACCACGGCTGTGTTCGACTTCAGCGTGCCTTTGCGCAGCATGTGGTTGGCCGCAATGGCGATCAACTCATCCCCTGACAGCCGCGCCCCGGTTTCATCGCATAGCAGCACCCGATCGGCATCGCCGTCATGAGAGACCCCGACTTTGGCCCCGCATTTCTTTTGGAGTGCCTCTATGATCTCGGGATGCGTGCAGCCGCAGTTTTCATTAATGTTGATGCCGTCCGGGCCGGAATGGAAGGCATCGACCTGAGCGCCCAGCCGGCGGAGAGTTTCTGTGCTGGTAACAGACGACGCCCCATTGGCATTGTCCAAAGCGATGTGAAGTCCGGCGAGGCTCACGCCTTCCATGGACGCAACCGCGTGCGTGATGTAGCGCTCCTCGGCATCTGAAAGCCGGTAGGTCCGACCGATCGCGTGTTTTTGCGGACGGCTGGCGCCCAAAGAGTCATCGGCCATGGCGGCCTCGATGGCGGCCTCCTGCTCGTCCGTAAGCTTGTAGCCATCGCCATTGATGAACTTCACCCCGTTGTCTGAAAATGGATTGTGCGAGGCGGAAACCACTGCGCCGAAGGCCGCACCCTCTTCCACTGTGAGGAAAGCCACTGCAGGTGTTGGCACCACACCACAGAGCGCCACATCCACCCCCATGCTATTCAGACCCGCAGCCAGAGCGGACTCAAGCATATCCCCTGAAAGCCGAGTGTCTCGACCGATCACGCACAAAGGTCGCTTCCCTTCCTGTGGCGCAGTCTGATTCAGGATACCCGCGGCGGCCATGCCCAGGCGAAGCACGAACTCCGGAGTCATGGGATGTTGGTTTGCCGTAGCGCGAACGCCGTCAGTGCCGAAGTATTGCCGTTTGGGAGCGGATGCCATCGCCTTGCCTAGCGCAAAGAATTAATTTGGTCAAAAGCAACTGCTCAACTCCTCGGCACGTAAAGACTCAAGACTGGTTCCTTCCAACTTGTCACACTCTGAGGCGGGAAGGGTCAATTAGCTGAGTTAACTCAGTTATTGCCCACGCGGATCCCGCCACGCCTGGCATTCGTGCCTGCGATAGCAGAGGCCATTTAGACCTTTGTCGGAGCCATCCAGGCACGAAAAATGCGTTTTCGAGAGAAAGACGCTTGTCCATCGCGCAAAATTGAATTATGGTAATTATAGTAGCAGATATCCCGCTTTATTGATATTCTATGCCCTCCCTGATGGTGCCCACACGTTTCTCTTCCCTTTTGAGACCCGCTGCTTGGGTCGCCATCATTCTATTCACTGCGGCTAGCGGCATGGCCCGTGACAGCAAGCCCCTTTCCAATAAGCTCTCCAAGCTGAGCGCCCAACGTGGCGAAACAATTTGGAATAACACCTTCATCGAGCACTCAGGCGGCTCTCAGTCGCCAGATTGGAAATCCACAAACGGCATCCTTAAGTCGACTCCCGAGGAGTCAAACTACGTTAAACTGGACTTCATCCCCTTGCCAGAGCGAGCCGCACGCACAGAGTTTGGTTGCGGACGGATCGAGTCGCCCAAGGGGACGTATGGCGTCGAGGGTCATGGCCTGCCCGACACCATGTTTTACCGCACTGGGGAGCGCTGCTCAGCAGTGGATTTGGCTGAGTGGATCAAAAGCGATCCGCGATATACCAAGGGCATGCCTATTTGGCTTTTTGTATGTGAGTCTGGCAAGGGAGACAATCCCTTCGCCCAGAGCTTGGCTGACCTCATGGGGGTGCCAGTGACAGCTCCAACAGACAAGATGTGGCTCGACCGTGGCAATGGCTACGCCGTATGCGGTGAGCAACCACAGAAGAAATTCCTCGGGATGACCCTCAACGGGAAACGGCGCGACACTAGCAAACCAGGGATGATGAAAGAGTTCCTTCCTGCAAAACTGCAAAAACGCACTGCGCCTCATGCGGCGAGCACACTCGCTGCGAACAGCAGCCAGAGTGATCGCTAAACTCGCCTCGTCGCCGTCACTTTTTCTCGGGCGCGGTCTTGAAGGGCCAGCCTTCTGGCATTTCCGGCTTCCCCTGATTGATCTGGTGCCACACGATAAACCAGATCAGGAATGCCAGTACCAGCGAGACCAGCTTGGCTTCCCAATCGTGCGTGAACCAGTTCTTAACTCGCGGAACGATTTTCGTCTTTGTCATCGGCAGAGTCCTCGTCTTCGGCGTCGCCAAACATTAGGATGTGCTGCAGGCGCGCGCGCAGCTTGTCTTCTTCGAGATCATGTTCGAGCTTGCCCTTGAAGCAAAGCGACAAGGCGCCCGTCTCCTCACTGACAACCAAGGCAATGGCATCCGTTTCCTCTGTGATGCCCAAGCCCGCGCGATGGCGCAGGCCAATGTTCCGGTCTCGAACCTCTTTCTGACTGACCGGAAACACGCAGCCTGCCGCCACTATACGGCCTTTCTCGATGATCGCGCCGCCATCATGGAGCGAAGTCTTGGGAAAAAAGACGGTATTGATCAGCTCCGGTGAAATAACCGCGTCCATGTGGATGCCGCTCTCGGCATACTGCTTCAGATCAATGCCGCGCTGCACGGCGAAGAGCGCACCGCACCGCTTATGCGAAAGCTGTACCATGGCTTCCAGGAGATCATCAACATGCGAGTCCTCGGTCCCGTTCATGGAGAAGAAGCGGTGGGAGCCCAATTCGGCTAAGACGCGGCGCAGTTCCGGCTGAAAAATCACCACCAGACCAATGGCGAGGAAGACCGAGAACCGGCTTAGCAGCCAGTTCATAACCTCAAGCTGCAGCAACTGAGAGATTAACGTGATGCCCAGCAAGACCACTAACAAGCCAGTCAGGATGCGCGCGCCGCGCGTGGCTTTCAGGAACCGATAGCCATTATACAGGATCACCGCGAGAATAAGAATCTCGACGGCGTGTCTCCAGTAGTCTTCGACGTATTGCCACATGGCCGAGGCACCTTAGCCCAGGAACATTCACCCGCAACGTCTTACCCTGCATCGTAGACTCTTGTTTTATTCGCCCACCCGTGCTTCAGGCAGCAATGCGTCGTAAGCGGGTTGCACGCCTCACGGTTTTTTTGTGGAACGTTATTGCTCCCATAGCAGCGGTGCTTTGGTGGTTGAACGGCCACGGGTGGTGGGCTTTGGCCATCATCGCCTCGGCTCATGCCTTCTGGTTAATCCCAACTTTTCTTCCGAACTGCGACTGGTACGGCGAGGTTGTCACCAAGCTACCCCAATCAGCCAGCTCTCCAGACGGACGGGTAATATGGCTAACAATCGATGACGGCCCTGATCCGCAAGACACACCTGCTCTGCTCGATCTTCTGGATAAACATCAGGCCAAAGCCACCTTTTTCCAGATTGGGGCCAAAGCCGCAGCCTATCCCCATTTAGTAAGCGAAGTCCTGCGCCGTGGGCATACCATCGGGAACCACACCATGAACCACCCGCAACTCACCTTTTGGGCCTATGGCCCAAGAGCGATATTACGGGAAATCGTCCGTTGTGATGAGGCTGTGGAAAAAGCATCGGGATTTAACTACCATCCACAGTGGTTTCGGGCGCCAGTCGGCTTCAAGAATCCCCTCGTCCACCATCTGCTGGAAAAGATGAATTTGCGTCAGCCCGGCTGGAGTGCCCGCGGACTCGATGGAGTTTTGCGCGATCCGGAAAAGATCCATACCAATCTCTGCGCAGGCATAAAGCCCGGAGCGATACTGCTGATGCACGAAGGGCGTGAAGATGCACACGGCGGGAGGCTAGCCCCGCAGGTCTTGAGTCGGCTATTGGCGGAGCTGTCCCATCAAGGCTACCGATGCGTACTTCCGGACCAAAGCAAAACGGAGTTGTGAGCAAAGCGCGCTCACAACTCCGTATGAATTCTTGATGCTGATGTCGCAGCCTTAGGCTTAGGCAGGAACTCCCACCACACCACCAGGCAAGCCGTCTTCCGGCTCATCTTCCTGCTGGTTCACCGGGCGCTCTGTTGTCACTTTCTGCACGGGAGGCGGTGTCGGCGGCTTGGGCGATTGCGGCGGATTCTGAATCTTGCCGGTTTCCATGATTTCCTTGATGTGAGTACCGTCCAAGGTCTCATACTCGAGCAACGCGTGGGCGATGGCATCAAGCTTGTCCTTGTACTTGGTCAGCAAATCACGCGCGTGGCTGTAGGCCTCGTCAATGAGACGCTTCACTTCTTCGTCGATCTTTTGCGCGGTCGCGCCGCTGTAATTGCGGGAACGACCCAGGTCGCGAGCGAGGAAGACCGCGTTGTCGCCTTCGCCGTATTCGACCATGCCCAGCTTCTCGCTCATACCCCAGGCGCACACCATGCTGCGGGCGATGTTGGTCGCCTGACGGATGTCACCCATGGCGCCGTTCGTCACGTCGCCAAACTGGATCTCTTCCGCCACCCGGCCCCCCATGCTGACGACGAGATCGTCGAGCAGTTCGCTCTTGCGGTGGGTGAACTTGTCTTCCTCAGGCAGCCACATGGTGGAACCAAGGGATGGACCGCGCGGAATGATCGTGACCTTGTGGAGAGGATCAGTGTGCTCCAGCACTTCGATAAGGATGGCGTGGCCAGCCTCATGATAAGCAGTGTTTTCCTTCTCCTTCTCGCTCAGGGCAAGGCTGCGGCGCTCACGGCCCCAACGGACCTTGTCGCGAGCTTCCTCCAGTTCAGGAGTGCCGATGGCCTTCAGGTTGCGGCGGGCGGCCAGCAGAGCGGCTTCGTTGATAATGTTCGCCAGTTCCGCACCTGAGAAACCGGGAGTACCACGGGCGATCTTGTTCAGGTCAGCGGTTTCGCTGATCTTCACCTTCTTCGCGTGCACACGCAGAATCTCTTCGCGGCCCTTCACATCTGGAAGGCTCACGGTGACTTGACGGTCAAAACGGCCGGGACGGAGCAGAGCAGGGTCCAGCACATCTGGACGGTTGGTCGCGGCAATGATGATGACACCTTCTTGGGTATCGAAACCATCCATTTCCACCAGCATCGCATTCAGCGTTTGCTCGCGTTCGTCATGTCCACCGCCGAGGCCATGGCCACGATGACGGCCCACGGCGTCGATTTCGTCAATGAAGATGAGGCATGGGGCGTTCTTCTTGCCTTGCTCAAACATGTCGCGCACACGGCTGGCGCCGACGCCGACGAACATTTCCACGAAGTCGGAACCACTGATGCTGAAGAAAGGCACGTCGGCCTCACCCGCGATGGCCTTGGCCAATAGCGTCTTGCCGGTACCAGGTGAACCCACCATGAGAATACCCTTGGGAATCTTGCCACCTAGGCGCTGGAACTTCTTGGGATCCTTGAGGAATTCCACCAGTTCCCAGACTTCTTCCTTGGCCTCATCGCAGCCAGCTACGTCCTTGAACGTGATCTTGTTGCGATCCTGGTTCAGCATCTTCGCACGGCTCTTGCCGAAGCTCATCGCGCCGCGACCCGCCATTTTCATCTGCTGACGGATCAGCAGGAAAAGACCAAGCAACACCAACACCGGCAGCAGGAACATGAAGATCGTGCTCGTGGGATCTGAATGGTACCGCGGCGTGATGGTAAGTTCGTTATTGTTCGCATCCTGTTTGCCCTTGAGGAAGGCGTGCAGCTCGTCCTTTTGGAACGCGACGTTCACCCACGTGAGGAAGAGACGATAGTCATACTTCCCGTCCACCTTGGTATCGGCAATGTAGTAGCCTTCGAGGTATTCCTTACCGTTGGCAGGATCTTCGACCAAGTAGAGAGGCCGATCTGTCGTGCAGACGACCTTGCGGTCCTCTACCAGCTTTTTGAATTCGGCGTAGTTTTTCTCCTTGCCGCCGCTCATGCCACTTCCCTGATTCAGGAAGAATGCCCAGGCGATAATGATCGCCGAAGCACCGAGCAAAACGAGACCCTTCCAGTTGAACTGGGGATCCTGGTTGCGGCGATTGTTATTGTTGTTGTTGCGCTGAGAATTGGAATCTTCGTCAAACATGATGGAGTAGGCGGGGGCGAAGCACGTGGAAGATACACGGCATGCAAGGCCGTGGCAAAGAAAAGTGGAAAAGTGTGGGTATGAACAGCAACTTCACGAGCGTGCAAGCCGCTCTAGACTTATACGCCAGATTGCACGCCTTGGAGACACTATTTCACCTACGTAGGGGCACAGTTCACTTACGCCTTGTGCCTCAGGCTTAGCGGGCTACCCTGCAACCGCAGATGAGCCAATTGAGCGAAACCCCGCCCACCCAGCGAACCTCGCGCTCCGCGAAGGCCTCTGGACCCGTTCTGGGGGGGCGTCGTCCTTGGTGGAACCGGACACTGCGCCGGCTGCGCGGCCTGCCGCCGGACAGCGCTTCCAGCACCATGCTGCCCGTCCTTATGGAAGTCTTCGCGGGCTTCTCCAAGATCGACGGAGAAATCATGGAGGAGGAGATCGACTCCAGCCTCGGTTTCATGCGGTATGACTATCCGGAAGCGATCTACTCCGAGCTGCGCCGCATCTACTTCGAGGCCCTCCAAAAACCGCAGGATCTCAGTGCCCGTGCCCGAGAGCTGAGCCGCACGCTGACCATGGAGCAGAAGATCCTGCTGGGGGTGCAGCTTTATCTACTGATCTCCCGGGCGGAAAACTCGCGCCAGCAGCTCGTCGAATTCTACCTCTTCATGACGAACCTGGGTATCGCCGCCCAGGCCATCGACATCGTCTATCAGCTCAATGCGGAAGACAATCCCGTCGAGGAGAATGACTTCCGCTCCAAGCCGGGGCAGCAACCCTTGGAGGTCCTCCGCATCGCTTCCGCGGAACCGTATGACGTGCTGATGCGCTCTCTGAGCGTGGATTGTTCTGTCGCCGCATTCCGGTTTCAGAATCTGCTGCTTCTCAAGAACACGGGCAATGTGCCAGTGCTGGTGCGAAGCCGCACCCTCCGGCCCGGTGATTTCTCCCGTCTCTATCAAAGCGAGCGCGTGGTGCTGGAGGATGTTTCCCTCGATTACGCGGATCTCATTTCCTACTTCAATGCGAAGAAAAGCCTCACCGGTACGCAGCTTTACATCACGCTGACGGACGAAGGCGCCGCAGAGATCACCCAGACCCGCAATCGTGGCACTGATCTCCGTATCAGCTTCGGACTGGCGGTCTCGATCGAAGCGCTGAGGGACACAAGCGCGAAGATCAATGGCGAGCGCCTGCGGGAAGGCGTAAAAGTGGAAGCCTCCATCGAGGACAAGATCATCTGCAACGGCGAGGTCGAAATCTCCCTGCAGGAATTGCGACGCAGAGCTCGGGAATTCGGGGAGCAGTTCCGCCTTGAGGGCAGCCGCAACACCTACCTCGTCTCCAATAACTCCGACCTTCTGGACGAAGGAGACATCCTTCTTTCCCAGAACGGCGAAGGCGAGATTCTCCTGAAGATTTCCTGCAACTACGAAGCCAAGACCGGCTGGCTGGAAGTGCTGCGTTCGGACCATCCGGTCTTTGTCGGCAACATTCCTGTGCGCGAACGCGCCTTCCTCAATGATGGGGATACGCTAACCCTGGGCGAAGGACAGTATCTTCGCTGCCACTTCGCGGATCGCATCATCGAAGAAGAGCGGAATGTCATCCGCCAGATGGAGGTGCGGGAAATCGGTCACCGCTTTGAGAAGCAGGACACGGCACTGGATGGCATTAGCTTCGCCGCAAGGCGCGGTGAATTGATCTGCGTCATGGGCCCCAGCGGTTGCGGAAAAAGCACCCTGCTCCGAACACTGGGCGGCCAGTTGCGCCCCAAGTCCGGGGACATTCACATGAATGGTTTTCCGCTCTACGAGAGCCTGCAAAACCTTTGCCCTTACATCGCTTACATTCCGCAGGAGGATGCTTTCGACTCTCTGCTGAAGGTGCAGGAAAACCTAGATTTCTCGGTTGCCGTGCGTTGTCCCCATCTGCCGGCCGAAGAGCGCCGCAAGCGTGTCGACGCGAAGCTGGTGGAGCTTGGTCTGAATGAACTCCGGCGGCGCCTCGCGGGCACACCACAACAAAAATTCCTGAGTGGCGGCGAGCGGAAACGGCTCAATGCGGGGCTCGACATGATCGGCATCGCCGACGTCTATCTTTTCGATGAGCCGACCTCTGGATTGTCTTCCAAGGACTCCGAGCACGTGCTGGAGCTCATCCGATCACTGGCCCGCAACAAGATCGTCATCGTCTCCATCCACCAGCCCAGCTCAAAGCTGCTGCGGATGTTCGACAAAGCCCTGCTTTTGGACAAAGGCGGGAAGATGGCTTTTTTCGGCACGCCGCAAGGCATGCTGGAATATTTCTGGCAAGCCCTGCATGACCAGGGCGACGACCTGAACGAATCGGCCAATTTGCAGAAGATGCCGGAGAACGTTACTCCGGACCTTGTTTTCGACGTCCTGGAAACACCGCTCCGGGATATCAGTGGAGACGTCATCCACGAGCAGACCCGCGACGGTCATTTGGTTCCTGCCCGGCGCTTTCCACCCAACTTCTGGCGTGACCGCTATCAGACCCATGTGGTGATGCGGAGCGTCACCAAGGCTGACCCAAACGCCGAACCGAAAAAGGACGACTCCCGGCTCGACTCGTTCACGCATCAGCACCGCAAACTGCCCAAGCCGCCCCAGCACACATTGCGGGAGGAAGCCATCCTCTTTGCCACCATGATGCGCCGGGCTTTCCTCAGCAAGCTGCGAAACCGCGCCAACCTCCTGACCACGCTACTGGAGGCGCCGCTGCTGGGCCTGTTGATTAGCAT
This sequence comes from Phragmitibacter sp., assembly GCA_965284365.1. Classification (GTDB taxonomy): domain Bacteria; phylum Verrucomicrobiota; class Verrucomicrobiia; order Verrucomicrobiales; family Verrucomicrobiaceae; genus Phragmitibacter. Next base: position 1,238,575 of record OZ260079.1, read on the forward strand.
GGTGCTGAGGTATTCGGAAGATAAGAACTACACCTTCGCGAGCGCCTTCCACATCCCCACTTATGTCTTCCTCACGCTGGTCGTGGCCATGTTCCTCGGCCTGACCAACAGCGCCGACGAAATCATCCGGGACCGGCCCATGCTAAACCGGGAGCGAAATCACAATCTGCGCATCGGTTATTACATCTTTGGAAAAGTCATAGCGTTGTCAGCCTTCGCCCTGGCGCAGTGCGTCATTTATCTGGCCATCGGAAATGCTGTGCTGGAACTGCGAGACATGTTTACCATCCACTTATTCTGGATGTTCATGACCTCGCTGACAGGTGCATGTCTTGGTTTGTTAGTGTCGACCCTGGTGCATGATATTCGCACGGCGCTCAACATCATTCCATTGATGTTAATTCCCCAAATCATCCTCGGGGGCGCCCTCATCAAGTATGAGGAAATGAACCGGAACCTCGATTTTGTGTATTCCATCCGTCAGTGGGCCGTGGAGGAGGAAACAGAAGATGGGGCTGATTACAGCAAGCTGAAAGTGCCTTTCATCTGCCAGTTCATGCCTCTGCGCTGGTCCTATGAGAGCGCTATCATTTCGCAGGCGAAACTCAATCCCCTCACCCGTGCGCAGGAGAACCTGGAAGACCGAATTCAAAAGCTGATTGATTTGCCTCAGGATCAGGAAATGACACCCGAGGCTCGCAAAGCTTTGGATTTCACCAAGCAGGCGCTGGCCGTGGTTTCCGGCCTCCAGGATGTGGATGCCGCAGGCGTGGCCAGCAGACTGGAACTCATCCGCAAGTCACTCGCCAAAGGAGAGCTTGATCCCGCGCTCCTGGACCGGCGCGCTCGATCAGGCGTCAGCGCCGAAGAAGTCTACATCAACCGGAAGGTTTTGGACCTCGTGACCAAAGCTGAAATGGAACGCGAGGACTATCGCCGCAAAGCTAGCCCTAATGTGTTTTTCGGCACGATCAGAACCTATCATCCCTTTGGCATGCCTGAGGTGGAAGGCGACAAAGCAATGACCAGTCTAAACAGGAAAAAAGAGCCTCTGCCATGGTACCGGGAGTTTAAGATTAGAACCCTCTGGCTAAACGGCAGCGTCATGGTGGTGTCCCTCATCCTGATCATCATCACCCTGGGCATCTGCCTCCGGCGTCAGATGTCGCGAGTGTGATAAACTGCCACCGGCGCCCAATGAGTTTTCGCTAGAAGCTCTCCGGCACAAACTGGTATGATGGTATGGTCATGCCCGAAAACTTGGGAGAACCTCCGCCGCCCAAACGCGATCCATTTGCCAGCGCTTACGACAAGCCGGTGAAAGAGAGGCGATTCCCTTGGGGATGCCTGATAATGACTCTGTTCTTCGGAACAATTTTTGTGATGCTCGGTATACCCACTGGCGGCGGCCGTTCTGATCCTAATAGGGGAATGCGTTTGCAGGCTAAATCCACTATGAAAGGCGTGGAAATTGCCCTGCTTGGCTTCAAGACAGAGTATCGAAAATTACCTTCAATTCCAACTCACACTGAAACAGAACCAACTTTAACGGAGGGTGACTGGCTCATTGATCTGATGGGCTCCAAAACTGGATCAAACTCAAGAGGAATCGTCTTCTACGAGCCGCCCACCGCTAAGAAGGGTAAGAATGGCTTTGTGCAGGAGGAAGGAAAGCCCCCTCGCCTTCTTGATCTGTGGGGAGGACCCTATCGTGCCCACTTCGATATCGATGGTGATGGCACTATCCCAAATCCCGAAAAACCTACGGACACGGTAAATTCGCACGTCATCCTTTGGTCCGCCGGTCCCGACGGTAATCCCACCACTTGGGAAGATAATGTCAAAAGCTGGAAGTAAATGCTGCCCCCCCACTAGTTGCATCATGCCGGAAAAACCAACAAGTCTAGGCATCTTCGACCCTCCCGCTCATTCCTTTGAGATAGTGGAGATCTCCATTTGGTGGCAACTGTTCTGGAGCTTGCTCACATTACTCCTGGTCACCAGTACGATTGTTTACATTCAAATCCGACCCGATCTGGGCAAGCCTGGCGGCCACAAGGTCATACAGGCCAGGACTGCCATGAAAGGTGTGGAAATAGCGATTAGCGGTTTTAAGACCGAATACAGCAGGCTGCCAACAATCAAAGCGAGCGCTGAAACCTTCCCCACTCGAGTGCGCGGACATTGGTTAGAAGACTTATTTGGGCCAAGAACCAGCGCCAATCATCGTGCCATCTCGTTTTTTGAGCCCCAAGATGCCAGAAATGGGAAGAATGGCTTAGAGATTACAATCAACGGCCTCCCACAGCTTAAAGACCCTTGGGGGACTATATACTGGGCCTTATTTGACCTGAACGATGACGGCAAAATCAAAAGTCCGGAAACCGGGTCCGACGTGATCGACAAACGCGTCCTCATCTGGTCCGCCGGCCCGGACGGAAACCACGCCACTTGGGAAGATAATGTCAAAAGCTGGGATTGAGAGTTGCCGCAAGTGGCGCATCTTCAGCGCTCTACTCCCGCAGACCCGATACTCCCTCCCCTTTTCACCCGTCATGCATCTCCGCCCCCTGTTCCTCGCCGCCTGCACCGCGCTTTCGCTTGCCAGTTGTGCTGATCCCATGATCCAGCAGCAGTTGGATGCCCGGCATGCTGCCATCGTAGCGGAACCCCGTGGCGACTATTTCATCGGACGGCGCTTCCATATCGAGCGGACCCAGTTCTGGGGTTACCTGCGCCGCCCCGGCCAATCCTGGGATAGCTCCAAGCTCGTGATGTTCAACGAGGACGAAAAGCTGCAGCCCGACCGCCTGCAGGAAATTCCTTCCGATGGTAGCCCAGCCCATGGCTTCGACCACAATCGCGAATACCGCGTGACGGGACACTTCACAGGACAAAAGATCTACGATCCCAACAGCGACCTCTTCCTTCCGGAATTCAAGCTCACCGGCTACGAACTCATCAACGATGCTCCCGGGTGGCTCTTCAATCCGAAAGAGCGGTTCGACGGTAAGCATCTTCTCAGAGCGGAAGCTCCGTTTTAATCTAGCGCCTGTTCTTGGGGACGTGCCGACCGCCGCAACAAAACGGCGGTAATCGCGAAAAAGATAATCGGCAGGACCACATTAGCGGTCAGCGCCAGGCCCGGTCGCTCCAGGGCCGAATCGCCAAACGCAGCGAAGGTAAATCCCTGCGGAATGGAGCCCGCCATCAGCGCAACCAGGAAAAGGCGTCTCGGCATGCGTGCAAGACCTGCCAAACATGCCACGGCCTCCGGCAGCACCGGCATCCAGCGCGACAGTGCTACTAGCCAACCGGATTTGCTTTCGTGAAAGATCGTCTCTGCCTTTTGCAAGCCCGCCTCACCGGCCAGCCAGCGGGCGGCTCCCCGGCCATACATGCGGCATAGAGAATACGCCACCAAGCCAGCAAGGACGGAGCCTGCGGAATTGGCCACTCCTCCCCAGAACCATCCATACACCAAGCCCATCGCCGACATGAGCACCGTGCCCGGTATGGGCAGGAACAAGTCCGACACCAGGAGCGCGATGCCACCCGCCCACGCATAGGGTCCCAGACTCTCCAGCCATTGTTTCGCCCGTTCTGGATTCAACCAGGCTTCGAAATTCTCCCCGACCAGGAAGAACGGCAATATGATGATGACGAGCAAAGCGACAATGAGAAGCCAAAGGCGGGAGCGCCGCGCAGGCGGCTGAGGGGTGGAATGCTTCATGTTAAAAGACTAAACACGGTGAATGATCAGAGCCAATCAGGCTGCCGATGAATCGGCTGCGCTGTTATCTCTGGGCGCACGCGATAATCTTCGCCCCGGCACACGTAATCAAAGGAGACGGGGCGAACGTTGCCAGCCCTTGGCGAATCTGTCATAGTTGGCATTGTTTCTACGCGGCAACGCACTCCGCTTTTCTTCCTTCATGTCCTCTCGCACCCCATCACCGGCCAATCCAGATCTGCCTTCGGCACAGCCGCCCGAAGAGCACACCGGCATTCATCTCCACGAACCAGCCCATGCGGCGGCGGGACTACCGGCGGTGCTTTCTTCGCTCAATCACATCTACGGTCAGGCAGGCATTCCGCGCGGCACGAGCGCAATGTTAAAGCTGAACCAAACTAATGGCTTCGACTGCCCTTCCTGTGCCTGGCCCGACCCGGACGATCACCGCGCCGTGACGGAATTCTGCGAAAACGGGGCCAAGGCCATTGCCGCCGAAAGCACCAAACAGAAGGTGTATCCCGAGTTTTTCAGCCGTTACACCATCAAGGAGTTGGCAGCCCAATCCGACTACTGGCTGGAGCAGCAGGGACGCCTGATGGAGCCCATGCTCCTGGAAGAGGGAGCTTCGCGCTACCGCCCTATCGAGTGGGACGAAGCCTTTGCGCTTTTTGCCAAGGAACTGAACTCCCTCGCATCCCCCGACGAAGCCATCTTCTACACCAGTGGCCGCGCCAGTAATGAGGCGGCCTTTGTATATCAGCTCTTTGTGCGCGAGTTTGGCACCAACAATCTACCGGATTGCTCCAACATGTGCCACGAGTCCAGTGGCTGCGCGCTGAAAGACACCGTCGGCGTAGGCAAAGGCACCGTGACTTTGGAGGACCTTAAAAGGGCCGACACGATCTTGGTGATTGGCCAGAACCCGGGCACAAATCACCCGCGCATGCTGAGCACGCTACAGGAGGCCGTGCGGCATGGGGGTCATGTCATTTCCATCAATCCTCTCCGCGAAGCAGGACTGCTGGGATTCAAACATCCGCAGGAAGTGCTCGGCATGGCAGGCCGGGTCACCAAACTGGGCAGCCAGTTCCTTCAGGTGAAACTGAATGGGGACATGGCCCTTTTCCGCGGGTTCGCCAAAGCCCTCCTCACGTGGGAGGAAGAGGCACCGGGCACCGTGCTGGATCAAGAGTTCCTCAAGAAATACACGAGCGGCTTTGAAGCGTACGCCCAGATTGTGCGGGACACTCCCTGGGACCTGATCGAGTCCTATAGCGGCATTCCCCGTGAAGACATCGAGGCGACGGCGCGCCAGCTTCTGGCTGGCCAGCGCAAAGTCATTTCCTGCTGGGCCATGGGACTCACGCAGCATCACAACGCCGTCGCCACCATCGAAGAAGTGGTGCATGTGCACCTCTTGCTGGGCGCCTTGGGACGCGAAGGCGCCGGCCTCTGCCCCGTGCGCGGCCACAGCAATGTGCAGGGCGACCGCACCATGGGCATTTTTGAAAAGATGCCCGACGCCTTTCTGGACAAGCTTGGTGAGGTTTTCAAATTCTCGCCGCCCCGGAAACACGGCTACGATACCGTCATGGCCATCAAGGCCATGCATGAAGGCAAAGGAAAAGTCTTCCTCGGACTGGGCGGCAACTTCCTCTCGGCCACACCTGACACGGAGTTCACTGCGGAAGCGTTGCGACGCTGTTCGCTGACCGCGCACATTTCCACAAAGCTTAATCGCAGCCACCTCATCACCGGGCGCCGCGCCCTGATTCTGCCGTGCCTCGGCCGATCAGAGCTGGACTACGCGGGAGGCCAGGAGCCCCAGTACGTCACCGTGGAAAATTCCATGAGCGTGGTTCACATGAGCCAGGGCCACCTCAAGCCAGCCGGACCCGACCTCATGGGTGAAACTTCCATCATCGCAAATCTGGCTCACGTGACGCTGAAAGGCCGTTCTTCTACTCCGTGGCTGCGCTTTGCAGAAAACTACGGCTTCGTGCGCGATCAGATCGCCAAAGTCATCCCGGGCTTTGAGAACTTTAACGAAAGGGTGCAGCACCCTGGTGGCTTCTATCTCACTAATGGCGCCCGCGAATTGGACTTCGACACACCCAATCGGAAAGCCAATTTCTTCGTCCATACGCTTTCGACCATTCAGGTGGAGCCCGGACAATTGGTGCTGCAAACTTTCCGCAGTCACGACCAGTTCAATACGACGATTTACGGTCTGCATGATCGCTATCGCGGCATCAGCAATGAACGGCGCATCATCTTTATGAATCCCGAAGACATGAGCGAGCGCGGTATCCGCCCCGTCAAAGCTGTGGATATCACCGGACATTGGCATGGCGAAAAGCGACTGGCGCGGAATTTCCTGGCAATCCCCTATGACATTCCCGCGGGCACTGCCGCAGCTTATTTTCCCGAAGCCAACGTGCTCGTGCCGATCGACAGCACGGCGCTCGACAGCAATACCCCGACTTCCAAAGGCGTGATCATCACAGTCGCGCCGGTTCCGGAAGAAGACTGAAATCAGCTTCCTGTCCCATGCGTTGGATCTGGTTTACCGTCATCCTTATCGGGCTTCTGTGGATGGTAGGCCGGTGGATCTCCCCGATCAGTCATCCGGCAGGCGTCATCATTTCGGATGATCCCGAGCAGGTCGTCTTCGTGACACCACCTCCTGAAATCGCACTAAGAGAATGGACTCTGCAACCGCTGGCAACGTTTCGCATGCAGGCGCGGGTGTTGGGCACAAAATCGTATGGTGATTTCAGCTCGGACATCTCTCCCTATGATTTGGCCCTCGGTTGGGGCCCGATGTCCGATACCAGTGTCTTGGAGAAGCTTCACTTCGATCAGTCTAACCGCTTCTACAGTTGGCGGTACTGGGGTGAGTCCCCCATTCCGACGGACGAGATCACGCGCCACGCCACGAACATGCACGTGGTTCCAGCGGACGATCGGATCAAAGCAAAGGTCTCCGGGCTAAAGGAGGGTAGCCTCGTCGAAATGAGCGGCTACCTCGTGGAATGCCGTCATCCCAAGGCAATGGTGCCTTGGCGCAGCTCGCTGATCAGAACGGACAAAGGCGCGGGGGCATGCGAGATTCTGTACATGCGCACGCTTCAGGTGCTGGACTGATCTGACGTGTAGAAAAAAGAAAACCCGCAGGCACTCTCGCGAATGCATGCGGGTTGAAATGAACCGGAAGGAAGCTTCTGCCCGTCCTGGCCGACTAGCGATTCAGACCTGCTTGGATCAGCTTCTCCAGCTTGACGATATCTTCGGCGAACTTGCGGATACCTTCGGCGGTCTTGTCCACGGCCATGGCGTCTTCATTAAAGTGCCAGCGGAAGGACTTTTCGTCGCAATGCAGGCGCTTGATTTCGAGCGTGTTCGCGGACTTGGCGTTCAGCTTGGGTTCGATCGGCTCATTGGCTGCCGCCAGTTCGCCCAGCAAGGGAGGACTGATGGTGAGCAGATCGCAGCCGCAGAGTTCGGTGATTTCGCCCTTGTTGCGGAAGCTGGCGCCCATCACTTCGGTGGCATAGCCAAAGTGCTTGTAATAGTTGTAGATTTCGGTCACGGACAGCACACCGGGATCTTCCGTAGGTGCGTAGTCCTTGCCGGTGCTCTTTTTGTACCAGTCGAGGATACGGCCGACGAAAGGGGAAATCAGTTTGATGCCGCCTTCAGCGCAGGCAACTGCCTGAGCCAGTGAGAAAAGCAGGGTGAGATTGCAGTTGATGCTCTCCTTTTGCAGCACTTCCGCGGCCTTGATGCCTTCCCAGGTAGAGGCAATCTTGATCAGAATGCGTTCGCGCGGGATACCAGCTTGTTCGTAAAGAGCGATGATGTGGCGGGCTTTCGAGATGGTGGCGTCACGGTCAAAGGACAAACGGGCGTCCACTTCCGTCGAGACGCGGCCGGGGACGATTTTCAGAATTTCCACGCCAAAATTCACAAGGATGGCATCGGTCACCGAGTCCACCAAAGCAGCGCCGGTCAGCGGAGACTCTTTGTGCTCCGTCAACGCCTTGTCCACCAGCGGCCTATACTCAGCCTTTTGCGAGGCTGCGAGGATCAGGGAAGGATTGGTCGTGGCGTCAAGCGGCGTGAATGCGCGCATGGCTTCGAAGTCGCCAGTGTCTGCCACCACCTTGGTGTGTTGTTTGAGTTGATCGAGCTGATTCATCGGAAAGGTCATTTTAAGGAGATCAGCGGGGGATGCAAGGAAGGAGTCGCTTGTGAAATCCTTCACAAACTGGTTGCCCCTCCCCCAGCCGGGCATACCTTGCCCACACTGGCTTTACTGCCCGTCCGGTACATGAGCACGACCACCATTGCCCCTATTGGCTACGATTCGAAGATCGAAAGCAACGTCGTCATCACGAAGCTTGATGCCGCCATCAATTGGATGCGCAAAAACTCTCTCTGGCCCATGCCCATGGGCTTGGCCTGCTGCGCAATCGAACTCATGGCGACAGGCGCCTCCCGCTTTGATATTTCCCGTTTCGGCGCGGAAGTTTTCCGATTCTCCCCACGCCAGGCCGACGTCATGATCGTGGCCGGCACGGTGACATACAAGATGGCACTGGCCGTGAAGCGGATTTGGGATCAGATGCCCGAGCCCAAATGGTGCATCGCCATGGGCGCCTGCGCCAGCAGTGGCGGCATGTACCGGAGCTACGCCGTTCTCCAGGGTATTGACCATTTGATCCCGGTGGATGTTTACATCTCTGGCTGCCCTCCCCGTCCAGAAGCGTTGCTTGAGGGATTCTTCCGTCTCCAACGCAAGATCGAAGGTGAGGAATCCTTCTCGGAACAAAAAAAGGAACTGATCTCGGACCTTTCTTAGTTTCTTCTTCTCACCCATCGCTTCATGAACGCCGCCGAAATCGTCAAGGCCCTGCGCGAAAAGTTTACCACGGAAGTGCTCGCGACGAGTGAGTTCCGTGGGGAGCACAATCTTACGGTGAACCTGGGTTCCTTGAAGCCCCTCATGCGCTACTGCAAAGATGAATTGGGCTTCGACTATCTCATTGACCTGTCCAGCGTTGATCATGATGAGGCCGAACCGCGCTTCGAGGTCGTCTATGAACTTTACGGTCTGGGCCACCATCAGCATTTGCGGGTGAAGTCTTTGCTCTCCGAGGAGCAAGAGGCACCCACCGTCAGCGACCTTTGGGCCACGGCCGACTGGCATGAGCGCGAAGTGTTCGACATGATGGGCATCCGCTTTGACGGCCATCCCGATCTGCGTCGCATCCTCATGTGGGAAGGCTATCCATTCTACCCGCTCCGCAAGGAGTTCCCGCTCGCCGGCAAAGTAAGCGAGATGCCTGACGTTGCTTTCACGGGTATCGCTCCTTTGGAAGGCGGACCCTTCGTGACGTCGCCGTCGGATGCCGACACTATTGTCCGCGAGCCGAGAGCCAAGACTTTCGAGTCTTAGTCCTCGCTCCGCCATGCGGCGTATATGCCGTCATTGGCACATTCGTCGCGAACTTTACCGTAAGTTGACGAGTAAAGACCGTATAAGGTAGGTTAGCCCATACAGTGCTGTATTTTGCCATGAAGTGTTCCATCCTCACCCCTGTCTTATCCGTGGGAGCCCTGCTCCTGGCCTCCGCAGCGCTTCACGCGCAAACCAGTAAATCCGCTTCCCAGGACTGGCCGGCATTCCGCGGGGTCAACAACGGGACGGCACCGGAATTGCCCATCAAGAACCTGAAGGGGTTGAACGTGAAGAACCTCTGGAAGGTGCCCACGCCCACAGGCTTCGGTTCCTTCTGCGTCGGTGGTGACAAAGCTTACACGATTGTGAGACGTGACGTGGACGGCAACCCTACTGAGGTGCTGCTGGCTCTCAATGTCCGGGACGGTAAAGAAGTTTGGGCGGCTCCGCTCACCATCATGAACAAATATGACGGTGGTGGCGATGCCGGAACTCCACAGAACAAAGGTGGCGACGGCCCCCGCTCCACTCCGGCGGTTAGTGACGGCATGGTGTATGCCATTGACGCAAACCTTGGTGTCTATGCATTCAACGCCGCCGACGGCAAGGAAGTCTGGAAACACGATGTTCTGTCAGCCAATTCCGGTGTGAACATCAAGTGGCAGAATGCCGCTTCTCCCCTCATTGACGGGAATGTCCTCCTCATGTGCGGAGGTGGCCCTGGCGAAGCCTTATTAGGTTTGGACAAGAAGACTGGCAAGCCGATCTGGAAGGGTGAAAACGACAAGATGACTCATGCCACTCCCGTGATTGCGGAGATCCATGGGGTGCATCAGTGCATATTCTTCACCCAGGAAGGCCTTGTCTCAGTTGATCCTGCCAAAGGTTCCGTCCTCTGGCGCGCACCGTTCCCCTTCAAGGTAAGCACTGCCGCATCGCCTGTCGTTTGGGAAGATGTGGTCTATTGCTCCGCGGGTTATGGCGTCGGCGCAGGTGCCTTCAAGATCAGCAAATCCGGTTCGGGCTTAACCGCTGAACCCCTGTGGCGCCGTGAAAACGATTGCTTCAATCACTGGAGCACTCCGGTGGTGAAAGACGGTTATCTCTACGGCATGTTCAGCTTCAAACAGTATGGCGATGGCCCTGTCGGCTGCGTGAATATCAAGACGGGTAAAGACGAATGGCAGGAGCCCGGCTTCGGCCCTGGCCAGGTTATTCTGAGCGGCGACACCGTGGTGGCTTTGAGCGACAAAGGCGAAGTGGTCTTCATCAAGGCAGACTCTTCCAAATATCAGGAACTGAAGCGCGAGAGCTTGGTGGAAGGAAAAGTCTGGAGCTACCCTGTTCTGGCCTACAATCGCCTTTTTGCCCGCAGCACAGTGGAAGGCGGCTGCTGGGAGCTGAAGTAAGGCCGTAGACTGTGTGTGGTCGGGGCCTCCGGCACCCGATCACACAGACCCTGCAAGCACCCATGCTGCCAATTTACCTGAGGGCGTGCTGCGAGACGCCAGCCCCCACGGCTCGCCGGAATTCGCCGGCAGTCGTTTTACTGCACGCAAAAGCTCGCTTCAGAAGCCCGGAAAGAGCGGCAACGCCTCTACGGGTATCGGAATTCGTGGTGAAATCACGGGCCGGCGCTTCGCTCTATAAAGATTGAGAACCTCAATCTCGTTCAACCAATATTCCCGTTCGAGCGGTTGCTCTGGCATCGGCATGGCCAGCAACCATTCGGGAAGGTTGGGATCGGTGTTCGAGATAAACTGTTCCAGCCATAAGGCTGCTCCAGCAGCAGCCACAGTGGACAAGCGAAGGCATTTGGGGGCCAGAAACTCCAGAAGTCCCATCGGATAAGCCGAGAGATGACTTCCCGGGAAAAGGCAGCGATACAGGCATCGCATCAGCGCAGGATGCGCATAGCGGAAAGCAGATGGCAACGGGCCAAAACACCGCCAACCTTCCCACGGGTCACGCGTCAGATGCACGCTCAGTGCAGCGTCCGTTGCTTGCAGGCACAGCCACCACGGATCTCCCTGCCAGACGCCAGCACGATTGTAGGGCGGACGTTTTTCCAACAGGAGCGTGCGTTCCACCTCGACTGCTTCCGCTGCCGTAGCGCATTCCTGCCACTCAATGCGCGCAATGCGATGGACCAGGCGAAGGGTTCTTTTGGGATGTCTTGAAATCGACACATGCCGGTAGCTTCCCACCCGGGCACGCAAATCACACGACTGCCCGATGTAAAGCAGGGCCCCTTGCCCATCATGAAAAAAGTACACCCCCGGCTTGGCCGGAAGCGAGCGAAAGACCTCTTCCCCTACCCGTGCGCTCAGCGTCGTGCCGAGGCTAAACAGAGCGAGTTGCTTGGATCGAACCTGGGGTTTGGGTTCCGGGGCTTCCACCCCTTAAAATAATAACAAAACCGCCCAAGGAAAGCATGAGTTGCTCCCTTGGGCGGCAGTTGAATCTGGATTTCTCGCAGGCGGCGGATTAATCAGTTCCAAGCGGAGGCCACGGCCTCACTGGCTATCCCCTCGGCCTCGGCATAGACGGGGCCTTCGTCTTTCAACTCATGGACCACGACACTAGGGATCGCGGAGCCGAGCTTCTTCACTTGGCCGGTGATTTGGCTCAGGCTGTTTAGCGCCACATCGGCCACTTCATCGTCCTCAAAAGCTACCGCAGTGGTATACAGCATGCTGTAAGCAACAGCCGCGAGGCTGAGCGCAACATAGTCATCACGTAGGGACCGGGACACAGGATGCTGGCGAACCTTGTCATAAAGCCCTGCCAAGGTGCCTGCCGCGGTGGCGATCGCGCCCTTCACGGCTGCGCCGATCTTGTTTTCGCGCGTTTTCGTCAGCGCTTCCAGCGCCTGTACACGAGCACCGCTGTCAGCCGCGATTTGCCGCACAAGTGCTGAGACGCCAGCCTTAGCTACGGTCTCGTCTTTTGCCTGACTATCCACGGCGTTAAAAATGTCCTTCTCGACCGCGAGCATATCGTTCACATACATGCTCAGCGTGTCACTTTGTTTGGAGTTCATAGGGGTTGGTTCTGGTTTGAGGTTCTAACACTCGAGCGGTATCCCGCTCATGAAGGGAATCGGAGCCGCAGTACAAGCGACTCGTGCAAATCGCATCCCCCACCCCTAAACTGATATCGTTCTAAGGGTGAATGCCTCAGCCGATAATTATGCATGCACGCACCACTCGGATCTTTATTCCCCGCCCTTTGTGCCTTGTGTCTTTGCGTCAGACAAGTAGACGCCACGCCTGCCAAAAGATCTCTGAACTGCTCCGAGACTAGTCTGCCTCAATCGTCGCGCGACACTCAACGCACTTTCAAATTACCCTGAATTGAATCATCCAAAGTCGTCCCGGTCAGGGCACCTACCAGCATCTTTGCGCCAGCCACCACGGTCCCGTGCTTGGTGTCCCAGTAATAGCCCTCGGCCGGCGAAAAACAGATCACCGTGATACGTGGGTCATCTTGACCTTCCGTAAACCACGTCTTCATGATCGGATCCCAAAGCTCACGTATCTTATCCTTATCCTTCGAGATCGTGGCATACCCTTCGAGATATAAAAAGTCGCTATGCTGACTGCCCTGAAAATAGAGCTTCACATCGGGATTCTGCTCTAGCTCAAGATTCTTGTGACTGTCGTCCGGACTCAGAAACCAGAGATTCCCTTCTTCATCCACCTGCTGCACGCTCATGGGACGGACGGCGTGCGACCCCGGCGTGGTAACGGCCGTGCAAAAGAAGCAGGTGGGCGAGGCGACCACCATTGCCTTGATCTTGCTGACGGCATCCAAGCCCGCAAAGTTTTCCAAATTCTCTTCCGGCTGGTTGCGATCAATCGAGTTCATAGTGAGGTACCCTGAACTTCGTTTGCCCATCCCCTTCTGGCCGGATGATTCGGGCTTTCAATGACCAGCAGCTCGAACGCCAACGGCGTTCCGCCGTACAGCCCCAAGGTTGCGCGTAGACGCAACCTTGGGGAGCACCAACAATGCTTACATCCCTAAAGGGGATGCGCCAAACGTGGCCTCACCTATTACCACTCACCGGGCTTGCAGCATCTCCCGCAGCATCGGCACCATCTGGAAATACAGACTCTGCCCTCCCAGGCGGCTGAGCAGATTGTCGATCAAGGCCGTATCCGTGGGCAAATCTCCCGGCAAGACCTGCTCATAGGCAGCCTGACCGGCGATCTCCACTCGCGAACAAACGTAGGTAGAACCACTCACGCGGTTCACGGAGAATTTACCGTTTTCCGAAGCTAGGGTGACGGACTGAAGAGGCTCGCCACTTTCGCCTTCCGCGATCTGAACAGCGAGGATCTGCCCTTCCGGCAGCACAAACGAAATGGCGCCACCAGACACCTGCAACTGTGCCTTCAAACGCACGCCAATCCAGGCCGCCAGCAAGAGCGCCGCCAAACGATGACTCGGTCCATGCACGATGGACACTGTTTTCAATTTCGGAAGCTCTGCCAAAGCTGCGGGATCCTGGAAACAGGAAGCAATGGCCGTCCGGATGAAGTGAGAGCGCAGCCAGCTCAGGTCGTAAATGCGGAAGCGCGCCGTGCCTTGCTCGCGGGCGTCTGCCAGACGCGCCAGATCGCGGCACGGGTCCGTCCAGCGGGAGCTGTCGATGAACAGCAGATCAATGACGCTGTAGAGACGTTCGTCGAAATTGTCCGTGAGATCCCCCTGCCACCAAAAGACCAGCGGCAGATCAGAGTCCAGATGCGCGAACACAATGTTGCGCACGGTATTGGCATTACTGCCTTCCAAGACAAACGAGACCTGCTCGCTGCAAACGGTGTGCTTCCCGCCTTGGATCTGGCAATGAGCCCGGATCCAGGCGCGAGCACGCGATGGCCTCTCGTCGGGAAGGGCCAGGATCAGCAGGCCACGGCAGGCATGCTCCTTCGTGATCTCTTCAAGCAAGGCGGTATTGGCCTCCAGTGAAGTCGCCCCTTCGTTATAAATGGCGAAGTTCATGAGGGAGGCCTTGGTGCGGGTATCTTCCTCGCCCCAGAGCTCCTTGAGAGCCTTGTCCACACGACCGAGCGGCACTTCCTGTCCCAGGAAGTCCAAAGGCTGATCCAGTTCCGCGTTCATGACTTAGAGTGCAGCGATAGCAATTAGAGACGGCGCCAGACCCACCCGTCCTGTTGCAACAGTTCGTCCGCTTCCTTCGGACCCCAAGACCCGGCGGGATATTCACACATCGGTGGCGGATTCGGGCTCTTGTGCCAGGCATTTTCGACCTCGTCAATGAACGCCCATGCGTTCTCCACTTCGTCCCTTCGAGCGAAGAGGGTGGCATCGCCTGCCATGGCATCCAGCAGCAGACGCTCGTAGGCTTCCGGACTGGCTTTGCCGAAACTGGTGCTGTAGCGGAAGTCCATCTTCACCGGCTGCATGATCAACTGGACGCCGGGTAGCTTGGACATCATCCGGAGGGAAATGCCTTCATCCGGCTGAATGCGGAAGACTAGCACATTCCGGCTGCCCTTCTGCTGTTCGGTGGCAAACGGCACTTGCGGAGGGTGGCGGAAGTGAATGGAAATCTCCGTCGCCTTCTTCGGCAATTGCTTACCCACGCGAATGTAAAACGGCACGCCCTGCCAGCGCCAGGTATCAACGAAGAGGCGCAGCGCGACGTAGGATTCCGTCATCGACTGCGGATTCACGCGGTCTTCCTGGCGATAACCCGGACGCTCCACACCGTCCACACTTCCTGCGGTGTATTGCGCGCGCACCACGTTCTTGGACACTTCCTCCGCGCCCTTCCATTTTCGGAGGGAGCGAATAACTTTCACCTTTTCATCACGAACCGCGTCAGCGCTCAGACCTGTTGGAGGCTCCATCGCCACCAGGCTGAGAAGCTGGAAAAGGTGGTTTTGAACCATGTCACGAAGGGCTCCCGCCGTGTCGTAATAACCGCCGCGACCGCCTTCCATGCCGAGATTCTCACCGCAGGTGATTTGCACCGACTCAATGTGCTGGTTGTTCCAAAGCGGCTCGAACATCGAGTTCGCAAAGCGCATGACCATGATGTTCTGAGCGGTTTCCTTGCCCAGATAATGATCGATGCGGTAGGTGTCCACCTCCTGGAAGGTCGCGCTGACCACTTCGTTCAAGTGCCGCGCCGTGGCGAGATCCTTGCCGAAAGGCTTTTCGCAGACGACCCGAGCCCACTTGCCACTGGGCCCCTCATTGAGGCCGCTCTCGCGCAGCATCAGCATGATCTGGTCAAAATACTCAGGAGCGGAAGCAAGATAAAAAAGGCGATTCGCTGGAGCACCACGCTCCTCATCAAACTTTTCGAGCAAGGTCTTCAGGCCTTTGTAGCCCTCTAGGTCCTGGAACTCGCTGCGATGATAGTGAATGCTTGGGCCGAAGCTGTCCCACACGGTGGGGTCATGCTTCTGGCGGGAGTATTTCTTGTTCGCCTCCTCGAGTTCCGCGCGGAAGCCTTCATCCGTTTTGTCGCGGCGGGCAAATCCGACAACTTTGCACTTGGCAGGAAGATCGCCGGCGGCGGCGAGATTGTAGAGAGCAGGAATGAGCTTCCGGTGGGTCAGGTCGCCCGTAGCCCCAAAGATGACGATTGTACAAGAATCAGCCTTGTGACGTTGGATCAGCGTTTCCTGGAATGGGTTCTCAGATTCAGGCATGGTAATGACGAAGGAGACTGCCAGGGATTACCTGGGACGCGAAGACTAAGCGTCTCTCGCCCTTCGCGCAACCGTGGAGACATCCCGAGTCAATCTTGCCACAAAGTCCGCATTTCGGGCGCATTGAGCATCGATTGAACCACACATCACATAAGATTTGCGCCACTACGCCGTATCTCTCCGCCCATGATCAGGATCGCTTTCCTCTGCCTCGCCCTCGGCGCAAACCTCCACGCCGCAGCGCCCACGCTGCCTCCGGTTCCAGCCTCGAAACCAACCGCCACCAGCGCTTCGACCCCGCCCCCCGGCTTCCGTTCCATCTTCAATGGCCAGGACCTCACAGGCTGGCACGGCTTGAACCCGCACACCGTCGTGAAACTTGAAGGCGAAAAACGCGATGCCGCTCTGGCCAAGATGCGCGAGGAATTCTCGCAACATTGGCGCGTCGAAAAGGGTGAACTGGTCAACCCCGGCACCGGCCCCTACGCCACCACCGACGAAGAGTTCGGCGATTTCGAACTGATGGTGGAATACAAAACCGTCGCGCAAGCTGACAGCGGCATCTACCTGCGCGGGGCGCCTCAGGTCCAGATTTGGGATCCCAATCAAGCTTTTGACCCGAAGAAACCGGATCGTAAGCCCTTCCTTGGCTCGGGCGGTCTTTTCAACAATACCCCGAAGACCCTCGGACGTGATCCCCTGGAGCTGAAAGACAAACCCTTCGGTCAGTGGAACACCTTCCTCATCCGGCAGATTGGCAATCGCACCTGGGTCACTCTCAACGGCCGCATGGTGGTAGAGGGCGCGCCCATGGAAAACTATTGGGACAAAGAGAAGCCATTGCCCGCCAAAGGTCCGATCATGCTTCAAACGCACGGTGGCGAGATCCGCTGGAAGAACATCTACGTTCGGGAAATCGGCGAAGCCGAGGCCAAGAAGACCCTTGCCTCCAGCCCTCTCCTACCCAACCCGACAGAATACGACGTGTCCTACGGCCCGCATTTCAAGCAGGTGCTGCATTTCTGGAAGGCGGAATCCGATAAGCCGACTCCACTGCTCTTCTTCATCCACGGCGGCGGCTGGTCGGGTGGCACGCGCCTGAGTGGCTTACAGGGCATGTTGCCCGCCATGCTGAAGGCAGGCATCTCCGTCGTTTCCGTGGAGTATCGTTTCATTGCCGAGGCCACAGCCGACAAGGTTGAGCCACCCGTCAAAGGCCCCCTGCACGATGCCGCCCGGGCCTTGCAGCTGGTTCGGAGCAAAGCAACCGAATGGAACATCGATAAGACTCGCATTGCCGCCAGTGGTGGTTCCGCCGGGGCGTGCAGCAGCCTGTGGCTGGCGTTCCATCCCGATATGGCCGACGCGTCTAGCAGCGACCCGATTGCACGCGAGTCCACCCGTCTCCTGTGCGCCGCCGTCAGTGGCGCCCAGACCACACTCGATCCGCAACAGATGAAAGAATGGACTCCCAACAGCACCTATGGCGGCCATGCTTTCGGCTTCAAAGGAGACCCCGTGAAGAAAACCCCTTCCTTTACTGAGTTCTTGGCGAAGCGGGACACCATCCTTCCATGGATCGCGGAGTATTCACCGTATGCCCTGGTCACTTCTGATGATCCGCCCATCTACCTTTATTATGGCGCTCCCCCCGCCTTGGGCCAGGATCAGAAAGATCCCACCCACACTTCAAACTTCGGCGTGAAACTCCAGGAGCATTGTAAGGCTAATGGAGTTGCTTGTGAGTTGGTTTACCCCGGCGCACCCGAGGTCCAGTCCGCCAACATTCAGGATTATCTGATGGCGAAGCTCAAGGCTGCCAAGTGAGGCGGAGGCTAGCCCGCTTCGTATTGCCCTGACTTGGCACCTGCCCAAAAAAGCCTCATCTCTAACGCTATGTCGCTCGCTCCCAAATACCACGCGGCTGCCACTCTCGCGCTATGCTTCGCTGCGGTGGCTTCCATCGTCGCAGCAGACTTGCCGCCCACAGTTGCACCGCCGTATTATGCGGTTAATTACGAAGCGTCAGACAAAGCCGGGGAACTCGCCATGCCGGTGACTTACACGATCTGGATTCCTCCTGACGTGGAGACGCTCCGCGGCGTGATCGTTCACCAGCATGGCTGCGGCAAAAGCTCCGGCAAGTCCGCCGCGACCGCGGCTTATGACGTCCATTGGCAGGCCCTCGCCCGGAAATGGGACTGTGCGCTGCTCGGGCCTTCGTATCACCAGCTCACAGAGAAGGACTGCCGCAACTGGTGCGATCCCCGCAATGGCTCGGACGCGGCGTTTCAAAAAGCCCTCGCGCATTTCGCCACCGAGTCCAAGCACCCTGAACTCGCCACCGTGCCGTGGTGCTTATGGGGTCACTCCGGTGGAGGATTCTGGTCCAGTATTATGCTCACGCTGCATCCGGAGCGGATCGCAGCGATCTTCTTTCGTTCCGGTTCCGCTTACGCAGTCTGGGAACGCGGCGAAATTCCCAAGCCATCGCTGACACCGGCCGTATACGAGGTCCCGTTCATGTTCATTGGAGGCGTGAACGAAGCGCAGGACAAGGTCCACGGCCCGCCACGGATCGGCGACCGGGCGATGCTCAAAGCGTGGCGCGAGCATGGCGCTCCGGGTGGTCTCGCGTCTGACCCGCTCAGCGGCCACGATTGCGGTAACTCGCGCTACCTTGCCATCGCCTTTTTCGACGCTTGCCTCGCCCAGCGCCTGCCCGAGGCAGGCAGCACTACGCAGACACTCAAACCTATAAACCCTGGCCTCGCATGGCTGGCAGCCACGGACTCAAACAATCCACAACCTGCGCCCGATTTCACTGGCGATAAGGTCGCCGCGCACTGGCTTCCCGATGCCGCCTTTGCAAAAGCGTGGAGCTCTTACAATCAAACCGGCCTCCCCGCCGACTCCACACCACCACCTGCACCCACGAACGTGCGCATTAACGCAACAGGGGAACTGACATGGGAGGCCACTGCCGATCTCGAAAGTGGCCTGGCGGGTTTCATCATCGAGCGGGACGGTAAGGAAGTCGCCCGTTTACCGAAGAAACCCGTTGGCAGAATCGGCACGCCTTTGTGGCAAGGTCTGACAGGCGGGGACACCCCGGTCATCGAAAAGCCGCCGATGGTCTTCAAGGACACCAACGCTCCAGCGGGCGCAAAATCTCAATACACGGTGCACAGCCTGAACGCCGTGGGACTATCGTCGCCGCCCAGCGTCGCGACTCACGCTGCCACCCCATAGCACCCGCGAACATGATGCACGTATCGGACCCGCACCTTGCGCGATCGAGCACAACGCCGCCTTGCATCAAGCAACATTAAAAGCGCGCCTGCTCACGCAGGCACGCTCCGAAAGGTTCTGTAAAGAAGGGAAGGCGGAGACCGGGAGAACAAGCTCCCAATCCGGGCTAACTCTTATAACGCAAGCGCTTCTTGTGGCGATTCGCCTTCATGCGCTTCTTGCGTTTGTGTTTGTTGATTTTCGTCTTACGACGCTTTTTGAGCGAGCCCATGTTTGTTTGTTAGTTTTCGGTGTTTGTGTTTAGGGAAAAATTCAACGGGATCAGTGCACCACTTTGTTCAGTGGATATTCGATGATCCCTTCGGCCCCGAGGGCCTTGAGTTGGGGAATGATTTCACGGACGACCTTTTCGTCGATGATCGTCTCGACTGCGACCCATCCGCCGCCTGCGAGTTTCGAAACGGTAGGCCGGCGCAGGGAAGGGAGCGCATGCAGCATGTCCTCCAGCTTATGCTCGGGCAAATTCAGCTTGAGACCCACCTTGTAGCGGGCCTCCAACGCGCCGGTTAGCAGCATGGCCAGGCGGTGCATCTTCTCGTGCTTCCAGGGATCCTTGTAAGCAGCCTTGCTGCTTACGAACTGTGGATAGCTCTCCATGAGCGTGTCCACGATGCGGAGTTTGTTCGCGCGCAGGGACGAGCCAGTCTCAGTGATGTCCACAATCGCATCCACCAGTTCCGGCACCTTTACTTCTGTGGCGCCCCAGGAGAATTCGACTTCGGCATTCACGCCGTTCTTTTCCAAATAGTCCTTCGTCAGCCCCACGGCCTCGGTGGCGATCACCTTGCCCTCAAGATCTTGCACCTTCTTGATCGGAGAATCTTCCGGCACCACCAGCACCCAGCGGGTGGGCAGAGAGGTAGCCTTGCTGTAGCGCAGGTCCGTTACGACATCGATCTCGGCCTTGTTCTCCGCGATCCAGTCCCGCCCGGTTATCCCGCAGTCCAGAAACCCATGATCGACATAACGACCAATTTCCTGGGCGCGCAGCAGGCGGAGCTCCAGTTCCTTGTCATCCACACTGGGGCGATATGACCGGGAATTGACGATGATGTTGTATCCCGCCCGCTTGAATAAATCGAGCGTAGGCTCCTGCAAACTGCCTTTGGGCAGTCCGATTCTCAGGATATTGGAGGGGGCTTCCGACATGGGATACTTTTAAAAAAAGGGCGCACAGAATACTTAGGAGAGAGGCCTTGGCCAGAAAAATTTGAAATCGATTTGGAAACAGTCCCTCCAACTGCCAATTCCCCACCAAAAAGTGCAATCAATCCTAGAAGGGAAATGAACCATGAAGAGGTCCTTCGCCTAATGGAGCACCTCTCCCTATAACTTCCCTCATTCTTCGCGCCTTCGCGTCTTCGCGGTTAATCTCACCGCCGATACGCGAACTGAATGCTGAAAAAAAGACGCTCCCAGGCCAGCCGGAAGCGCCTCTAACACAAGTTATCGCATAGGGGATTACCCATTCGCCCGCAAAATCTGCGCGAGCACATAAGGCAGGATTCCGCCCGCCCGGTAGTAGTCGATTTCCACAGGGGTATCGATGCGAACCACCAGCGGGATGTCGAAGCTGGTTCCATCGGCTTTATGCACGCGGAGGGTCGCCTCACTCTGAGGCTTCATCTCTGTGAAGACGCCCAGAATGTCGAAAGTCGCATCGCCGAGGTCTTTGACCTTCTCGTAGTCTTCCTTGTTCTTGAAATTGCAGGGCAGGACACCCATGCCGACGAGGTTGGAGCGATGGATACGCTCGAAGGACTTAGTGATGACGGCTTTCACGCCCTGGAGGCTGGTGCCCTTGGCCGCCCAGTCGCGGCTGGAGCCCATGCCGTAATCTTCCGCACCGATGATGATGCTCGGCACGCCACGCTCCTTATACGCCATCGCAGCGTCATAGATGCTGGTCTTGAGCCCCTCAGGCTGCAGGATGGTGTTGCCACCCTCCTCGCCGCCCAACATGAGGTTCTTGATCCGGACGTTGGCAAAGGTGCCGCGAATCATGACGCGGTCATTGCCACGACGGGAGCCATAGCTGTTGAAATCAGAGACAGGGACGCCGTTTTCCAGCAGGTATCTGCCGGCGGGACTATCCTTCTTGATGGCGCCCGCTGGCGAAATGTGGTCGGTCGTGACGGAATCTCCGAAGATGCCCAGCGCCCGCGCGCCGTGGATCTCGTTGATGTCGGCGGGATCCATGGAGAACTCCTCAAAGAACGGAGGTTCCTGGATGTAGGTGGACTTGCGGTTCCACTCATACACGGCGCCAATGGAGCCGGGAATTTCGTTCCACTTCGGATTCTGCTCCGCGAAGTCGGTGTAGAGCTGTTGGAAAACTTCAGGCTTGAGCGCGCTCGTCATCGCGGTGGCGATCTCGTCGCTGGAAGGCCAGATATCGGCCAGCATGACGGGCTTGCCGTCGCTGCCGGTGCCGAGAGGTTCCGTGCTCAAGTCGATATCGACGGTGCCGGCAATGGCGTAAGCCACCACCAGCGGAGGCGACATGAGGAAGTTCGCCTTAATGCTCTGGTGCACCCGAGCCTCGAAGTTGCGGTTCCCGGAGAGCACGCTGGCGGCGACCACGTCCTCGCTCTTTACCACATCTTCAATGCCGGGATCCAGCGGGCCGGAGTTCCCGATACAAGTGGTGCAGCCGTAGCCGACGGTCTGGAAGCCCAGCTTGTCGAGTTCGACCTGGAGATTGGTTTTGTTGAGATAATCCGTCACCACACGGGAGCCAGGCCCGAGGGAGGTCTTCACCGCAGGTTTAACGGTCAACCCCTTGGCGTTGGCTTTTTGGGCCAAAAGGCCGGCCGCGAGCATGACGCTCGGATTGCTCGTGTTCGTGCAGCTCGTGATGGCCGCGATGAGCACGGAACCATGGCGGATGTTGTCTTTCACGCCAGCCTTGCTGTCCACGGTCACTTCATAGTTGCCGTTGAGGGAAGGTTTGCCGAAGCCTCCCGGCGTTGGGGCCACAAGGAGTGATTCGAACTTCTCCTTCAGGTTGTCCACGTCGATGCGATCCTGCGGGCGCTTGGGACCAGCCACGCCGGGCTTCACCGTGGAGAGGTCCAGTTCAACAACCTGCGTGTAAGTGAGTTCGTCACCCTCTTGGATGCCCCAAAGACCCTGAGCCTTGTAGTAGCTCTCGACCGTCTTGCAAAGCTCATCACTGCGGCCCGTGCCCACGAGGTAATCGATGGTCTTTTCGTCAATGCCAAAGAAGCCCATCGTCGCGCCGTATTCGGGGGCCATGTTGGCGATGGTCGCGCGGTCTGGCAGGCTGAGCGCGCGGGCGCCCGTGCCGAAGAATT
Source organism: Phragmitibacter sp. (assembly GCA_965284365.1). Taxonomy (GTDB): domain Bacteria; phylum Verrucomicrobiota; class Verrucomicrobiia; order Verrucomicrobiales; family Verrucomicrobiaceae; genus Phragmitibacter. The sequence goes on from OZ260079.1 coordinate 1,261,096, forward strand.
CCACAAACTTGCCGACGACCTTCGTCTTGCGCAGCACTTCCGTGACCAGCAACACCAGATCCGTCGCGGTCACACCGGGCTGCAAGGCGCCGGTCAGCTTCATACCGACGACTTCCGGCACTAGGAACGTTACAGGCTGGCCCAGCATCCCTGCTTCCGCCTCAATACCACCGACGCCCCAGCCAACGACACCCATGCCATTGATCATGGTGGTGTGCGAGTCGGTACCCACGAGAGTATCCGGGTAAAAGACGCCGTCTTTTTCCAGCACGCCTTTCGCGAGATATTCAAGATTCACCTGGTGCACGATGCCGATGCCTGGAGGCACAACCTTGAAGGTATCAAACGCCTGCGTGCCCCACTTCAGGAACTCATAACGCTCGCGATTCCGGTAAAACTCCAGATCCAGGTTCTGCTCGAAGGATTTGGCCGTTCCGGCGTAATCGACCTGCACGGAGTGGTCCACCACCAAGTCCACGGGGACGAGGGGTTCGATCATCTTGGGATCCTTGCCCATCTTGTCCACGGCGGAGCGCATCGTGGCTAGGTCCACGAGAAGCGGCACCCCGGTAAAGTCCTGCAGGACGATACGGGCGACAGTGAACGGAATTTCGTAGTCGCCAGGAGACTTCGCGTTCCAGTTAGCTAAATTTTTGACGTCAGCCTCGAAAACCTTTTTGCCGTCGAGGTTACGCAAGAGCGACTCGAGAACGATGCGGATCGAAATCGGGAGGCTGCTGATGTTGGGGAAGCCTAATTTTGCAAGCGCAGGCAGAGAGTAAAACTTGCCGGAAGTGCCAGACCCCGTGGTGAAAGTACTAAGTGTATCGAGCGACGACATGGTGGGTGAGGCTGCATCGTTAGCAGGATGCGTGCACCCTGCCAAGACGATTTCTGAATCTCCAGAGAAGGCGGACGTTTGCGTGGATCACGCGTATCCGCCAACTCCCAGCATAGCACAGCCATCCATTTCTGCATGAAGTGCTTACTGGCTCCTGGCCAGATAGGCGAACAGGTCCCTCAAATCTGCATCGCTCATTCCCGTGAGGAGCCCTTCCGGCATCAGCGACGTCGGCAAAGCCTCCAGACTTTCGATGTCAGCCGCGTTAGCAGTGTGCCGTTGACCGGCCACATCCCGCAGCACAATACTTTTTGCGTCCTGCTTCTCCAAAATGCCCATCAGGATTTGCCCGTCCTTGATCTTGGCCAGGTAAGCCCCAAATCCCTCGCGGATTTCCAGACTCGGCCCGAGAATTCCCGTCAGCCAGAAATCCACATTATCGCGCTCATAACCGGTGAGTTCCGGACCGACTTGCCCGCCTTCGCCGAAAAGCTTGTGACAAACCGTGCACCGCTGCACGAACAGCGTTTTACCCTTGTCAGCATCACCACCGCCCGCCTTCAATACCGATCGAATGCGCTCAAACTCAGCGCGCTTCTGAGCGTCCGTCACCAGATCGCTCTTCGGCTTCCAGTGTTTCTGCGCGCGCTCGGTAATTCCAGGGTCTTTGTAGGCGAGCAGTTGGCTCACCACATCCGGCGCCACATCAGCTGATTTGATGTGCCATTGATCCACCTCATCCAGAAACAGATTCGCCCACTCCCGCCGGCTCACAAGCATCCGGTTCGCCGCGTCTTTCAATGTCTTCTCCGAAGCGAACTTCGATTCGTAACTTTTGATCACCGTTTCAGCGAGTGTCTTGTCCGGATACTTGCCCGCCACCGCCAGCACCGCCTTTTTCAAACCTTGCTCCCCGGGTCCGCTTAAGATGGCGAGGAACGCCGGTAACGCCTCGGTATTGCCAGCCTCAGCCAAAGCTTGAATCAACACTGCTCGCCGGCTCGTGGAAGCATTCTTGTTCGTCAGCATTGCCACGGCTTTTTTGATGGCTTCCGCCTGTCCGCTCTTCACCGCTGAGGCGAGATCGGTATCGATCTGGCCCTTGAAAAATTCATTCAACGGACCGGCCAGCGCCTCTGGTAGCGTCGGGATTTTCCCTCCCTCAAATGCAGATGCAATCCCTTCAATCACCAAGCCACGATCATCCTTCGTAGGAGCCAGTGCCAGGAGCTTCGCGCACGCCTCAAAGTTCTCCGCGCCACCCGCCAGCGCCCAGCGTTTGGCGAAAGTCGCCAATGTAAACTTGCGCGCCAGAGGTAGCTTCCAAACCGCCGGTTCGGATAGCATGGTCAGCACCGCCTCACGATCACTCTCCGCTTTGTTCTCGACGGCCCACCAGAGCAGCAGTGGAATGCGCGGATCTTCAAGATCAGCCTCGCGCTCCATCATGACCCGGGCAATCGGGAACGCCGATTCCGCGGGCAGGCGTTTGGCGCTGCATAGCAACTGCGCCCGCACCTCAGGCTGAGTCTCCGACCCTGCCAGCGTCTTCAGTGCCGAAGTCACCATCGTGCTGACCTCACCGCGATCTCCCAGGCAGCGCACGACCCAACGCCGGATATAAGGATCCGAGTGTTTCAGCAAATCGATGGCAAGGTCATCGTTCAGACCACCCATCATGTGCAGCGCCGTCAGCGCATCAAAGGCATGCGGGTCCTGCGACTTGGCCATGACTTCCAACTCCGGCAACACCGATTGCTCCTTCCTCCAGCCAAGCTCCAATGCCGCCTGCTTTCGGAACCATTTGTTGGAATCTTTGAGCTTGGCGACCAATTCCGTTACGGGCGCCTTGTGCAAATCAAAGGGCTTCAGCGCGGGCGCTGCGCCTTCCGGACGAACGCGGTAGATGCGGCCGTTCGTCTTGTCCCAGTCATCCACCGGGCTCACGTGGCTCAAACGCGTATCATACCAGTCCGCCATCCAGATCGCCCCATCCGGCCCGACCTTGATATCCACAGGCCGGAACCACCTGTCGGACGAATGCAGAAGTGGCGCATCATCTTCGATCGCAAACGTCGAACCTGTCGGCACCCGTCGGCTGACATACGTCATGTTTTGCATCGCATTGGCGGCCACGATCCGGCCCTTCAGATCCGGCATGAGATCCGCGTCATAAACGGAGAAGGTTTGCGAGAAGCGTTTCCCATCGCTCTTCGTCTTCATGTGCTCGAAGTAACCAAAGGCATAGGTGTTGCCCGCGGGCCCATGTTTGCCGAAATTCTTCACGCCACTCATGCCCTGGTCATAGTGCATGCCCCGGTCGCTGCCATTCGTGCCCGAAAACACCCGCCCCTGTGCATCAATCTCCGTGCTGAAGGTATTTCCTCCGCCTTCCCCGAAGATCTCAAACACATGCGTGACCGGGTGAAAGCGCCAGATGTGCTGCCCTTCGAACTTCACGTTCTTCGTCACCTTGCTGCTTACATTCCCCTTTGTGGTGCTGCCATTCGCGCCATAGAGCCAGCCATCCGGACCGAATTGCAGACTGTTCGCCACGGCATGCGTGTCTTCCAGTCCAAAGCCTCGCAGTCGCACTTCCGGATCCCCATCCGGAACATCGTCATAATTCGCATCCGGATAGAAAAGTAGATATGGCGTATTCATCACCCAGATCCCGCCCGCGCCTTTAATGGCTGCCGTGGCGATGTTGAGCCCGTCCAGCACCGTCTTGTGCGCATCAAATTTCCCATCACCATCTGTGTCTTCAAACACCACGACCTGGTCCTCGCCCTTCACCCCCTTTGGCGGCGGCTCCGGCACCTTGTCGAACACCGCACGCAGATGTTGGTCATACGACACAATGCGCAGGCCCGCCGGGAACTGATATTGCCGGTAAAGCGTGACCCACAGACGCCCGCGCGAATCCCAGCTCATATAAAGTGGCTGCACCACCTCTGGCTCGGCTGCCATGAGATCGATGGCATACCCCTCGCGCATCTTAAAAGTCTTCAGGGCATCCGCCGGCGGCGTAGGCTTGGAATCATCCCTCATCACTCCCCGCCCCTTGAAGGTCTCCATCACCTTCTTCACATCATCGTTCCCCGCTCGAGGGGGGCTTTCTTCAGACCACAACGACGTGGACCACAGGAGCAGGGAAAAGATAAAGAAGCGCGGCATGAGCGGGAATACGACGATTCCACCGCCTATGTTGCGAAGCCTTGCGCGGAGCGCCTTTCGAGGGTCACGGCTACTCGAGTAGGCGGGCCTTCAAGGCCGGGGTCGGCATCAGACAACTATCCTTTTTCCCAAACCACCGATACCGGTTCCTCGCAATAAACCGGTAACCCCCATCCCTCAATCCCGCTGGCAGGAAACGGAACCCCCAAAACAGCGGCCACGGCATTCTAAGCTTCCGCGCCACCCTCAGCGCCGCAGTGCTCTCCCAGAACACCTTCCCGTCTTCAATCAGAATAAAACTATCTAGACTGTCCGGAAGTTGATGCTGTGCCTGGAGGCGTTTACCCACCGCCGATTGCAGGGAAGCGAATCGAAACAGCGCCTTGCGGTCTCGCTTGATAATGAACTGCACCGCCCATTCACACAAATTACAGACCCCATCAAACAACACGATAGGGTGCGCCCCCACGATTGCTGGATCGGTCTCTGACATAACCACACCCTCTCACTGACCAGCCAGATCGCAAGCCCCCTTCCCTGTCGGCCTTTTACCGCGTATGCTCTCTTTCATGCGCCTGGTGCTGAACGAAGAGACCTACACGGCGGTGTTTAAAGACATCGTCGGGTCGGCGCGTCGTTTTCTCTGGATCGTCACAGCGGACATCAAGGATCTCTTCGTGGAAGGCCCCGGCGGGCGTTACATCCCCTTCCTCCAGGTTCTGGCGGAGAAACTCCGCAGCGGCATCGAAATTCGGCTCATTCACGCCAAGGAACCCGGCCCCCGCTTCCGAAAAGACTTCGACCGCTTCCCCGAGCTCGTGAAAAGCGACCTTTTCGAGCGTATTCTCTGCCCTCGCATGCACATGAAGTGCGTCATCGCCGATGGCACCATCGCCTACATCGGCTCCGCGAACCTCACCGGCGCCGGCATGGGCGCCAAGTCCGAGCACCGTCGGAATTTCGAGGCCGGATTCGTTACGGAAGACCGAGAGCACCTTCGCCAGATGATGGCCTATCTCGACAGCTTGTATCTGGGCGAATGGTGTGAAAAGTGTCAGCGCCGGGATGTCTGCCCCGATCCCGTCCGCTAGCTCTACCATCCACACACGTATCCATTTCAGCACTCACCCCACGTCATGACCGTTGCGCACATTTACATTTCGCCGCAGCACAACTTCTTCGGTCATCACGGCAAGCCTCCCGGCGATGCCGAGATGCTGGAAGTGGACGAAGTTTCCTGTGTCGCGGGCAAAGGCCTGGAAGGCGACCGCTTCTTCGAGCACAAGGAAAACTACAAAGGCCAGGTCACCTTCTTCTCCCTGGAAACCTACGAACGGCTTTGCGAACAACTCGGAGTCATGGGCAAGGACCCCTCGGTCTTCCGACGCAACATCATCGTGAAAGACATCGAACTGAATACCCTCATTGGTCAGGAATTCACCGTGCAAGGCATCTGCTTCAAAGGCACCGAGGAAGCGAAACCTTGCTATTGGATGGAGCAGGCCTTTGGCGAAGGCGCGGAAGCCGCCATGAACGGATACGGCGGGCTGCGTGCTCGCATCCTCAGCGATGGCATTTTGCGCCGGGACGCATGAGCCTGGAGCAAATGCCCTTTGCCGCAGCCCTGCTCGCGGGCGGAAAGTCCTCCCGCATGGGTCGCGACAAAGCCTTGCTCGATTGGGGCGGCCAGCCGCTCTGGAGAGCGCAATTGGCAAAACTACGGTCACTGTGGCCAGCGAAACTCTTCCTCTCCTGCCGCACGGAACAGGCCCTAACCGATACTGACGTCAGAATCCTGCACGATCAGCCCGGCGAGGAAGGCCCGTTGCCCGCCATCACTCATTGCCTCGCACAGGCCGAGGGCCTGCCTCTGCTGGTGTTGGCAGTTGACCTGGTTCAAGCCGAAGCCCCCTTTCTCGCCACCCTTTTCCAGCAAGCCACACCTCAAACCGGCCTCATCTATAAAGGAGATCATGGCTACGAACCCCTCGCTGCCGTGTATCCTACGGGAATGCTTCCCCTCCTGCAAAAAGCCGTGGCAAGTGGTGAGCAACGCCTCCAGGTCATCGCTCAGCAGGGCGTGGATGCAGGCTGGCTCCAAGCCCTCCGCGTTGACCCCACCGTGGAAGCATTTTTCTTCAACATGAACCGCCCTTCCGACCTCCCATGGACGCCGCCGCCAGCCTAACTATCACCCGGCTGCAACGCGGCGCCGCACCGCTCACCGAGCAGGACGCTGTCGCTGTGGAGGAGCCGCTGGCTTTGCGAGTGGAGGGCCGTGACGTCGCCGTAATCATGCGCACGCCGGGTCATGATGAAGACCTCGCGGCAGGTTTCCTTTTGACGGAGGGCATCGTAACGAAGGCCGCCGAACTTTTTGAAATCTCCGTGTGTCCCAGCCAATCCGAAGGCAAGGGCAACGTCGTGGATGTCCTGCTCGCCGGCGTGAAACCGGACTTTGATTCCCTGACGCGACACGTCTTCACCAGCAGCAGTTGCGGCATTTGCGGCAAGGCCAGTGTCGAGGCGGTGTTTCAGTCTTTTCCCGCGGTTACCTCAGAGTGGCAGGTCTCCACAGAGGTGATACGCAGCCTGCCGGACAAACTCCGCACCGCCCAGGAAACGTTTGCACAAACGGGCGGGCTGCATGCCTGCGCCTTGTTCAGCCGGGAAGGAGAGCTGATGGTGCTGCGGGAAGATGTAGGCCGGCACAACGCCATAGATAAAGTGCTCGGTTACGCCTTGCGTCAGAGCATGCTGCCGCTGGCAGAACATCTGCTCATGGTCAGCGGCAGAGTGTCATTTGAAATCATGCAAAAAGCGTTGGCAGGCGGATTGGCACTGGTGGCCGCAGTGTCCGCCCCTAGCAGCCTGGCGGTCGATTTCGCCGAGGACTCAGGGCAAACCTTGATTGGCTTCCTGCGGGGCGATCGCATGAATGTGTATGCCCATGGCGAACGTTTGAAACACTCGTGACAATTCGCCGCGGTTCCTAAGCCATTCATGAAAGGGTATTTTGACTACAATGCCACCACGCCGCTCCATCCCGCCGCGCGGGAAGCTTGGTTACGCGCAGCTGACTTGAGCTGGCACAATCCCTCCAGCCTTTACCGCGAAGCCGCGGCGGTGAAACGGAAACTGGAAGAGACTCGCGAACGTCTGGGAGAACTCATTGGCACGGAGCCCGAGCGTATCGTCTTCACCTCCGGCGCCACAGAAGCAAACAACACCGTCAGCCGCATTGCCGCACTCTTCGCAGGGAGCGAAGGCACCGTACTCACTTCAGGCATCGAACACCCTAGCCTCAGAGCGCCGCTCTTGCGGGATTTCGGCAGTCGTGTTCGCCAGATCAAAAGCCTGCGCAACAGTCTGCCGGATTGGGATGACTTCCTCCATGCACTCACGCATGAGAAACCTCGTTTCGTCAGCGTGATGGCCGCGAACAATGAATGCGGCGTCTTGTTACCTTACCAGCACATGGCTTGGGCCTGCTTTGAGCATGAGGTGCCTTTCCATGCGGATGCGAGCCAGTGGATCGGGAAGATGCCGGCGGGTGATCTGGGCAAATGCTGCTACGTGACCGGCAGCGCCCACAAATTTGGCGGCCCCAAAGGCGTGGGCTTTTTGGTACTGCGGAATGAAGACGAGGCGCCCGCGTTTCTTTGCGGCGGACCTCAGGAGGAAAAGAAACGCGCAGGCACGGAGAACTATCCCGGCATCGCCGCCATGGTTGCAGCTCTGGAAGCTCTGACGCCGCGCCTGGAACAGGTGGCCACGCACCAAACAAAGCTTCGTGACGAATTCTGGCGCCACCTCCAGGACGCAATCCCCGGCTCACGCCTCATTGGAGGGGAGGGCCCTCGCTTGTGGAATACAGCCATGTTCGTATTGCCCCGGCACGACAGCCGTAAGTGGCTGACTCGGCTCAATGACCTCGGCTTCGCCATTTCTACCGGTTCCGCCTGTAGCTCAGGCCAGGATGGATCCTCCGTCGTATTGCAGGCACTTGGAGCCACTCCCGATGAAATGCGCCGTGTCGTGCGCGTCAGCGGCGGCTGGGACACCACCAGCAATGACTGGGAATGCCTCGCTGATGCATTCGCGGAAGCTCTGCGTGATCTGGACACAGGCGGCAAACCCCGCCGCATTGGCGGATTTGTGTAACCGGCGCGGCACTCCCAGCGTCTGACTCAGTGTGCCCGATTTTGATTCATGCCTGCCCCTGAGACGCAAGCCGCCGACCTTTCCCTTCTCGTCGCGCGGGTGCGGGATGAGCAATGCACCAATGCCGCGACGGCATTGGTGGCCCACCTCTGGCCCCTCGTTCTGCGCATCGTGCGTAGACACCTCCCCCGGCGCAGCAGCGAGGAAGACTTGGCCCAGGAGGTCTTCATGAAGATGTTCGCCCGCATGGACCAGTGGCGCGGCCAGATGCCCTTTGACCATTGGGTGTCGCGCATCGCCGTGACCACCTGTCTGGATGCACTGCGTCATCAAAAGCGGCGGCCAGAACTCCGTTGGGCGGATCTCAGCGAATCCGAGGCCCTTATGCTGGACAACGTCCTGCAGGACGAAAGCGACAGTGCCAACGGCGAGGCGATCGCCGCACGGGAACTGGCTCACAAGCTCCTCGAAACGCTGGCTCCGGCTGACCGTCTGGTCCTCACCATGATGGACATGGAGGGCCGGTCGGTGGCGGATGTCCAGACGGCCACGGGTTGGAGCAGTTCCCTCGTGAAGGTTCGTGCCTTTCGCGCCCGCCGAAAGCTTCGCAAAGCCTTCGCCTCGTTGGGAGAAACCAGAAAGGCCTGAGCACCATCCTCCAAACAAGCTTAAGAATTAGATCTCAAATGACGAACGATCCCTGGAATAAACTAATGCGCTACGCTTCCACTGCGCCGCGCGAGGCTGAGGAAATGCCCTTTGGCTTTACAACGCGAGTCGTGGCGCAGTGGCGCTCTAGCCCCATCGTCAATGTCTGGAAAACCCGCGAAATCTTTGCTTGGCGCGGTGCACTCATCGCCGGCGCCATCACCCTGCTTTGTCTGGCCTTGAACTATGATGCCATCGAAACCTTCTGGGATGAAGACACCGCCATGGCAGGGAGTTTTGTTGAGTTATTGGCAACACCATGAGGCTGTTTAAACATTGGAAGCTCATCCTTGGACTGTGCGTCATCTTCACTGCTGGAGCAGTGTCGGGTGTGGTGGGCACATTACATCAGGTCAAGAAGGTGGTGTCAGAACGCACCTCACCCAAGTGGTGGATCCATGCGCGGCTCAAGGAACTGGACAAGCGTTTGCAGCTAACGCCTGAACAACGCTCCAAGATCAAACCCAAGATCGAAGACGCCGGCCTCGAGTTCCAGCAAATCGCCGGTGACGCCATGGGCGAAGTCGTGCGCTTGGTTGAAAAGACCCACGAAGCCGTCGCCGAAGATCTCCGCCCAGAACAACTCGCCGAACTCCGCAAAGTCGAAGCCGAAGCCAAACAACGCTGGCTCGAGATGATGAGTCCGAAGGACAAAGAAAAGAACAAGGCCAGCGCCAGGAGCAACTGAACCATCGCGCGTAAAGACTCAATAAAAGTTGCAACGCCTTGTCAGATTTCATGCCTCATTCAGTCAGTGGCGCCAGCCACCTTGGACATGGTGCGCCCTGCCCTGAGCTTACCCACACTTTCGCAGTGCAGAATAAGCAACGCGCGACAATCTGAAGACCAGATCCTGACCGTAGAGTCATCGAACGCCAACGGCGTTCCGCCGTAAAGCCCAAGGTTGCGCGCAGACGCTACCTTGGGTGAGTTGCCGAGGATTCACAACCCAGTATGGGTTGTGCCGAACGGCGCTTTCTTCCACGCGCCTCGCCACCTCACCAATATTTCTTCAAAAGATCCTCGAATCGATTGTAAAAGAACCCCAGCAGCACCAGCACCGCCCCAATCACCAGGAACGTGATAAACCGGGCCGCCGTCTCCAACTGCCACACGTCATAAAAGACAATCCGCCCCAAGGCGACACCGAGCACAGCCAGACCGCAGCGCCGATACGTGGAATGCTGCAACACCAGCCCCACCACAAATAGCAGCAACGCAAACCCCGCCCACGTCATGGTGCGATAGGACCCATGCTCCAGCACTTGATAGGTCAGGTAATGCCAAAGCGCGAATACACACGCCACCGCCAGACCACGGCACGCGAGCAGAGCCTCCTCGTCTTTCGCCACCGGATGTCCACGCAACAGCCACTCCGCTGCCATGACCAAAACCGGCACCGCCCAGCCCCATGCCACCGGCGCATCCAGACGGAGAACTCCTATGGCCGAGAAAATAAAAGTGACGATCGCCAATGCCCCCAAAACGAAACTGATCCCCCCCGGCACCGTCCCACTCTTCCAGCGTGAAAATCCAGCGAGCAATAGCGCCAACGCAGCCGTGGCCAGTGTGAAATACGCCGGCTCATGTGCATACCACCACACCAGATAGGACACCATCAGTTGCAGGCTTGCACTCCACCTCAGGAATTTGAGCCAGCCGGCGGATTCATTATCGGGCCAGCCTTGTGGCTTCAGAGTCGCCGCGCCTGCCAGTGCAAAGAAGGATAGCATCAGCCAGCCTTCCGCCGCCATTTGCGGGGGCCGCCCCATGTAACCAATTTGATAATAGGTCTGGAACAACGCCGCGATCCCGGCACACAGACTTAGCTCTGGAAGGCTCACCTTCGACGCTTTTCCCAAGGCCATCAGAGCCGCACACAACAGCACCCAAACGGCTGGCTGCCACACCCGATCCAACGGTAGACAAACAATGAAGAGAAAACTCAAGACCGCCGCGGCGCTGTAATAGAGAGCGATCCAAAACAGCCCGCTTTTTTGCAAACCGCTTTCGTAAGTGGTCCGATGACGCCCCAGCCAGGCTGCGCCCACTAGCAGTCCCGTATTAAGCACCGCGCCCAGAATATCTTTCCAGGTATCCGGCCGCCCCGCGTGCAGGAAGCCAAACCAGACAATCGCTCCGGCCCCCACCATGCCGCCAATGCGGGCCGTCAACGCCAGTTCCGGCAATCCCACCGCCTTGGCATGCCCCAACAAAGCTAGGCCACCACACACGAGCAACAACGCCGTTGGCTTCCACCATTCATCCATCGGCATGACCACGACATCAGCCCAGGCAAAGAGGGCGATCGCAGCGAAGGCAAAAGCCTCCACACAGAAATCCGGTGCCCGGGGACTGATCTTGGTATTGAGCCACGGCTGCTTCTTGCACAGCCAGGCAATGCCCAGACAAACCACTGCCGTGACGCTGACGGTAAAAGGCGTCAGCGACCAAAATTCAAAGATGCTTCCAGACGTGGGCTCACGATAGATCAGCGGAAGCACCGTTAAGAAAGCAAACACTGTCGCCACCCGACGCATCTCCTTAAACTCAGGCAGCAGAAATACCGTCGCCGCGATCAGTGCCGTGCAAAAGCCCAGCCCGCTCATATAGCGGCCCCAGTTAAGCGTCGGAGCCGAAAACGCCGCAAACCAAATGAGAATGACGCCAATGCAAAACACCGCGCTCTGCCAGGATGCGCGAAAACGAAGTGCGGCTCCACTTTCGGCAACCTTTGCCTGAGTCAGAAGCAGCCGTTTCTCGCCTTGCAGCAACCAGCCACCCAAGAACAAAAACGCCAATTGCGCGATGGCTGCAAACGTTCTGCTCCATAAGAGCGCTGGGAAGTCCGAGCCGGGGATCCACTTGTCCAGTTTCGAGGAGTGTGCCGCGAGGGTGAGCAGGATGACAAACGCCGCACACAGCACCGACGCCACCCGTGCAGTGCGTCGATCCAGCTTCATACCGACCCAAGCCAGCAGCGCTGCCTTTAGCGCAAAGACCGTGATCACCTGATAGCCGCTGAGTTTGATGACCAGCCCGATGGCGATCTCGATCAAGCCAAACGCCAGGAAAACCTCGCTTAGCGGACGGCCTTCCTTGCCATGAACCTTTTCCGCCGCCCAACACAGACCCAGCAACACCGCTCCCCAAATCAGGGTGTAAGCCGCAAAAGGATCCGTCCGCTCCGCCGCTGGAATGCGGGCGATCATTGCCACCATGAACAGCGCGAAAAACGCCGCGTTATTCAGAGCCGCCAGGCTGGCACGGATGGGCATCTTGACGACCTCCGTCTGCGCCAAAAGGAACACTGCGGTGAACAGGACCCAGCATCCCATCAAAAATCCTTGCCCAGCCCAGTAGGCCATCGGCGCGAGTTGTCCTGTCGTGAACAACGGCAGCGCATACTGCCAGAAAGCAAATCCCCCATAGCTGCCCACCAGACTAAGCACGCCCAGCGCTATCCATCGATGCCGCCACAACAGCCACAGGCCACCCGCCGTCAGCACTCCATTTGAGAACAAACTAAACCAGCCAACAGGACTGATGGCAGTTCCATAATAGCCCAGCACCAATGACATCGCCGCCACCGTTTGATCCTTCTTCCAGTCGGCATACGCAAAGATGCCCATCGCACAGAGCAGGAGCAGCAGCCCCCCGACGATCGGACTGGAGATGACCTGCAGTCGCTCCACATGGTGCATCGCATAGGTCGTGTAATACAGCGCCGCAAAGCCGCCGGCGGCGATGACACGGCCAAAAGTGCGCAGAGACTCTCGCGACTTCTCCAACCACAGACCAGCACCCAGTAGACCGCCGCTGATCAAATAGAGCGCCAGCACCTTCAGGATCGCTGGCGCCTGATGCACAAAATTCTGATAAGCATAGATGCTGCCCAATATCAGCCCCGTCAGGAGCGAGCCGACCCCAATTCGAACGGCCCAGACCTGCCCAAACTGCTGCTCGAATCCCTTTTTGACGGGTTTGGCCACAACGACTGGCGGTCCTCCAACCAATGGCGGCGGCGCAGGCTGCGCACCCAGCACCTCTGCATTCTTCTCAGCGGCGACAGGCCTTGGGGGTAGAATATTAGCACCACTCGCCCGCGATAAAGCCGGAGTCTGCGGCGGCACTTTCAAGCTCTGCGGTACAACCTCCTCGGGAACTACCGCCGCTTTAGTGACTGGCGGCAAAGGAGGCGGTCCTGCCGGGGCCTTGATGATCGCAGGTGTCACTGGCGCCACAGACACAGACGCAGATTCAGGCTCCGGCCAATATCCCCGCTCATCCGGCATGGCTACGCCCTCGGGATTGGCGGTAATCGGTGAAATCGAAGCCTCTGGTGCCTGCCGAAATTCAGACCGCAGCACTGCGATTTGCGCGTCCAGTTGCGTCAGCCGATCCCGAAGGATTTTCTGTTCCTCCGTGACTCGCTGTAACTTCTCCTCTGGAGTCATGCTCTCGCTCGCAACAACTGCTCCGCCAAATGAAGATCAGCGGGATAGGTGATCTTCAGGTTGGGTTCGGGATTGTCTAGGACAAATACTTCGCTCCCCGCGTGCTGCACGGCGGAGACTTCATCCGTCACCGCCAATCCTTCCGCCACCGCTTTGTCATAGGCATGGCAAAGCAGAGTTCGATCAAATACCTGCGGAGTCTCCATCAGCCATACGCCCTCGCGCGAAACCGAGCCCGCGATGCGGCCATCAGCATCCACTTGCTTTAAGGTTTCTGTGACCGGCCGCGCGCAAGCCAGCGCCTTCACCTCTTTGGCCTTGAAGATGCAGCGTGTGATTTGCTCCGGCGTGATGAGAGGCCGCGCCCCATCATGCACCGCCACGATTTCCGTTCCAGTTGGTAGTTGTTGTAGCCCCGCATGCACGCTGAGATACCGTTCCTCGGCGCCTTGCACTAGCGTCATGGGCTTCGTCAGGATGCCGTCTTCCTTCCAGGCACTCACCAGGCCTTCCGTAGCATCTCCGACCACTACGATGACATGCTCCACGTCCCGGCACGCATCAAAGGCTTCCAGCGTCCAGCGCAGTACAGGCTTTCCCAGCAGACTAACCGTCAGCTTCGGGAACCCCATGCGCCGGCTACTCCCTGCGGCTACAATGACAGCAGTAGTCATGAGCTATGGAACAAAACGATCCGTGGTGAACCGAGGCTCTCGCTAAGCCAGACGCTTGTTCACTTCCGTGCTCAGGATCTTGTTATCCGCGCGGCCTTCGCTTCGCTCCTGAAGGATCTTCATGACCTTGCCCATGTCTTTTTTGCTGGTCGCGCCTGTCTCAGCGATCACGGCATCCACCAGTTTTTGAATGTCCTCAGCACTCATCGCGGCAGGCAAATACTTCTCCAGCACCGCGATTTCTGCCTTCTCAATAGCCGCAAGCTCAGGACGATTCGCGCTCTCATACTGGCTCACGGAATCGTGGCGCTTTTTGATCTCCCGACGCACCACGACCAGCGCATCGTTATCATCCAGGTCACCATCCGCTCCATGCTTTTCGATGGCCGCGTACTTGATGGCAGACTTCAAAGCGCGCACCACATTCAGCGCCACCGTGTCCTTGGCCCTCATGGCGGTCTTCATGTCTTCAGTGATGCGGGCGGAAATTTGGCTCATGGCGTAGTGCGTAAAATTGGGTCGTGAAATGGACGTGCCCTACAGCCTGCCACAGTGAGGCAGACACACAAGACCAAAGCGATTGCATGAGCGAACGCGTCCCTCATTCGCATCCCGAACGCCAACGGCGTTCTGCCGTACAGCCTAGGGTTGCGCGCAGACGCAACCCTAGGAAAAACGTTCGCGCCACAACCTTGAAGAGGTTGTGCCCCGTTGCTCCCACCACCCTACGCAATCACACCCTCAATCGTCTTCCCATAGCTCAGCGGCACCGGGCGATTCGCCTGGTCATGCACTTCCGTCTGCGGATCAACTCCCATGAGTTGATACATCGTCGCCGCCAGATCGTCTGGGGTTACCGGCTTGTCCGCCGGATGTTCGCCGTTCTTGTCTGAAGCTCCGTAAACAAAGCCCTTCTTCGTGCCGCCACCAGCCAGCAGCGCCGTGTAACAGAAGGGCCAATGGTCCCGGCTCAACGCCTTGTTGACCCGTGGCGTCCTGCCAAATTCGCCCACCCAAACCACGAGCGTCTCGTCCAGCAGCCCGCGCTCTTCCAGATCAATCAAGAGCGTGGGTAGCGTCTGCTCCGTGATCGGCAAATGCCGTCCTTCAATGATGGGAAACATCCGCGTGTTATCAAAGCCATGCGTGTCCCAGCCGCCATCAACCGTGGTGCGTCCGCCAATGCCATCGGAGAACGTCACGGTGACAAACTTCACCCCAGCCTCGACAAGTCGGCGCGCCAGCAGACAACTCTGCCCATACGACGTGCGGCCGTAGGCATCACGGGTCGTTTGCGATTCCTTGCTCAGGTCGAAGGCTTCACGCATCTGCGTGCTGTGCAGCATCGCCAGGGCCTTTTCGTAATAACCATCCAAACCTTGTGCCGCCGCTGAGTAATCAAGCAGGCGGCTCTGCGAATCGATCATCTTCTGCATCTCCCGACGCGCCGAAAGACGCTCGTAGCTAACCCCTTCGGGCAGGCTCAACTCCGGCAGCGCAAAGCTCGGACTATTCGGATCCTGCGTGACCACGAATGGATCATGGGTCTTGCCCAGAAAGCTCGCAAATTGCCCCGGCGTCTGCGTGCCATCGCTGATCACATAGGGCAGATGCACACTAGTCGGCACCTCACCCGCAGCCGGCATCATACGATCCAGCACACTGGTGTAGGCAGGGAAAAGATCCGGCGTGTCTTTCAGCCGCTGGTCATCACTCGGAGGGGCATGCCCGGTCAGGGCGTAATACCCTGCCGAATTGTGATTCTTCATCGTGTGGTGCACGCTGCGGATCAGCGTCACCTTGTCCATGACCTTGGAGGTTTTGGGCAGGAGCGAGTTCACCTGGATCCCGTCCACATTGCTGGACATCGGTTTGTGGAATCCCTTGATGCCGCTCGGCGCATTCGGCTTCATGTCGAAGGTCTCCAAATGGCTGGGGCCTCCCCACTGAAACAAAAAGATCACGCTCTTGGCCTTGGCGACGAGCTTGGGATTCCGCGCCGCTTCTTCTGCAAAGATCAGCTTCGGCAGTGTCATCCCAAAGAGACCCAAGCCACCCGCACGCAGAATCGAGCGGCGGCTGAGCAAACGCGTCGCTTGGAAATTCTGACAAGAGGCTGAGGTCGGACGGAAAAGACTCACGGCGGGATATGATCAACTCTACTCTTCAAAATACGTCCTCCAATCCCGATCTCTTTCCCCAGCTCCCATGGCAGGGAGGGTGCTGGAGTCAGAAGATGAATTCCGCACCGGCTCATCCACGGCACGCGTATGCATTCCCATACTGATGATTTAACCCATTCACCCACCCGATTCCCGCCTCATGCGGGATCGCATTGACAAGCACAGTCCCCTCCCCTTCATTTGATTTCCATATATGTCCGCCAATCTGTTTCCAACTAGCATCATGCCGAGTGGCCCTTCCAACTACATCATCCCCACGGTGATCGAGAGCGAAGGCCGCATGGAGCGCGCTTACGACATCTACAGCCGTCTGCTTAAGGACCGCATCATTTTCATCGGCACCCCTATTGATGACCAGGTGGCGAATATCGTCATCGCCCAGCTTCTGTTCCTCCAAATGCAGGACCCGAAGAAGGACATCAATATCTACATCAATTCCCCCGGCGGGTCCGTCACGGCTGGCTTGGCCATCTATGACACCATGCAGTTCGTGACCTGCGACGTGAACACCTACTGCATCGGCATCGCCGCCAGCATGGGTGCCGTCCTCCTCACTGCGGGGACCAAGGGCAAGCGCTACGCCCTGCCGAATTCCCACATCATGATCCACCAGGTCAGCGGCGGCGCCCAAGGCACCGCCAGCGATGTCGAGCGCACGGTTGAGTTCATGTATCGCCTTAAGCGCCGCTTGAACGCCATTCTCGCCAAGCACACCGGCAAAACCGTCGAAGAAGTGGAACGCGACGCCGATCGTGACTACTACATGAGCGGCGAAGAAGCCGCCGCTTACGGCCTCGTGGACAAAGTCCTCGACAACAAAAAGGACTTCACCCCCGCTATCGAAGCCCTGAAGTCAGAGTCATAAATCTTCTCAGCTTCAAAGCTGACGATTTCCAAAGAGGGATGGGCTTTTCGCTCATCCCTTTTTTCATTTTGGGCAACAACCATCTCCGGCTCTCGACCAAATAGGTCTTATAAGTCCTATCTGGCCTATTCCCCAAGACACCCTGGACCTACGCTCCCGGAATCAGCAACAACTTCCCGGTAGTTTTCCGCGCTTCCAAACGCCGATGCGCCTCAGCCGCCTCACCCAACGGGAAGGTTTCGCTGATCCTCAGCTTCAACTCACCCTTGGCGATCCAGCCAAGCACATCGCCCGCGCGCCACAGGAGTTCTTCCCGCGCCGCCGTATAGTGCCCCAGGGTCGGCCGGGTTAGGAAAAGACTGCCTTTCTGCGCAAGCAATGTCGGGTCAAACGAGGAAACGGCCCCGCTCGACTGACCAAAAAGCGCCAGCATCCCACGTGGCGCCAGCGACTCGAGACTCTTGGCAAACGTCGTCGCACCCACTGAATCATAAACCACCTGCACGCCTTTACCGCCTGTCAGCTTCCGGGCTTCCTCTTTGAAATCCTGCTCGTTGTAGAAGATGATCTCGTCCGCTCCCGCTTCGCGCGCCAGAGCTGCCTTCTCCTCGGTCGAAACGGTGCCGATCACCCGCGCCCCTAGCTTTTTCGCCATCTGCGTGAGCAGCAATCCCAATCCCCCGGCCGCCGCATGCACCAGCGCCGTATCGCCACTCTTCAGCGGGTAAACCGACGTCGAAAGGTAATGCGCCGTCATGCCCTGAAGCATCGCCGCCGCCGCCGACTGAAAATCCAACGCATCCGGAATTTTTACCAGCCGTGCTGCCGGCACCGCGGCATACTCGGCATAAGCACCCGGCACCATCGCATAGGCCACACGGTCCCCCGGCTTCAGATCCTGCACTTCGGCACCTACGGATTCCACCGTTCCCGCCCCTTCCATTCCGGGGCGATAAGGCAGCACGATCGGGTACTGCCCGCTGCGCTGGTACACGTCGATGTAGTTCACGCCTGCTGCCTCAATCTTGACCAAAGCCTCATTCGGCTTTGGTGTGGCCTTGTCGACCTCTTGAAGGACGAGCGTTTCGGGTCCGCCGGGAGCGTCAATACGAATGGCTTTCATAGTAGAGATAGGTGTGACTTGCTTCGCCGCGCCGGGCGGCAAGTCAATCGGCAACTTGTGCTGCCTTCTCATCGCAAATCCCGGCCAAAAACCTCGCCCACACGAAAACAAATTCGCCCTTGCCCCTGCCGGAATTATGCTTAGTATCTTGTCCCGCTGTTTTTGCCAACTGCCTCGTGGTGTAACGGTAGCACAAGAGATTTTGATTCTCTTTGATAAGGTTCGAATCCTTACGAGGTAGCCATTCTCGCTAACGGAAAGCGTTGCGTAGTGATGACAGCGGCTTAATTTACGTCCCAAATTGCCGCGTTGTGTAACGGTAGCACGAGAGATTCTGACTCTCTTAGTTCAGGTTCGAATCCTGGCGCGGTAGCCACCTCTTGATCTCAAGGAAGATCACTCCGAGACTGGCGCATGCCTGAAGAGCAGTCTCAAATCCCCTCTGCGGTGTCGCAGGACGGACTGCCACCTGCCGAAACGCCCCACAAGCGCCGCGTGCGCTACAAGGGTAAAAACCCCCGTCGTTTCGAGGACAAATACAAGGAACTCCAGCCGGAGCGCTATGCCGACACCGTGGCCAAAGTCCTGGCCTCAGGCAAGACCCCAGCCGGGCAGCATGTGCCGATCATGCTCACGGAAATTCTCCAAGTGCTTTCCCCACAACCCGGTGAACGGGTGGTGGACTGCACCTTGGGCTATGGAGGTCATACGGAGGCATTGCTTCAGCGAATTTTGCCTTACGGGTCATTACTGGGCCTCGATCAGGACCCCATTGAGATCGAAAAGACCACTCAACGTCTCAGAGGGCTTGGCTTCGGCGAAGATCAATTTCGAGCCTGCCGCACAAACTTCGCTGCGATACGCCGAGCCCTGGACCAGAATGGCTGGGCCGACGGTGGCGATGTCATCCTGGCGGATTTGGGGGTGTCTTCCATGCAGATCGACAACCCCACCCGGGGCTTCAGCACCAAACTGGATGGTCCGTTGGACATGCGTATGAATCCCCAGCGGGGCTTGGGCGCCAGAGAACTACTCAAAAAGCTAAACCCAACGAAACTGGCTGCATTGCTGCAGGAGAACGCGGACGAGCCCAACGCTGCCCTCTTGTCCGAGGCTCTGGCAGGAAAAGACTTCCAGACCACCTTGAAGCTCGCTGGCGCCATCAAAGCGGCACTGCCCAAAATCCGGAACGAGGAAGACATGGCCTTGACCGTTCGACGGGTCTTTCAAGCCTTGCGTATCGCCGTGAATGATGAATTCAGCGCGCTCGACTCTTTCCTTCGCGAGATTCCAGGCTGCCTCCGCTCAGGGGGAAGGGTGGCTGTTCTCACCTTCCACTCAGGGGAAGATCGCCGGGTGAAGAAAGCCTTCCAAGCAGCAAAACAGGCCGGCATCTTCTCGATCATCAATGACGAGGTGCAGCGCCCTTCCCAGGAAGAAATCCGCGCGAACTCCAGAGCTTCTTCCGCCAAACTTCGATGGGCCATCAAATGCTAACCCGAGAAAAATGATGCCCCGTGCAGGCAGTTTCTACGTATATACTTTTCAGACCCATTCTACCTCGACCAGACGATGAACGACACGACCACCGTACAGACAGCAGCCACCGGACGCAAATTCCCGAAATTCGATCTCGCCCGCCTTCTTGGGACCGTGTTCGAGCCAACCTTCGGCCGCAAAGTCTGCATTTTAATCGACCTCCCCGATCTGGCCGAGGCCAAGGATTTGGCATTCCTGAACAATCCTGAGCGGAAGATCCAGCAAAAGGCCCACGAAGCGTTTTACCTCGGCCTGCAAAACGGCGTGGCCGATGAACTCGCCCTCAAAGGCGGCGAATTGTATGCCTACGAAATGACCGGCGGCAGCAACCTGGATATGCCTGACCTCTGCGTGGACATGACCGGAAAAGAGCTGAGCCTGGAGAAGGACATCTACCCGAACTACGACATCATTCTCTGCGTCTCGACCTTCAGCGCGACGGCGCCGTTGACCGCCTTTGCAAAACAATATGGCTTCCGAGGCGCAACCCTGCATGGCGTCAATGATGTCATCCTCAGCACCGGCCTCGCGGTCGACTACAATGACGTGAGCCGCGATGCCGAAAAGCTGCGCCTCGCCATGACCAAGGCCGATTGGGTCGAGATCGACTTCACGGTTCATGGCGGCGCTCAACTCACCGTGCGTCTGGAACTCAATCGTCAGGAGGCCCAAAAGAGCCATGGCCTTTGCCGTGGCGACACCCCGGATGTGGCCAACCTACCCGCCGGCGAGGTCTATTTCGTGCCGACCGGCGCAGAAGGCGAATTTCCCCTCAAGTATGAAGACGGCACCCTCGGCAAGCTGACCGTGACCGGTGGTCGCATTATCAAATCCGAACTCATCGCCGGCGAACAGTCCACTATCGACGAGCACAATCGCAAGCTCACAGACGATCCGATGACCGGCGTGCTCGGTGAACTCGGCTTCGGCACCCAAGTGCTGCCGGTCTCCGGCGCGGATATTCAGGATGAAAAAGTGTTGGGCACCTGCCACCTCGCCACCGGTCGCGATGACCATCTGGGTGGTCACATCACACCCGATCAATTCAAGCGCCGTCAGAACGCGACGCATGACGACATCCTCTTCGCCCCGCACAAGACGCCAAACTTCGACATCAAGCAGGCGCGCATGCACCGCGATGGCGAAACGGTCGTACTGATCGAGCACTTCCAGCCTGCTGAGTATCTGCAGCGCGCCATGGCAGAATAGCGTTTAGGGAGGTCGAACTCGCCCTTCCTTCGCCTGAATTGCCTTTGGCATGAGTGTCTACGAATCCCCTAAATTGCTCGACGAGTACCTGCTGTTTCACTACGGCAGGGACGAAGATGTCTTACCGTGGCCCAACAGTCCGCGGGACGCTCTAGGCTTTGCCCGGCGTAGCGTGACGGAACTCATTGATCGTGACACAGTTCCCAAGACCGCACGCGCTCTCGATTTGGGCTGCGCCGTGGGTCGTTCCAGTTACGAACTGGCGAGTCTCTGCCAGGAAGTCATCGGCATTGATTACTCGCAGAGTTTTGTGGATGCCGCCGAAGCCATCCGCAGTTCCGGCAGCCACACCTACCGGCGTTTGGAGGAGGCCCAACAAGCCACCACACTAAACGCTGAGCGCCCTTCTGGGATTGATTCAGAACGCATCAGCTTTGAAAAAGGCGACGCCATGAATCTCCGGAATGATCTTGGCAGTTTTGACTTGGTGCATGCCGCCAATCTGCTCTGCCGTTTGAGTGATCCTCAACTTCTACTGAATCGGCTTCCCACCTTGGTGAAGTCCGGCGGGCAGTTGCTGCTCGCCACGCCTTGCACCTGGCTGGAGGAATTTACACCTCGCGAGCATTGGCCGGAAGGCTCCACGTTGGAATGGTTGCGCGCTAAGCTCGCTCCCCATTTCACTCTCGAATACCAAGCTGACTTGTCCTTCCTCATCAGGGAACATGCCCGCAAGTTTCAGTGGAGCATGGCTCTCGGTACCCGCTGGCGCCGTAGCTCATAAAGCCCACCCAAGTGCGGTTTGCTGTTTGTACTGCCGCGAAAAGGCTTCAACTGCCGCTCACGCGTGTCGGAACACGCGAAATACCGTACTATGTAGTACGGAATGGCGGGATTTTGAGATAATCGTCGCCGCTAAAGTTGGCAGTAAATGCGGCGGCTAGACAGCAAATGGGCTTCAAATGAAAGTGCCAGAACCTCCCAAGCTTGCAACGCATGCCGGGGGCAGTTGGAACAGGCACTCGCCACTGAATGCCGCTCCATCATTGGAGCGGCCAGATCGGACAGATCATTGTCCCTGCCTTACAAATCTCCAATCGGCTCCGCAGGGATTACGACAGGAGCGGGACTCGACTTCCCACTCTTCTCATCCAGGCGGGCTTTAACTGCCACTTCCACATCCGCGTAGAGAGAAGGATCCGCTTTGAGCGCTTCCTTACACGCATCGCGACCTTGGGCCAGTTGCGTGCCCTTGTAGCTGATCCACGATCCGCGCTTTTGCAGGATGTCGAACTCCAGTGCCAGGTCCAGCAAGGAACCGACGCCGCTGATGCCCTCATTGTACATGAGGTCGAACTCCGCTTCCGTGTAAGGAGGCGCGAGCTTGTTTTTCACGATCTTCACCTTCGTGCGGTTCCCCGTATTGGTGCCGTCCGTGCTCTTGATCGCGCCGATGCGGCGGATATCCACACGCATGGAGGAATAGAATTTGAGCGCTTTACCACCAGGAGTGGTTTCAGGATTACCGAACATTACGCCGACTTTTTCACGGATCTGGTTCGTGAAAATGCAGCAGGTGCGGGCCTTGCTGATGATTGCCGTCAGTTTCCGGAGCGCGGCACTCATGAGACGAGCCTGTGCACCCACGGTGGCATCGCCAATCTCACCATCCAGTTCCTGGCGGGTGACCAGGGCGGCCACGGAGTCGATGACGATGACATCCAGCGCATTGGAACGCACCAGCGTCTCGCAAATGCGGAGGGCTTCTTCACCACTGCTCGGTTGAGACACGAGCAATTCATCCATTTTGACTCCAAGCTTGGTGGCGTAGCCAGGATCCAAAGCGTGTTCCACGTCGATGAAGGCTGCCAAGCCGCCCGTTTTTTGGGCTTGGGCGATGATGGTCAGGGTAAGCGTGGTTTTACCGGAAGACTCCGGCCCGTAAATTTCAACGATACGACCGCGCGGGAAACCTCCAATGCCAAGCGCCTGATCGATCAGCAAATTGCCCGTGGGGATGACACTGATTTCCACCCGCGAACTCTCATTCATGCGCAGAATCGCGCCCTCGCCGTAGTCTTTATGAATCTGTTGAATGGCCGCGTCGAGATTACGGGAACGGGCTTCGGCGATCTTACTGGAGCCGGATTCAGATGATGTTTCTTTGGGTGCGCGGGCCATGGCTATGCGGTGTAGTTAGATGTGTAAAGTGACAGTGACAGCGCCATTTTGAGCGCGGATCGAGTCAATTGTCTAGCGGATAATGTGACTATTTGAACAGTACTTACGATTTTCGGGACGTGTTGGGAGCAGCTTTATCAAAGGTTCATCTGATTTAAAAGATCATTCGCCTGCCCGAAGTAACTGCTGAACCAGGAAATGATCCGGCTCGCCACATACAGGACAATAATGACGTAAAAAATCCGCGGCAGCCACTCTGCGGCGCGATCCTGGGCGAAGTAGGCCAGTTCTGTTTCGGTCTTGGCCCAGCGGCTCATCTCGATATCCATGGTACCCGCGTGCTCAGCCGTTGAAACCGAGTTAATAAAGGTCGAGCCAAATGCTCCCGTCTTCTTCAGGGACGGCGCCAGAGCCTCCCCCTGCTCAATGGCCTTCGCCGCCTTTTCGGCAGCCTCGGTCAAGGCTGCGCTTTGCGAAGATCGCCCGGAGAGCCTCACCGTCTCCGTGATGGGCAACGCCGCCAAAAGCCCTGTCTCAAACACTTGGCAAAAGCGCGCCAGCGCCCAATGACGCCGCACCGATCCAATCAGTGGTATCCACTCCAGAAACCTATCCACGGGCACGGACTTCTCCGCCGCTTTGGTGCAATATCTCCAAGCCACCGCCACCAGGATCAGGACCGTCCAGGCCACCCCCAGCCGCTTCAGCGTGTTGGGCACGTAATCGGTGAATCCACCTCCCTCCATCATGTTGGGCGCATCCGGGAAAAGCACGCCCAGGTGCAGCAGAATGAGAGGATAGATCAGCGCGGAGATGGCCTTCTGGCGGCTCTTCTCCCGCAGTTCAAAATAGCTGGCCAGATGCTCGCAGGACACCTCCATGCGGCCTCCCCTTTCTCCGGCAGCCATGAGGCTGATTTCCAACGGCGTGGCCAGCGAACCATTATGTTTGGCAATCGCTTCAGAGACCGTGAGGCGCTCCGCCAGACCTTTCTGGATGCCCTGCAGATAGGCACGCACATCCGCCGCAGGATTCTGCTCAAGCAGCAGTTCCACGGAGCGGTCGATCGGCAGTCCTGCGCCGATCAGTTTGGCCAGGCCATGGTAAAGTTGCGCTCGCTGTTTGGCGTTCATCCGTGAGGAGTCCGAACGAACCCGCAAAGCAGTCTCTGCACAAAGGATTTTGTAACATTCCCCAATTATGGCTTCATGAGGCTGTGACGCCCCACCCCGCCGAAGATGAAAAATGGATGCGGCTTGCCCTTGAGCAGGCCCGGCAGGGCGTTGGCCTGACCTCTCCGAATCCTCCCGTGGGTGCCGTCATCGTGAAAGAAGGCCGCGTGCTAGGACAGGGCTGGCATCATAAAGCCGGTCTACCTCATGCCGAAGTCGAGGCCCTGCGCGATGCTTCGGCAAAAGGCGAAGACGTGCGGACCGCCACGGCTTATGTGACGCTCGAACCTTGTTCCACCACCGGACGCACCGGGCCATGCACTGGCGCTCTCATTGAGGCTGGCATCAGCCGCGTGGTCTATGCCGCAACGGATCCAAATCCACATCACGCAGGCGCGGCGGACAAAGTGCTGGCGGCTCAAAACATCGCCGTCACCAACGGCATCTTGCGGCGTGAAGCGGAGGTCCTCATCCGCCCTTTTGCCAAATGGATTCAGACCGGGCTGCCCTACGTGATCGCCAAAGCCGGGCAGAGTCTGGATGGCCGCATCACGCGTCCGCCGCACGAACCGCAATGGCTCACCAATGAAGCAGCCCGTCAGGATGCAATGACCCTGCGCGTCCGCTCGGATGCCATCCTCATCGGCGGAGAAACCCTTCGTCATGACAATCCCAAGCTCACCTTGCGCGGTCCCAACATTCCCGCATGCAAGGTCCAACCTTGGCGTGTGATCGTGACCAATTCCGGGCATTTTCCGCCGGAGTCGCATGTCTTCACGGATGAACATCGCGACCGCACCAAGGTACTGCAAGGCCCCCTTACCTTCCCCGAAATCCTGCAACAACTCGCGGAGCTTCAGGTCACCACTGTACTGGTGGAAGGTGGCGGCCAATTGTTAGGTCAAGCTTTTGCCGCGAGGGCTGTGGATGAAGTGTGCTGGTATATTGCCCCACGCATCTGCGGAGGTGGCATCATCTCTGTCGGCGGCCCTGTCTTTCCGCCTCAGTCCCGCTCCGCCCCACTTGTGGATGTCACCCATCAGTCCATCGGAGATAATATCCGCATTCATGGTTACCCCGTCTGGACTGACGACGACAGAACTTCAGCATGAAACGCCCCGCCTTTTTCTTTGACCGTGACGGGGTCGTGAATGTCGCGCCCGACCCGCGCCCGTATGTCCTCAGCCCCGCCGAATTTCACCTCAGTGACGGCATCATCGAAGCCCTCGCATGGCTGAAGGCGCGCGGCTTCGTGCTGATCTTGGCCACCAGCCAGCAGTGCGTTGGCAAAGGCCTGATTTCGCAGATCGAACTCAATGCCATTCATGAGCATATGCAAGGCCTGCTCAGACCTCACAGTGCCGAGTTCGATGGTATCTATGCCTGCACCTGTCTTGGGAGCGAGGCGAATTGCACCTGCCGCAAACCAAGCCCCGAGATGCTGCTGCGCGCGGCGGAAGACCATGATTTGGATTTGGCAAATTCCTGGCTCGCCGGTGATGCCGACCGAGACATCGGCATGGCGCAGAATGCCGGTGTGACGAAGACGATTCGTGTGCTCACCCATCCCGGGAAAGAGCCGAGTGTTTTTCCGGCCTCTTACACGGTGGGCTCGGTGGCCGAGATGGGGCGGTTGATCCGGGAAGTGATTGGCTGAGAAACCCTCACATGTGTCTGTTCAGTTGTAGGTTGTGTTAACGCCAGTCACTGCCGTGGTGGCGGGCGTCCCCGTACACCTTCAGGGCAGGCTTTCAAAGATCACGTGCGCTCGCGAGATTAACCCCGTTATGCCTTCGGGTGCCGGAGGCCCCCGACCACGTCGGAGCAAGCTCCTCCAACCCCACACCTCACTTCAACAAACTCCGCACGAACAGATCGCTTACGGGTTCCTTCATGAAGTCACGGCCCAACAGATCCTTGAGCTTCTTGATGGCCTCCTCGCGATTGTCGCCTGTGTTCTTTTCATGGCGGGCCCAGAAATCTTCCCACCAGCCTTCTGGCTGCACTTTCACGCCTTCATATTCGGTGACTCGACCCGTGTCGCCGCCGGTGACCAGACTGCCCACATAATCGCTTTTTTCGTACACTTTATCGATCTGATCCTTGATCGCTTTCAGGTCTTCACGAGATACGACGCCATTCGACGTGCCTTTGTAAAACTGCACTGTCACGCGCACCGGAAACCTTGAGTCACGCTCGATGTCCAGGTTATCGATTTCCGTGAATGGACCTTCCAGTGCGCCATGACCAATGACAGCATTCTCTACATCGCTGCGACTCGAGAGCCTGACCGAACCGGTGGGCGCCATGGTTTTCACGCCGTCCATTACGCCTGCAGAAGCAGGAACCGACGGACGCGGCGGATTCTTTTGCTTCAGAGGCACCTGAATGAGCAACACCATATTAAGCGCTGCCTGATCACCCACCGCTGGTGTTTCTGTTTTGGCATCGCTCTTCTGATCACGCTTAAACTCTGATTCACGTTGCCCCGTCAGGCTGGCGCGCTGTCCATCGGTGTTGATGAAAAGACGTTGCCCCCATTTGGCTCCGGTCTTGAATGCATCCCGCTTGTTATCGATGATCGTCACGCTCGTGCCTTCGCGAGTCACTAAAATGGTCAGCACGGCGGGATCGCCTGTCGTGGACTGATAATTGAAAAGCACCGGATTGAAGGTTGCCTTGCCTTCCTTCGGGATGGGCAGGAAACAGGCCTGCGCGCTGACCAGCACCTTGGAATCCCGCTCCGCCAGCAGCGTGCGCGGCTTCCCTTCCTTCGCTTTCCATGAGTCGGGATTGGAGAGAAACGTCAGCGGGTCTTCCAGGAAGTCGCGCAAGGAAATGCGCTTCAGACTCCCGCCTTTTTGATTGCCGATCAGTAGCGTGAAATCCCGCGGATCCAGATCACAGCTTTTGTCTGAGAAATTCGGAAATCGAATGACCGGCATACAGGTCGTTTTGAACTTCCCGTCGGCCAGTTCCTGGCCCACCTGAATGGTCATGTCACTGATGTTCGGCCCCACAGAGGAACCCTGATAACGGCCCGTGTCCTCCCAGGTCACATCCAGGATTTGCAGACCAAATTCGCGGGCCAGTCCCTGCGCCTCGCCATTGCGGGACATCTCTCCGGTGAGTTTGATCGCTTCGGAGTAGGCGGACGATGCATCGGGGGAAGCACTCATAAGGGGGATAGCCGCCACGCCGAGCGCGTAGGCAGCAATGAGGGTGGAAAGTTTTGTTTTCATCTTACGGGAAGGCATGACGGGCAAGGCCTGCTGATCTTGGATATTTGTTTTAGAATATCCCGAAACTGCCCCCTGTGACAGACAAGCACGAAAATTCCCGTGCCTCTGCGGAAGCGTGTGCTACCCTGACGCGATGTCCTCACAGTCATACTCTTGGGGCAATAGCCGGCGCGCCTCCTTCCAGGTGGAGCGGTGGACTTGGAGCCTCCGTGGCTGGATGCTGGTGGCCTTCATCCTGGCGGCCTTGTTCCATTGGTGGCTTTATTATCTCTTCAACAATCTGGAGTTCGGCAAGCACCTCGCTCCGCCGACCAAGGAGAAGGCCGAGCGCATTGCCATCAGCCCGGAAGCGTTGAAGGACAAAAAGGCCATCACGGAGATTCCGGACATCATTGCGCCTTCGGACAAGCCAATCCTGCCACAGACTAAAGCCGATTTTCAGGACATCGTGGACATGCTCCCGGACGACAAGGCCGTGGACCTGACCCCTGAGGTGAACAAGGTCACCAACTTCATCTCTCCCGAGAGCGATCCGACCTCCGCGATCCCCGCGCAGTCCCCTTCCCTTGCTGCCATGGCGGACACGCTGCCCGGACCGGATATCACCAGCGCGGCCAGCGCCATCAAGAGCTCTACACTGAGCCAGGCGGTTTCCTCCAATCAGATGATCATTCCTGCCAAGTCACTTGATCGCCAGATTGAGGGCATGGATGGTCAACTGCTAGACAAGCTCAACAAACAAAGCAAGGCCGGGAATGCTGCGGCGACCCGCGTGCAGGGCTTCAGCAATCTCGATGATCTCGTCAGCCGGGGGAACCGGTTGAACGCGAGCACCGATCCCATCCTCATGCCCACTGATCTTCTTTTCGCGTATGGCAGCGATGAACTGGCGGAAAATGCCCGCCTGAGTCTCATGAAGCTGGGTCTGCTGATCCAGCGCAACCCCAACAATCGCTTCATTGTGGAAGGTCACACCGACACCTTTGGTTCCGATGTTTTCAATTATGAACTGAGCCAGCGGCGCGCGAACGCGGTCGTAAGTTGGCTCATCAGATCACTGAATCTCTCCACCGACCGCATCCAGGCGGTAGGCCGGGGCCGTGAGGCTCTGATCAAGCCGGGAGGCACCCAGGAGGAGCAAGCCATCAATCGTCGCGTCGAGATCAAGGTCCGGCCCCTGCGCTAACCCCCAGGCAAAAGAGAGCAGATGGGAGACACGGCATTGGATGCGCGGCAGAAGCGCGCAGAACTCTGGAAGTCAGCATTATTCCGCTGGCTCGTCTTTGCGCAGTTGCTGATCCTTTTCGCAGTGGCCTACGTCAAGATCGGCGGGCTGCTCATCGCCCAGACGAACCGCGATACGGCGGACATGTTTGGCGGAGATCAGATGCACAACATGCGTCTGGCCACGATCACGAAGGATGATCTGAACGCGGACTTCAGCAAGGGCTTCAGCAAAGCGTTTTTTAACTTCTTCCCTCACCGCACGGATGGGGTCGTGCAGCCCCTGTGGCCCTGGGTAGCCGCGTGGTTCACGGACAACGATCACAAGATCTCGGACGAAACGATGCAGTCCAAGATTCCTTCGCCGCAGGATGTGGAGCTATTCAATCGCGGGCGATGGTTTCACGTCTTCATGACCTGCACCTTCCTGGTGTTTCTCGGGGTCGCTGCCTGCCGCATCTTCTCCTTCCCGGCGGCGTGTAATCTGGTCCTGCTGGCAGGCTTCGGCTCGCTCTTACCAAGGTCAGCCTACTTCCAGCCAGAGCCTCTCTTCTTTGTCTTCTTCTTCCTGACCTGGGTGGCCTGTGTCTCGGCCCTGGCTCAGAATTCTCTGTGGAGTTATGTCCTCATCGGGATTCTGAGCGGCCTCGCCTACATGACCAAGGGATCCGTGCATCCCTTGCTCGGCATCTTCATCGGAGTCAGTTCGCTGCGTTGCATATGGGAAATCTTCTCTGCCCGCCGCCGGGGATTTGTCCTGACGAATACCAATCTCTGGTATTGGCGAAATCATGTGGTAGGACTCGTCATGTTGGCCATGGCGCACCTCATGACCATCGGGCCGCGCCTCACGGATTCTTATGAGAAGTTCGGCGATCCTTTCCACGCTTTCCCATCCTACTGGATGTGGTTTGATCGTTTTGAGCCGGATGCCTACCAGTGGATGGACGAGCACAACTCCAAGGAGGAACTGGCGGCCATGCTGCCTGCGGACAAGCCCTCCCTCGGCAAGTATCTCCGGACGCACACGCGTGAAGAAGTCACGTCCCGCCTCACCAATGGCGTAAAAGTGAAGCTCTCCGAATTCCTCTGGCCGAAGCAAAGCACTCGCAGCGAGAAGATCGAAAAGCAAAAACCCTGGCGTGGCATCTTGGAATGGCGCGGGATCTATCTGGGAGCCTTGGCCGTCATCCTTCTCGGCATGGTGGGCGTCCTGCTCAGCGCGGCGCCGAAGCCTGAACACGCAGGTCATGTGGTCTTCCGGCATGGTACAGTTGCCATCCTGCTTTTCACCGTGGGATCGTTCGTAGTCTATACGCTGGCCTATGGATGGTACACGCCGATTGGCCGGGGTGACCGCTTCATGATGTCTCTTTACCTGCCGGTGGCCTTCAGCCTCATCTGGGGATCGGAGTCCATCCTCAAACGCGTGCGCCGCCGGCATGGCAGCCCCTGGATTTTCCGCGGCTACCTGGCCGCACATTGGCTCCTTTTTGCAGTCATCTGCTGGCGTTTGGTGGAGATCCTCCGCTTCCCCTGGTTCCGTAACAGTTAAGCCGCAGGTCATCTCATCATGGCCAAGCCGCCCCCATCGCTCATCCTCAGCTTCGATTTTGATGGCACGCTCGTCCATCACGAGACGGATCCGCCGTTTCATCCGGCCTTGACAGATATGCTGCGGGACTTCCGGAAGCAAGGCGCGGTCTGGGTGGTGAATACAGGCCGGAGCTTGAGTCAAACTTTGGTGGGTTTGGGCCAGCATAATATCTTCATGCTGCCGGACTACATCATCGCGCAGGAGTGCGAGATTTACCGCCCCGGCTTCTTCAAGGCATGGACCGCCTTCGGTTCCTGGAACCGGAAAGCCAGTTATGCGCATGACCACTTTGT
Source organism: Phragmitibacter sp. (assembly GCA_965284365.1). Lineage (GTDB taxonomy): Bacteria > Verrucomicrobiota > Verrucomicrobiia > Verrucomicrobiales > Verrucomicrobiaceae > Phragmitibacter. The sequence continues at coordinate 1,291,745 of OZ260079.1, forward strand.
GGAGAAGCACCGAGTCTTTCTCAATGAGGTGAAGGAGCATGTGAGCACGCGCCGCGCAGAGTTCCTCATGGGTGACCTGGGTCAGGTGGGCATTGTCGCGGAGGACGATGTCGAGCTGGACGAGATCTGCCGCTTCATGGAGGACAAGCTCAACGCCCAGAAGGAAGTCGGTTATCACCGCAATGGGCGTTATCTCCGCTTTTCCCACGCCGCTTACAGCAAAGGCACAGCGTTGCGTGAGTTAGCCCGTCTGCTCAAAGTGCCAGCGGCGAATGTCTTCGCTGCGGGGGACAACTACAATGATTTGGCAATGCTCGATACCGGCATCGCCGCCAACATCGCCTGCCCGAGCAATGCGCTCGACCCGGTCAAAGAGCATGTGCTGGCTCAGGGCGGATTTGTCGCCACCCAGCCTGCCAGTGAAGGCATGATCCAGGCGTTGCAGCATTTCTTTTTGAAAGCCTAGCATCTTCGACCTCGTCGTTTGCGGCGACTTCTCATCGGTGAATCTGCAGTTCACTTCGCATCAGAGTGGCTTTCACTCCATCCGTACCGCCAACAGTAAGTTTATCAGGCAGCCAAGTAATCACTCCAAAGCGCTCGATGGCGTCTCCCATATCCGATGCGGTTCCGATATTCCCAAGATCGTGAAAGTAGTTACCGCCGCCGATGCAAACTCTTGCTAAGATGTCGAAACTACCTTTTTTTGTAGAGGGCTTGGCCTCTACCTGTGCCTGATAGATCAATAGAGATTCGCTATTAGTGTGACCTCCCCAAGACACAGCGACAAGATCATATCTGGGATCGGAGGCCGTAAGCGCTGATTGCACCGCGAGCCATGCAGCAACTGCACAGGAAAAGCCAATGCCGATTAGAACTCCGATTAATAGGCCGTATAAAAGCGGTGCGCGTTTCTTCATTGGAATTGGTCCACCATCGCTTCACACCCCCAGCCGCCCAATCTCCTCCCGCGTCAGTTCCCGCCACTGCCCCGGCTTCAGTCCCAAATCCACCAGTGTCACCCCGCCGATTGCTGCCCTGACAAGCCGCAGCGTTGGAAAACCCACTGCCGCAGTCATGCGACGCACCTGGCGATTTTTGCCCTCGCTCAAATGCAGTGCCAGCCAACTGTCCGGCACGGACTTCCGCACCCGGATGGGCGGGTCTCGCGGTGGGTAACAAGGATGTGCCGCCAACAACTCGGCCCGGCACGGCAGCGCCTGAAAGTCCTTCAGCTTTACCCCGCACCGCAGCGTGTTCAAAGCGGCCTCATCTGGAATTCCTTCCACCTGCGCATGATATGTCCGCTCATGGCCGTGCCGGGGATGCAGGATGCGGTCATTCCACTGCGCTTCGTCGCTCAGCAGCAAAAGCCCCTCCGAATCTGAATCCAGTCGGCCAATAGGATACACCCGCGGCGGAAAACCGAACTCCGCCAGCGTGCGATGCGAAGCATGCTCCTTTGTGAACTGCGAAAGCACGCCATAGGGCTTGTTGAGCGCCACCAGCATAAGTCCGTTAGGTAGTCCGCGAAGAAACTCTTCGCGACGCCAGCCAGAGTCGTGCTTTCTCCACGAGATGGAAAGCCCACCAGATCGGGTTCACCAAGAGGAACAGCAGGAGCGCCTTGTGATACACGAAGCCGAGATTCATCGCCTCCGTGATGCCCCAGTGCAGCGAATAAAGTCCGATGCCAAAAAGCAAGGCACTGCGACGATTGCACAGTGCCAGGAACGCGAACAACTCCAGCGGCAGCCCAAAGCCGATAAACACCTGCGCGACGTACGGGTGGTCCACAAAGAATTGCGCCAGCCAGCCCGCGTTATCCGGCGGCAGCAAGTGGGTGTGATACGCCATGCCCGTGGACTTGGCGATCTGCAGACCAAAGTAGGGCGTGTCCTTCAGCCAGTTGCCCCCGCTTTCGTGCAGCTTCACCAGCGCTGAGACGACATATGTGCCCATAAAAATCTGACGCGCCCAATCGATGGAAAGCTGATCGGGCCGGTAGTCGTGCGGCAAAGGCTGGCGTCGCAACCGGCACACATGCGTCCACACCGCCGCGAGCCACAAGGCCATGAGCATGACGGTCACAGCCTGGGTCGTGTGGCCGATGCTCCCCTGCGAGTTCCCCAAGGTGCCGTGCCCAATACTGGCAACGGTCACAGGGATCAGCGCCAGCACGGGCAGCACATTCAAAACAAACAAAAGCAGACAACCAATCCAAAGCGGCGCCAGCCATTTGTCCAGAAGGGCCGCGTCACCGATCCAGCTAAAATCCCAGCCCCAGGTGGCAAAGCCATGCGGAATCGGCTGCGAAATAAATGGCGAGGGACGGCTTAGCGTGTCCCAAACCACCAAGGCAATCCCGATGCGGAAAAGCAAAGTCTCCCACCGCGCATGGCGAACCGTTTCCATGCCGAAGAGAAAACGCCAGACACGCTTCACCTTTGCCCAAAGCGTTGCGCCCTTGGTGGAAGTCCCACTCATCGGATTTCCCCCACCAGTTTGGGTTTCTTCACGATCTGTCCATCCTCCAGAAGGATGTCCATCTGATACAGACGGAAGCCGGAATACTTCTGCATCTCCTGCGGGTTCTGGCTGCTCTCCTTCAGTTGTCGCAGCGTGGCGTCGCCCGCCGGACGGCACTCTTCCCCGGACATCTCAAAGATTCGCTTGCGATACTTCCCGCCCTGATCTTGCGCCACGGCTTTCAGGCGCTTCACCTCGGCCTTCAGCTTCTGGTCGTAGGCTTTTTTGACGCCGGAGGGCCAGTTGTTAAACACCGGCGCCATGGGCACCGGGCGATCCTCCAGATCCGTCACATAAACGTAATACGCCGTGTCCTCGAAGCTCGAGTACATCGGGAAATTGGAAAACGGATACCACTCTCCAGGCTTGGGCGTTTTTCGCGTCAGCCAGGGAAGCAAGAACGCTGTGAGGATCACATATCCCCACAGCATTCGAAACGGGATCCAGGCAAGCCACCGGCGCAATGGCAGGGTCATGGCTGGATCAGTAAATAACGGACAGCTAGCTGACGAGCCTTACTTCTGAGGAGCTTCGATCGCGAGCAACTCCACTTCAAAGATCAGGGAAGAATTTGGCTGGATCCGGGGAGGATTGCCATTCTCGCCGTAGGCCAGATTGCCAGGGATGAAGAACTTGTACTTCGATCCGACGGGCATGAGTTGCAGGCCTTCAGTCCAGCCGGCGATCACTTGATTCAACGGGAAGCTGACCGGCTCACCGCGATCCACGGAGCTGTCGAAGACCGATCCGTCCAGGAAGGTGCCATGATAGTGGACCTTCACCGTGTCGGTAGCGGCAGGCTTCTTGCCTTCCGCAGCCTTCAGCACTTGATATTGCAAACCGCTTTTCGTGGTCACCACGCCTTCTTTTTTGCCGTTTTCTTCCAGGAATTTCTTGCCGGCTTCCAGGTTTTTTGGACCTGCCGCGCTCATCTCAGACTGCATCTTTTCCATTTGCGCCTGCTGGCGGGAGGCCATGAATTTCTGGAATTCGCCCATGGCTGCTTCCAGTTCCGCTTCGGGATACTTGCCAGGGCTCTTCTTGGCTAGGCCATCTTTGAAGCCTTCGGAAAAGGACTCCACGGAAACTTCCAGTCCGCTTTGCGCGAAATCTCCAGCCACACGGGTGCCGAAGTAATAGCTGACTTTTTCCATGAGGGCTTTGTCCATAGCAGGAGCAGGGGCGGCAGGGGTAGCGGCGGCGGCGGGTTTATCAGGGGTGGGTTCTTTGGGCTTGCCGTCCTGAGCCCTTACTGTCGCAAGGGAAAAGAGGGCCAGGAAGCAGAAGCTAGAGGCGAGTTTCATAAGGGCGCGCAGCTACGCTTACCTGCTCCGCCCCGTCAAAGGAAATATAGGCCCCCGCTGGCTGCTAGGGGTGAGTCCCTGGCTGGCTCCGGGCCGGTGGGATGGCCGGTTGCAATCCCCGTCAGAGCGTAGTATGTCGATGGCCCATCCCGACCCATGCAAGGCATCCTGACGCCCTTTACCAAAATCCTGAGTTCCATCTGGCACTGGCTCAGACACTCGCGTTATGCCGGCGCCCTCTCCATTCTCATCGCGGTCGGCTTGGTCTATCTTGCTCAGGTCAAAGAATACCATAAGCCTTTCATCTCGGATGTGCCCTCAAACATTGAGGAGCTCCCCAAAGGCTGGGAAGCCCCCCCGGATCAGGCCCATCTCTATCTCTACCTGCTGCCCTATTTGAGGCTCATCGTCCTCCTGGGCGGAGTCGTTTATCACATCTACATCATCCGCGCCTACCCCAGGGTGGAGAAGATGATCTTCCCCACCTGGCTCGCCTGCGGTGGCCTGCTCATCTGGGCGCTCGCCAGCCAGTTCTACGGTCAATGGGAGGCGCAGCAGTTGAGCTGGGACGGCGAGGTCTTCTCCTCGACAGCCTTTTTTGCCCAGGTAGGCCTGCTGGCGGGCCTGCTCATTTCCCCGCCGCTGGCGCTCATGTACTATTCCCGGTGCAAGATCATGGAGCGCTACGTCATCCGCACCTTCATGATGCCGCTGGTCTTCTGCTTTGTGGCCTTCTGCATGTTGTGGATCGTCATGGATCTGATCAACAACCTGCCCGACTACCAGAAGAACAACATCAAGATGTCCCAGGTGGCGGTGTTCTACATCAAGCTCGTCCCCTTCATCTACGTCACCGTCGCGCCCATCACGCTCCTGCTGGCCACGGTTTACACCCTGGGCCGCATGTCCCGTACAAATGAGCTCATCTCCATGTTCGGCGCAGGCAAAAGCATGGTGGAAGTGCTCCGTCCCATCTACCTCGCGGGCATTTACGCCTCCTTCCTCAGCATGGCGGCGAACTACCACTGGGCGCCGGTTTCCGAAGGGAACAAGGAAAAGCTCCTGGAAGACGTCAGCGAGCGCATCAATCAGAACGTCCTCGTGCAGGGCCTTATGTACCGGAACATGGAGAACAACCGCACCTGGTTCGTCGGTCAGGTCCCCTCCAGCCTGCGTCAGGACCGCATGCGCCGTCTGGAAATTCGGCAGGAAGATGAACAGGGCAAACTCACCAAGGCGTGGTTCGCCAAAAGTGCCTTCTGGTGGCCCGATGCCAAGACGTGGTCCTTCTACGGCGGCGTGGAGGTCAACTATGCCAATGGCCAGGTGGAATCGATCAAGAACTTCGACTTCGACGGCACCGGCTTCAGCCGCATGGACTCCGCCGGCTGGCCGGAGACCCCCTGGGTTCTTCTCAGCGGCTCCCTCACCCCGGACTTCCTCGGCGTTCCCGACCTCCTGTCTTACCTCGTGGCTAATAACGGTTACACAGATGCGAAGCTGGCTCCCTTCTGGACGCACTTCTATTATCGCTTCGCCCTGCCCTGGCATTGCTTCGTGGTCGTACTCTTCGCGGCCCCCCTCTCCGTCGTGTTCTCCCGCCGCGGCCTCGTCGGCGGCATCACCAGCGCCGTGCTCTTCTTTCTCGCTCTCATCTTCATGGACAACCTGTTCCTGAACCTTGGCAAGGGTCAGCACCTGAACCCCGCGCTGGCGGTTTGGCTGCCGCACATCATCCTCGGCACTTTGGGACTCTACCTCTTCCTCATGCGTTCGCAGAACCGGGAACTGCCCAGATTCGCGATTAGTTCGCTCTGGGAATTCCCCCTTTCCATCCTCGCCATCATTCGGGGATTGTTCGCCAGACCTGTGCGATCCTAAGGCACTCCTCCGCCCTGCTTATTGTTTGTTTTCGCCGCTACTGCCCTCTCATCCGTGATTCAGCCTTGGAACATCAAATCCCGCGCCCATCAGTGCGCACGCACCGAGCGCCATTTTGAGGAAGGCGAAACCTTCCACACCGCCATCCATTTCGATACGGCGACAGGCGAGTTCGTGCGCCGCGATATCTCCGAGGAAGCCTGGGCGGATGAACTCGCCGAGCACGGCGCCATACCCTTCTCCCATTGGAAAACCGTTTACGCCAAGCCCGACTCAGGTAAGCCCAAGTTCGAAGGCATGGGCAGCAAAGCCTCTGCCGAGGAGATGCTGCGCCAACTCGCGGAAGAAGACGATCCCAAGACCGAAAACGCCCGCTACATCCTGGCCATCATGCTGGAGCGCAAAAAGCTCCTCGTGCCCAAGGAAACCAAATACACCGAGCAAGGCACCATCGTCCTCTACGAACACCGCAAGACCGGCGAAGTCTTCATCATCCGCGACCCCGAACTCCGCCTCGACGAAGTAGGCTCCATCCAGGAAGAAGTCGCCATGCTCCTGGGCGGACAAGACGCCATGCAGGCACCGGTGTCAGTGGCGCCTGCGACGGCTCCGGCGAACGCGCCTATTTCAAACGTTTGAATACCTCACCAGTTTTAAACACAGCCTAGCCAGTCGGCTGTAATGGGAATGGCTAGGTTTGGCTCGGGTTCCGGATGATTCATCCAACTGCATTCAGGTTCTTAACCCTGGCCAACGCCAACAGGATCAGCTTGTCATTGAAAAGCTTCACCTTTCGTTGAGAAGCACTTTCTCCAGCGGGCCACTGCTTTAGCCCAAGCTGCACGCCGCGCAAAGTGGGCTCAGCACTCTCGCGCGAGATTAGCCAGTCGACAGTTGCCAGAGTCTCCATACCTAGCGGGGACTGAAACCCGTCGATCAATGAATCCGTGGCTTCCAATGCTGGCAGATAATCACAGGCGTCTTTGCTCTTGAGGTATAAGGCCACTTTTTCGCGTTTTGATTCCTCAAACCAGATCGTATCAAACGGGTCGGCATCCGCGATTCGCTTGTCACAATGCAGGTAACTACCGTCCAGACCATCCAACAGGTGATCCAGCCGATTCGCGTAGGGGCCGTAGCGATCAGCTTGGAAGCGAAGGTCGAGGGGATTCTTGAGACCCATCTGCTTGATGGAGCGCTCCAAAAACCACGCCAGTTTTTGGATCTCCAGCAGCGTGCATTCAATTCCCAGGACCCAATAGCGCCGTACGAGTTCGGCGATCAGAGCACGAGCGGGAGTAAGTTTTTCTATTCCCTGCTTCTTGGAGACATTTTGATATTTGGCCGTTGGCTCATAGACCATAATGTCCACCTCCGGGAGGTCACATAGAGCCTCCTCAATCAAGGGGCGAACCACTACCCATTCAAGCCCTCCGTTTCCGCATCCCAACGGAGGGATGGCCACAGATTGAATGTTCTTTTGCTGGATAACCTTTTTGAGGTCTTCAAGCCCAGTCCTTACCCATTCAAGTTTTGTGGGATGCTTCCAGTCCTTCTTGGTGGGAAAGTTAATGATCCACCTGGGCCCCTCCAATTCGACGCTGGCAGTGACAAACATTCGCCCCACCTGCACCTCGCCTGATTTGCAGGCCGCTGCATAGGCTTTGTAGTTTTCTGGATACCGCTCCTTGAACATCAGGGCAATGCCTTTGCCCATCACTCCGACCGTGTTCACCGTGTTCACCACGGCATCCACTGGCGCTTCGAGAAGATTTCCTTGGGTAAAGCGCATCATCGGTCAGAAATACCAATTAGGAGTGACTTTGACACTGATTTTTTCGCCTCGATCCGCCAACATACCTTCCAAACGAGTTTTTATCGGTTTACTGTGACATCCAATACCAAGCAATGCGAGTAACGGGAGGTGACCATGAACAAGAGCTTCCGCCTGATACCGCAACCCTTTACCCGGATCATCGTCGTTCGTCTTGAAGTTTCTGCTCCGCAAGAGCGGCCAATCAATTTGATCCAAATCGCTTAGGCTTGAATAGTACTCAGTTCCTGCCGCATACGCGTGCTGGCTGGTGAATACAAAGCGAAGTCCAAGCTCGTTGAGACGACGAAGCGACGAGACAAAGATCACAATTTCGTCGTTCTTCCGTTTCTTCACACCGCCATGGCCTGTGTAAATATTATACATCATCATGGAGCATGGCGTGAAGTAGAATGGCACATAGTCGCTCAGGTTTCCTCCAGGCGGGATTGGAACGGAGTGCCGTGCCCGTTTATCGATCAGATCGGGATTCCCAATGTTCACATAGTTTGGATTAGAGTTCGGCGCGCTTCGACAGTCCAATCCGTTCCGATCGAGAATCCATGGCAAATTATGCACATGCACGATGCGGAAAATAAACGCTTTTTCCGGATTCAAATTGGCAAACATCGTCACAGGCTATCACCAAACATCCTGTGCATCAGCGAATTTTTCGAAGCCTGCCAGCGTGATGGGTGCCATTCTGAAAAACTTGCATGTCTCATCGAACAGACGCGAGAAACTCCAGCAGGCTTTTGGCAAATTTGAAACACGTTTTCAATCTGTTTTCGCCTTCGCAATTGCTGACTCACATTGCGGCACTACTCCTTTTAGCCTTCGGGCAATCCATTCCTGCAAAAGCTGGATTCACTCCATGGAAGTTCCCCCAGAGCCAGGTTAAAATAAAAAACAGTTCAACAGCGCCAAAGGCGCGTCCTCATACCAGCTTGGGGGTCAGCGAGGCCACACCGAGCGCAGCCCCAGGTAAAAAAATTACCAACCATTGGCAGCGCTGAATGCGCGACTCATTGGCCATCTCGCACATTTGGTCAAACGCGGCCATAGCGCATGCTCTGCTCGGACGCCACCAGACTTGGCGCGCCACACCGTCCCATTTCATCCATCCAATATCCAAAAGCATAAACAATAATTTGCATTCGTGGATCGAAAAAGGCAAAACACTTGGCATGCGGACAATTTCTTTTTGTTTCCTGGTAACCTTGGCGCTTGTAAACGCTGGGTGCGGTTTTCACGCCAACAAACATTTATGGAACAACGCGAGCCGGAAAGGTGAAGTGCCCTCCCTGAAGCTGGCGTTCAAAGAGGCTTGCGACCAGGAGGGGGCGTTGCGTGTGCTCATGGTACACGGCATGAGCAATCATCCTTTCGGCGCAGAAACCAGCTTCGCCCATCCTTTACCGCTCAATCGTGCGCCGGGCAGCAGCGGCACCGGATACGGTCTGGTCACTGATTCCGGTGCGAAATCGACCTTATACCAAACTCTGGAGAGACGGCTAACAGATCGCCCCTGGCAACAGCAACCCCTGGCGTTTCGCCAGCAGATCATCAGGACGGTGGCTGACGTCCAGTTCAGCAAATGTATCGCGGAACTCGCGCATTCATTGGGATGCCATGTAGACAAGACCAACTTTGCAGATCCCCAGGAGAGTGACTTTCAGCTGATATTACATCCACACCAGCGGAACAGGTTACTCGGCTACACGCTGCGTCGCCGCTTCGAGGTCGAAGGCACCAACCAGGCAGTGGAATTTTACATCTGCTCATGGGCTATGCAGTCGTGCGTGGAGAAAGAAAAGACCTACCTGAATATTGATGATGTGGCGCATCCCGGCATGCGCGTGTCCAGCCTGAATAAAGATCGCTCCTACCTCAATCTCATGCTCAAGCAGGAGATGATCAATTGGGGACTGACTGACGCGGCGCTCTATGTGGGAAGATTGGAAGAAGACTTCCAGTATGCGCTGGCCAGCGGCATTGGCTGGATGTTGCGCGATTTTTCGCCCCAGCGAGATCAAACCGCCGTCATCACGGCGAGCTTGGGAAGCACCATCGCCATGGACACCATTGGCAAGCTGGTTGAAGGCTCATCCATCTTAAATGAGCGTTCACCTCTGAGCAAGAAAGGAGGGACCGAGCATGTGCTACGCGACCGGTTGAAGCTGATGATCGCGAATGAGAATCATCGCGTGCCGGTCTATATGTTTGCCAATCAATACGCTCTGGTATCAGGCGCCAGGAAGACCGTAACGACCACGGCGGCGGCACTCCCCGCCATCGAGCCTCAGGCGAAGCTGCAACAAGCTCTCAGTAGAAGCAGTGGCCCGGCAACGCAAAAGAAGCTGCGCGCCCGTTTTGTGGCCTTCACCGATCCTGAGGATCTGCTCAGCCACCCGCTAAACCCCAAAAGGAGTGACGTCATGGACATCGGAACGGTGAATGTCTATGTGCATAACAGGAACATCGTTCTCCTCGGTTTGCTGGCCAACCCGCTGGATGCACACGTGAAGTACGACGAAAACAAAGTGGTGATGGACTATGTCCTAAACGGATGGAAGCCTTAAGAGAGTGTTATCGATGGGCCCAAGTATGGTTGCAACATGCACCCGGAAATTGAAGTCTGACCTCCCGCGCCATCTTGACGCACTGGCCTCGACAGCCGATTTGTCATTTTTGCACACTGACTTCATTTTCTCCATGCAATTAAAGAAGTTTTCTCCGCGCTGGATTTTGGCCTTCTTGTGTTTATGCAACATAGGCACACTTTGCGGTGAAGATAAACTTTCGAGCTTTGAGGTTAAATTTCGCGCACCGAGCTCGGATCATGACTCTGCGTATGAAATTTATTTGAGTGACACAAAGATCGGGTATAGCAGAGAGCTTGATATTTGTTTGGGCAATATCGGTGCCAAGAAGAATGACACAGTAAAAATTCACTTGTCTGCAACCGACCAGATTGCAGACAAAAATTACAGAACTCCGTTTCACCTCACCTCAACGCTGCCTAGTTGGTATCTTCAAGGTGTCAAACGAGAGATATATTATCGCGAAAAGCGCTGTGACATTCGCCTGTTTTGGTGGAGCGAAGGTGCCGATGAGTCAAACTTTGACTCTACTGCCTTTTACCTGGATGGAGTTCTCCTCGACTTTGGACAAGCAGGACTAGACAAACTCGCTGAAGTAAAGTGGGGCGATTTCCCAGCGTTGATCATCGTTGGCTGGTATGCATTCGAAAGCCCCTACCGGACGACTCATGTCCCGGGGTTTGGACATATAGAGTGGTATAAATATCTTAATAGGTATAGCAACGCACAGACGATGCGAGTCTTACGAGAGAAGGGTGTGCGCGTAAATGAATGGGCCTTTGCCGATGCCAGACCGTACCAAAAGAAACAAGCTGTAAAAACTACCACTCCATAGTGGCCCATGCCAACAGGGCTTCTTAAGCAAAAAAGCACTGAGCACGCCGCACATAGCGGCGGTCCCAGCAAAACTTGAATGGGGTCAGGGTGGAATGGCACTCGGTTGAGCTCCTTTTTCCCGTTAGTTCCGGCACGCATACCAGCACTTATGCTTATCACACTTCCGCCAGCCTCATCGCGACCGTTACCGCCACGGAAAGCAGCAGCCTGAAGCAGACCAGTAGCCGGTCTTATGATGTGAATGGCCGTCTCACCTCCATCCAAACGCTGGATGCCGCCAGTCAGCCGATGTTCACCGCCGCCTATGCGTACGATGCCATTCACCGCCGCACCAGCACCACGCGTGAGGAAGGGTTGAAATGGGATTGGGGTTACAATGACCGCAGTGAAGTCACCAGCGGCACCCGCAAGTTCGCGGATGGCTCGACCTTCGCCGAGCTCAGCAGCACTTATGCCTATGACGGCATCGGCAACTTCACCTCACGCTCCACCGGCGGCCAAAGCTCGACCTGGACCCCTAACAGCGTCAACCAATACACCGGTCGCACCGTCCCTAACAAACTCACCGTCACCGGCGAGGCCTCGGAGCCAACCCGCGTCGTGGTGCAGGGCAAACCCGCGGAACGAAAGGATCAATACTTCTGGCGCACCTGGAGCGTGGACAATGCCTCTACGCTCGTGCGGGAGAACGTCCGCATCGCCGCCGCCCTCCCCGGCGCGGGACCAGGCGGGGAAGATCTCGCCACCCTGAAGACTGGGCAACTCTTCCTGTCCAAAGCCACAGAGACCTTCACCTATGATGCCGATGGCAATCTCACCGAAGACAGCCGCTGGACTTACACTTGGGATGCTGAAAACCGCCTCCTCGGCATGGAGGAGAAGAGCTTCACCGCGGTCGCCGGTTGGGAAAGACACAAGCTGTCCTTTGGCTACGACGCCTATGGCCGCCGCATCCGCAAGGCCGTGCAAACCTGGGACACCGGCGCCAGCCAATGGGAACCCGAGTCAGACCTCGCTTTCCTCTATGACGGCTGGAACCTCCTCGCTGAGGTGAACGTGGCAAACCCCAGCACGCCAAAACTGCTACGTTCTTACACTTGGGGTCTGGACCTCAGTGGGTCAGAACAAGACGCTGGTGGTGTAGGTGGCATGCTGGCCGTCGCGCACTATGACGCTGGTGGCAGCCTAACCCATCTGCATCTCCCCGGCTATGACGGCAATGGAAATGTGGTCGGATATACAGATGCCGCATTGGGCACGTCTGTGCTACGTCTAGATTACGATGCCTTTGGCAATGCGGTGACAGTAGCCCGCCTCGGGATTAATGTAGCCAGTAGCGCGTCGGCGAAAGCCATTCCGCATCGGTTCAGCACGAAGTATAATGATGCTGAGACAGGACTGTATTATTACGGCTACCGCTATTACACCGCCGACACGGGTCGCTGGCTAAATGAAGATCCAATAGGGGAAGTGGGTGGTGTCAATCTGTATGGGTTTGTGCAAAATGACCCAATTAGCTGGGTTGATGCGTTTGGACTGGACCTAGCACCTTCGCTAGCTCTTCCTGCTGGAGCTGCGTTAGAAGCGGCAAAAGGCGCGGGTGCTAGCTCAATTTCGTGGGGGACGTTTACGAATGTTGGAGCCGCAGGAACGGCGGTGGCAGGAGCCATAGCTTTAGCCGTGACCGAAACTTGGAAAGCCTATGCATTGGCCGATCGAGATATAGCGGTGTGTGAAATGAGACGCTGCGAGGACCTCTCCGCAATTCTGAAGAGCCTCGTAGATATGGTGGCCACCATGACGAGCATGGTTAGCGTTGCATTGAGCACAGACGGGGGTTCGAACAATGGTGCGGCAAACGCTGCGCTGACGTCAACAGCGACCGCGTTAGATGCGGCGGCTGTCGCGTTGGAGGGACTGGCAGACGGATTGAGAATGGTATGCGGTGAAGGGTCGGCTGGGAGCGCATTAACTTACGCCGCCACGGCGCGAGAAACTGCTGAAAGAGCGCGCGGACGATTGTCAAGTATGGGAAGAGAACTGGGTGGCGGTGCTGTAAAGACAATAAGTACTGGACGAACTGCCCCCAAAAGTCTTAAGGAGAAGTTGGCTATGGAAGAGGTAATGGCTAAACCCATGGGAACAACACCTTCAAGAATGCCGCCAATGTCCGACAGCAAGAACAATTTATTAGCTTCTGATGGCTGGGTGAAACGCGTACAAAACGTGAACGGGGTCGAAATTCACTACGTGGAAAACGTCAACACCAAGCAAGTATTGGACTTTAAATTTAAAGACTAACATGACATTTTATGATTACCTCTTAGTCGCAGTTGATGGTTGGAATAAAGATCCTATTGAAGATGAATGGCTCTTTGAAAAATTTCGGGAACAGTTCATTAATCGGATGTCCAGAGAGGAAGCATTTGAAGCAATTGAGGGCACGATAGACGTCCTATCGCAGCAATCTGATGAATCAACGGCCACAGAGGTGGTGCAAACTCTCATAGCGCTTGCGAGGAGAAGTGATACTACGGAAGCCCCCTCCAAACTGCTCGCGGATTGGCCTGCTATAGTGATGCAATTTTCGACTTTTGGCGACTATGCCAAAAACAAACTCAAGGAACTGCTCAACCACTATCGATTATAGCTGCGGCTTGTGATTGAAGATGGGGTCGGGTGCAATAATTGACAACTTTGATATCTTATTAAGCCGACGCGAGAGTTTTCGATTTAACCCCCTACTTTCAATCCGTTTCCGCCTGCGCAACTGCTGACTCACGTTGGCGGCGCTGCTCATCTCCAGCTCCAGCCTCTGGGCAATCCATTCCCATTCTTGCGATGCTACCCACGGTCGAGGCAATCCTGGAGCAGCAGTTTCTCTTGGCCTGTTGGAACCATCTGCAAACTCCCAAGACCCGCGTGCCTCTTTTTCACGCTACAGTGTCCAAAAGATGACTCCCCTCATGCCCAATTCCAATTCCATTTCCACCCTCCAAGAAAACCTCCGCATTTTCCCCGAAGTATAACTACGTAGTTATACTAAACGCCTCAGTAAACACACTGCTCAATAGTTTGTTTTGCAACCCGTTCGTGGCCCGATTGACCCATCTGGCCTGAATCAGAATTTTTTTCATCAGCCACCCCCAGAAATCTCCACATTTTCCCGCGATATATGACTACATAGTCATATAAAACGCCTCTATCAGCACACTGCCAGAAAGTTTGTTTTGCAATCCGTTCGCGGGCCACTTGACCCAACTGGCCTAAACCATGGAGCGGCGGTCTCCGAACCGCCGATGCCGAGCGCAGCGACCTCACAAACCAGACGACACCAAGGTAACCAGTCTACACCAGAATCTCCTTCATGAGCCGCCCGGCCCCGGAAGGTCCGATGAGGCGCTGGTTTAGTCCCTGGTATCGGTAGTGGAACCGGTGCGCATCAAATCCCATCTGATTCAGGATGGTGGTCTGTAGATCGCGGATGTCGTATTTGCCTTCCACGGCGTCATAGCCCAGTTCATCGGTCGCGCCGAAGGTCACGCCCGGTTTGATACCCGCGCCAGCCATCCACATGGTGAAGCAATTGGGATGATGATCGCGGCCCAGGAACTTGCTGCCGTTGCGCGCTTCATTCATGGGTGTGCGCCCAAACTCCCCGCCCCAAACCACCAGCGTGCTGTCCAGCAGTCCGCGCTGCTTCAGATCCATGATCAGCCCCGCGCAGGCGCGGTCCACGTCCAGGCACTTCTTGGGCAGACCCGTGAGCAGATCGTTCTCCTTGCTGGTGCCATGCATGTCCCAGCCCCAGTCAAAAAGCTGGATGTAACGCACCCCGCTCTCGACCAAGCGGCGGGCCAACAAACAGTTGTTGGCAAAGGAACCTTCTCCCTGCTTCGCACCGTAAAGATCGCGGATATGCGCCGGTTCCTTGTTGATATCAAAAACATGCGGCACCGCCGTTTGCATGCGGTAAGCCAGCTCATATTGAGCGATGCGCGTCAGCGTCTCCTGATCGCCGAACTCCTTGAACTCCATCTGATTCAACCGACCCAAAGCGTCCAGACTGCGGCGTCGGGTTTCGCGGTTAAGGCCCGCGGGATCCTTGGAAAACAGGATCGGTTCGCCCACGGTGCGGCATTGCACCCCTTGATAAACGGAAGGCAGAAAGCCACTGCTCCAGAGGCTCTTCCCCCCTGTCGGATCGGTGCCACCGGACAGCAGCACCACAAAGCCTGGCAGATCGCTGTTCTCACTGCCCAGACCATAGGTGACCCATGAGCCGATGGACCCGCCGCCGGCCCGCATATCCCCCGTATGCACCAGCAGTTCCGCCGGCGCATGGTTGAACTGATCCGTCGTCATGGACCGTACGATGGCGACATCATCCACGATCTTGCTGATCCCCGGAAACAGGTCGCTCACCAATGCCCCACTCTGGCCATGGCGCTTGAACCCGTGAGGTGAGCCTAGCATCTTGGGCCGACCCTTGATGAAGGCGAAGCGTTTGCCCGCGAAGAGCGACTCCGGGCAATCCTGCATGTGCAGTTCCCGCAACTTGGGCTTTTCATCAAAGAGATCCAGTGTCGGCGGCGCACCCGACATGTGCAGGTAGATGACCGACTTGGCTTTTCCCAACAAAGGCGGTCGTCCCGAAGCGAGGTGGGCGGCGCCTTCCTCAGAGGAGTTCGCTCCGAACGCGGCAGGAGAACCGAGCAGGCTCTGCAAACCCATGGCGCCAAGGCCAAGCCCGCCGGACGACAAAAACGTGCGGCGGCTCAGGAAGGATAAACGGGCTTCGGCCGGACTCATGATAGGCACTTCAAATCATCCGAGGGTTAACATGCCATCCAAGTTCAGGAGGATATTGGCCACGACCGTCCACGCCGCCAACTCCGCGGCGGACTCATTCCCCACCGGGCTCGCCAATTCTTTGGCAGCTCGGGCATCGGCCTGATAAGAGGCCAGTTCATCCCGATATAGGTTCGCGAGCACGGGCACCTGCTCCTCCGACGCCGGGCGGGAAAGACAAAGCTCCAGACCAAAGCGGATGCGTGATTCAGGCGAACTGCCGCCTTCCTTCATGAGCCGGCGCGCCAGAGCTCGCGCCATCTCCACATAGGCGGGGTCATTCAGGGTCACGAAGGCCTGCAACGGCGTGTTGGTGGGCAAGCGCCGCAGCGTGCTGTTCTCCCGGCTGGGCGCATCGAAGGTCGCCATGCTCGGATAAGGCACGGTGCGTCGCCAGAAGGTGTATAAACCGCGCCGGTAGCGGTTTTCGCCCGTGCTCGTCTCCCAGGTTCGCTGCCCGTTGAAGGCAGCCCGCCAGAGGCCGTCTGGCTGGGGGGGAAAGACGGAAGGCCCACCCAACTTGGTGCTCAAAAGACCGCTCACGGCGAGGGCCTGATCCCGCACCTGCTCGGCATCCAGCCGCCGCCGCGGGTAGTGGCTGAGCCAGCGGTTGCGGGGATCGTTCTGGGCCGCCGTACCCGATGCACGGCTGACTTGTCGGTAAGTCTGGCTCATGACGATGCTCTTGATGAGAGCTTTCATGTCCCAACCCTGATCCATGAACTCCACCGCCAGCCAGTCCAGCAATTCCGGGTGGCTCGGCAGCGTGCCTTGCGTGCCGAAATCCTCTTCCGTCTCCACCAGACCGGAGCCAAACAACTGCGCCCAAAACCGATTCACCGCGACCCGTGCTGTCAGCGGATTCTCCCGGCTCACAATCCACTTCGCCATGTGCAGCCGATCCATCGACCCCGCGATGTTGTCCTTGTGAAATGCCTTTGGCAGAGCGGCCTTCACCATGTCGCCGGGCATGAGGAAGTTGCCTTTCACCAGCAGCCGGGTTTCCCGCTGCTTGTCTTTCGGCTTTTCCAGGAGCACGGGCACACTCAGCAGTCGAGCTTTGGCGGCCTGAGACTGAGCCGATTTGATGGAGGCAGTGAGCGCGGTGGCGGCTTGTTTGGCCGCGTTCTCATCCGCAATCGGTTTTTGCGCCAGGCTCTTCTCCAGCTCAGCGGCTTCTTTTCGCAAGGTCTCGAGTTTTTGCAGAGCCGTGACTTTCTCCTCCAGTGTCTTCAGCCGCGCGGCTTCCTCCGCTGTGCCTAACGCCAAAGTCGGCGTTTCGTCCGGTTTGTCCTGATCTTCAGTCTGGTTAAAGATGGCGAAGAACTCATAGTACTCCTTCTGCGAGATGGGATCGAATTTGTGACTATGGCATTGGGCGCAGGCCATGGTGAGGCCCATCCAGACCTGCATGGTCACCCCCGCGCGATCCTTCACCGCCGCAACCCGGAATTCCTCATCATCCGTGCCGCCCTCGGTGTTGGTCATCGTGTTCCGATGGAAAGCCGTGGCAACCTTTTGTTCCCGCGTGGCGTTGGGCAGCAGGTCGCCCGCCAGTTGCTCGATAGTGAACTGATCGTAGGGCTTGTTTTCGTTGAAGGCTTTGATGACCCAATCGCGGTAGGGCCAGATGTTCATCCGAAGCGGGTCCGAGCCATATCCAGCGGAGTCCGCGTACCGCGCCAAATCGAGCCAGACCCGGGCCCAACGCTCCCCGTAGGCTGGCTTTGCCATGAAGTGGTCCACGGCCACTTCGTAGGGAGTAGAAGTAAACCGGGCCACCTCCTCCGGCGAAGGCGGCAGGCCAGTCAGATCCAAGGCGAGACGCCGGATCAGAACTGATTTCCCCGCCTCTGCGGACGGTGCGAGCTTCTCCTCCGCCAGCTTCGCATGCACAAACGCATCGATGGGATTGTTCCCGTCCTTGGCATGGCCACCAGGCGGCGCGACTTTGCGAGGCGGAATAAATGACCAATGGTCAGCATAGGCGGCACCTTGAGCGACCCACTTCTCCAGAATCGCGATCTCCCGAGCGGAAAGGGCCGGACTTTCTTTCGGGGGAGGCATCACCTCGTCCGGATCGGTACTTCGCACCCGTTCCATGATGGTGCTATGGGCCGGGTCGGAGGGTTTGATTGCAAATGTCCCGTCGCGAAGCTTCACCGCTTCATCGCGCTGATCCAGCCGTAACTCCGCTTTCCGGGAGCCTTCGTCCTGGCCGTGGCAATGATAACACTTAGCCGAGATAATCGGCAGCACATCCCGGCTGAAATCCACCACCGCCGGGACAGGCCGGTTCTTGAAGACATCTCCATGGGGATTCTCGTCCGCCCGGCTGAGGCCGGCAGATAGAACCAGGAGGCTCAAGGTGGTGACCGTGAACAGACGCATGGAGGGCTAGGGCGTATTACGCCGCAAATTGCCGATTCGTTCAAAAGGCCTTCATCGTGAGACCCGGAACCGTAGCAAGGCTACTCCAGTTGCAACGGCGGCGGCGGCTCGAGCTTGATCGGGGCCTGGGTCGCAGGGGTTTCTTCCTCCACGGGCACCGCTCGCAGCACCCGGGTGCCATCGTCCTGCACGGCCTCGGCTTTTGGAATCGGGATAATGGTATTGTACGGATCGATACCGATCACCGTCATGCCCTGCATCCGAACGGGTTCCACATTGGCTACCAATGGTGTGGAAGGCGCCAGACTGGTAGGGAGCCCGTCTTCCGTTTGAGGGGCCACTACCGCCAGCGCAGGTCCATCCATGCCACCACCAGTGTGCACGTCGCAGAAAGTATCGAAAATGGAGCCGGGGCGAAGGGCTTCCAGGAAGGTGTCGCGCACGGCCTTGACCGCGCCTGTACCCGGATCCGTGAATTTCTCGTAGCAGGCATCCGTGGCGCGCTTGCCGCTCTTTCGGCACGTCTCCACCATTTGCGCATCCAAAGGCGGAGATATCTGCTCAGCCTTGTATTGCTTGCTGACCACGTTCATCACATCTGTCCAGATCGGCAGCGCCACCTTGTTGCTGTAGGCGCCTAGATAGATCGGCTTCTGCTGGTCGAACCCGCACCAGACACCGCAGGTCACCGCGCTCGTATAGCCCAGGAACCAAAGGTCTTTGAATTCGTAATGGGTTCCTGTCTTGCCGGCAGCCGGAAATTTCTCCAAGCCGTATTCCTTGGCGGCCAGTTTGCCCGTGCCCCGATTCAGCGCATCCACCAAACAGGTGTGTGTCTGGTAGGCCGTGACTTCATCCATTACGCGCTGGTCGGCGGCGATGTCTTCCTCTTTCACCTGGTAGATGACCTTGCCAGTGTAGTCGGTGATGCGGTGGATGAGCGTCAGTTCCTTGGCCCGCACGCCCTTGTTGGCGAAAGCGCTGTAAGCGAGGCACATCTCATCGAGCTTCACCTCGCTCGCGCCCAGAAAGGTGCTGGGATAATCCCGCAGTGGCGAAGCGATGCCGGCTTTGGCCGCCAGTTCTTTGACAGGAGCAAGCCCCACGCGCTCGCCAAGCCGGACGGTGGCAGCGTTACGGCTCTGGGAGAGCGCTTCCCGGGCGGTGATCTGCGGGGCGAACTTGGTGACATCCTGCTCGGTCCCCCACTCCCCGAGGATCCCGGTGAGTCCGCCGATCATGACACGGCGATTGTCGATGGGGCCATCCTCCAACTGCATGGGGGGATAGAACTCAGGCTTCTGGAAGGCGGCTGCGTAAACAAATGGCAGAAACGCCGAGCCGGCGGGGCGGCGGGACTGCACCGCACGATTGAATTCGCTGTCGCGGAAATCACGGCCTCCCACCATGGCGAGGATGCCGCCGTCGTGATTATCGATGGCCAGGACAGCCGCCTGCAAATACTCTGCCTGCGGTTTTGGCGCAGTGTCGGACAGGGTTTTATCCGTCTGCATCTGCTTGTGATTCTGCAGCACAGCCTGGTACTGCGCATAGGTCTGGTGCGCGTAGCCCTGGTGCTGTTCTGTCTGCGCCAGCCGCTCACGAACGGCTTTCTCCGCGGCTTTCTGGAGGTTCGCGTCGACGGTCGAGTAGATATTGAACCCGCCCAGAAGCGCCTCCTCACTGCCCACGATCTGCATGGCCTGCTGCCGGATGGCCTCGTACACGTAACTCTGGTGGGTCGTGCCGGAGCGCGGTTTCGTGACCACAGGCTTGGCGGCGAGCTTCAGCATGTCATCCTCGGTGAGGAAGCCTTCGGTATACATGCGGCTGTACACATGATTCCGGGCCTTCTTGGCGCGGTCCGGATGCCGCACGGGCTGGAGATTGTTGGGACTCTTGATGAGACCACAAAGGGTAGCGCTCTCTTCCAAGGTCAGATCCTTCACATCCTTGCTGAAATATCCCTGCGAGGCTGCCTGGATGCCGTAAAAACCACCGCCGAAGTAAATGCGGTTCAAGTAGAGCTCGAGGATTTCCGACTTCGTGTATTTGGTCTCGACGCGTTCCGCCGCGAACCACTCCACAATCTTGCGGGTGTAACGGGAATTCTTCTCGTCCGTTTCCATTTCCTTCAGTTTGAAGGCATCGCGGGCCAACTGCTGCGTGATGGTGCTGGCGCCCTGGGTTTCCTCCCCGGCTTTGTAGTTCAGCCAGATGGCGCGGAAAACGCCCATCATGTCCACCCCGCTGTGCTGGAAATAGCGGGAATCCTCTTCAGCGGTCAGCGCCTGGATCAGATGGGAAGGAACCTGCTCAATCTCGATGGGAGTCCGGTTCAACATGTAGATGCGGCCGAACTCGTCGCCGCTGCGGTCGAAGATCAGGCTGGCCTTCTCGATCTTGTGCAGGTCGTCCATGTTGAACGCTTCTGCCTGCTCACGAAGGGGTGTGATGAAGGCCATGGCCACGCCAAAAAACACCACACCACCGACCAGTGTCGAGATGATGAGAATGGAGAACCATTTCTTTTTGTAGATCGGCACTCGGCGCCGCACATTGCCCTTCCCTACCTTTTCCAAGTTTTTCCCCTGTAGTTTCTTGGCGATCGGATTGATGTCGGAATCGAGCATTGGCGAGGGTTTGCGGTTCGTCGCGACAGGCAGTATAGCGGCATTCCGGCCAATGGCGAACTTTATCCCAAGATGCGAAAAACTGATCCGGAATCGCTTGGACAGCACCCCGGACGGCCGACTGCCGTGGGCCGAGGTGATGGCGATGGCGCTCTACGAGCCGGGCGCGGGTTATTACCGTCAGGGCAGCCGGACGATTGGCCGGGAAGGCGATTTTTACACCAGTGTCAGCATCGGGCCACTCTTCGGCGAACTCCTCGCCTGGCAAGCAGCGAAAACGTGGCGCACTCTGGGGCAGCCCGCGGAATTTACCATTCTGGAACAGGGAGCCCACGACGGGGCACTGGCGGCGGACATCCTCGGTGCGCTCCGGCAGCAGCACCCGGAGCTCTACAATCTCGCCCGTTATGTGATCATTGAACCGGACGAGGTCTTGGCCGCCGCGCAGCGGGAACGCTTGGCGGAAGCTTTTCCCGGAAAGCTCCAGCAGGTGTCGGGTTGGGCGGAATTGGGGTCCTCACCTGTCCAAGGCCTGCTGGTTTGCAATGAGCTGCTGGACGCCTTTCCGGTTCACCTCGTGAAGATGGTGCAGGGAGAGTGGCAGGAGCTTTGGGTGGAAAGCGGTGCCTCCGGAGAGCTTCAGTTTGTGCCCGGCCCACTCAGCGACAAGCGGCTGGTTCCGGCTTTGGAGACGCTCGGAACGGACTTCCCCGAGGGCTACACCACCGAGATCAACCTTGGCATGCTAGACTGGTTGGAGGAAGTGGCCAAGGCTCCTTTCAGAGGCGTCATCCTTCTGGCGGACTACGGTCTGGCGGCCAGTGAGTATTATGCCCCGGAACGTTCCGAAGGCACCCTGCGGCGTTATTTCCAGCATCGCACCGATAGCGATGTGCTGCGCGACTTGGGCGACAGTGACCTGACGACCCATGTCAATTTCACGGAACTGGCCGAGGAAGCGGAGAAGATAGGGCTTGGACTATTGGAGTTCCTTGAGCAGGGGCGCTTCCTTTCCCTGCTCGCCACGGAGAAGATTGCGGCGAACGCCTTTGAACCCACGCCAGCGCGATTGCGACAGTTTCAGGCGCTGACTCATCCGAATCACCTCGGATTTTCCTTCCAAATCATGCTTTTGGGGAAAGGCATGGAAACTACGGATTCCGGAGGTTCAGCATCTGCCGCACGGCGCAGGCTGGGGTTGCCTGCGATTTGATTGCTGGAGGATAACGCTTGCCTGCGCGTGTGCTGGCGGCACCTGTAAAACAGTCCGCCGCATCATGAATCAAAAGCCCATCGTCTTTTTCAATCGCCACACACAGCAGATGGAGACGGAGGCCATCTACGGCGAGGGTTTCCTCCGCTGGGCGTATGAAAATCCCCTGGGCAGACTGACGACAGCCGCGCTGGTGCGGCGGGCTGCCTTTTCCCGGTGGTATGGCTGGCGCATGAATCAGCCGGCCAGCCGCGCGAAGATCCCGCCGTTTATCAAACAATACGGAACCGACATCGCCGAGATGGCGGACACGCCCGAGTCCTTCCCCCATTTTAATGCCTTTTTCTGCCGCAAGCTGAAGCCGAGCGCCCGGCCCATTGCAGAGGGGGAAGATACGATTGTCTTCCCTGCCGATGGACGGCACTTCGCGATTCCCGACATCTCCGCGAACGACGGCATTTTTGTAAAAGGGCTCCGGTTTGACCTGCCAGCGCTGCTATGTGACGACGCGCTAGCGGCAAAGTTCGCCAAGGGTTCCATGGTCATTTCCCGGCTTTGCCCGGTGGACTACCATCGCTTCCATTTCCCCTGCGACGGCGCGCCTGCCTCACCGGCATTCATCCCGGGAGATCTTTATTCAGTGAGCCCAATCGCCCTTTGCCAACGGCCCACCTTGCTCTGGGAAAACAAGCGCTGCCTGACCCGCATGAAGACGGAACGTGCTGGCGAAGTGCTGCTGCTGGAGGTCGGCGCCACGTGCGTGGGCACGATTGTCCACACCCACCCGGACGGATCTCCCGCGGCCAAGGGCGAGGAAAAAGGTTATTTCCTGTTTGGCGGCTCCTGTTTCATCACCATTTTCGAACCGGGCCGCGTGCGGCTGGATGCCGATCTGGTGGAGCACAGCGCCGCGCGGCACGAAGTTTATGCCCGCATGGGCGAGCACATGGCCCAGATCGCGTGAGATGAGAAATGAGAAGATTGACCGGACCGCGCCGTTTTGTGATCATTCCCTCCCTTCCATCTTTTCCCATGCACATACGCCTCCTCCTCGCCTCGCTGGTTTGCGCCACCGGCTCCGCCCTTTCCCAATCCACCCCGCCGCCCGCGCTCGATGGCCAGTGGAAGAAACAACAACTGACGGATACCTTCTGGGCGGAAGGTGTCGCCGTCACTGATGTGAACAAAGACGGCAAGATGGATGTACTCTACGGGCCGCACTGGTATGCAGGGCCGGACTTCAAAACGAAGACGACGATCTATGCGGACACCGAGAAGTCGAAAGTGAAACTGCCTGATGGCAAAGAGATGGAAATCCAGGGCTTCAAAGGCGCGAAGACGGAAGAAAACGGCTACAGCCAGAACTTCCAATCCTTCACGCATGACGTGAACGGTGATAGCTGGGATGATTACGTGGTGGTGAGCTTCCCGGGCAAGTTTACCTACTGGTATGAAAACCCGAAGGGCGCGGAAGGTCTTTGGAAGCAACACACGGCCTGGCCTACCACGGATAACGAGAGCCCGATGTTCACCGACATTGATGGCGATGGCCGGCCCGATCTGCTTTGCATGAGCGAAGGCCACCTGGGGTTTGCTTCGTATGATGCAAAGTATCCTACCAATGCGTGGCAGTGGCATCAGGTCTCGCCTCGCGTCAATGGCTGGCAGAAATACACGCACGGCATCGGCTTCGGTGATGTGAATGGCGATGGCAAAACCGATTTGCTGGAAGGAAGCGGCTGGTGGGAACAACCCAAGGCTCCCCAAGGGAACGAGCCCTGGAAAAAGCATGATGCGGTCTTCGCCACCAAGGGCGGCGCGCAGATGTATGTCCTGGACGTGAATGCGGACGGCAAGAACGATGTCATCAGCAGCCTCGCGGCGCACGAGTACGGCCTGGCCTGGTTTGAACAGGCAGCGGACGGCTGGAAGCAGCATCTCATCACGGGCACGCCTGATCAGCCAGGATCAACGGGTCTGATCTTCTCCCAGCTTCACGCCATTGAACTGGCCGATATGAACGGCGATGGCTTGCAGGATATCGTCACCGGCAAACGCTTCTGGGCGCACGGCATGAAAGGTGACCCAGAACCAAATGCACCAGCGGTGGTCTGGTGGTTTGAGCTGAAGCGCGAAGCGGGCAAGGTGTCCTGGACACCTCACCTCATCGATGACCAGTGCGGCGTGGGCACGCAGTTCGTCGTGGCCGATGTCGATGGCGACAAAAAACTGGATGTGGTGATCGGCAACAAGCGGGGATGCTTCGTGCTCACCCGCCCATAGACGGAGACCGCCTTACGGCTTTACTGCGAGAGCAGCGCGCACCATTACGGGATCATCCGTCGTGATGCCATCAACCCCAGCCCCGGCCAGAAGTTTGGCCATGGCTGGGTCATTGACAGTCCAAGCATAGAGCTGGAACCCGGCTTCATGAACTTCGCGAACCATCGCGGCGTCCCAAGGGTAGTCGGTCTTCAGGTCCAGGCCATCGAGCCCGTCCTCCTTCGTTTCTGTGATGACTTTTGAAAGCGGATTCACGATTTCCTCTTTCTTATTCTTCATGGCGGCAAGGCGGTAAACCTTGATCCAGGGCAGCGCTTTCTTGGCGGCGGCGCAGACGTCCCGCTCAAAGCAGATGATAGCCAACTGGGCAGCGCGTGGACGCATGAGCTCCAATGCTTTTGCCAAAGCAGGCACCACTTCCGGGCCGCATTTGATCTCCAGGAAGAATCGTTTGTCGCCTTGTGGCAGAGTCGCGAGAGCCTGCTCTAAGGTGGGTATCTTTTCACCCTTCCACTTTTCGTTTTTCCAAGCGCCCACATCAAGGTCAGCCAGTTCCTGCATCGTCGACTTCGCGATGAATTTCTGCACGCCCGCGACACGCTTCGTGTCTTTATCGTGAATGATGGCGATCTGGTTATCCGCCGTCAGATAGAGGTCGAGCTCACAGGCGTCCGTGCCGTTTTGCCAGGCCAACTGAAAGGCCGCCACGGTGTTCTCCGGGGCACGCTGGGAAAACCCGCGATGGGCGACAATCTCCACGGCACTAAGATGTGGGATCAAAAGGGCCGAGGCAACGAGGATACTGGTAAATAGTCTTTTCATGGGAAGCTGAAGTGCGCGATGAGGAAACTTCGGAGGTTAATGGAAGTCAGGACAGAAGATTGACCATGGCAGGACGTATAAGAACGCTTATGCCGCGCCGCTCCTTCATTTTCTGTGCTCTCATCGCTGCCGCATTATGGGTGGCGCCTTTTTCCTCTGACGGGCAAGCCGCCACGCTTGCGCCGAAAGACCGCCATGTTGTTCTCATCAGTATCGATGGTTTCCCTTCCTGGCTTTGGAATGACCCTTCTCTGCCGGTGCCAAATCTGCGGAAGCTTGCCAAAGAAGGCGCCTCTGCCACAGCGATGACGGTTTCGAATCCTTCCATCACCTGGATCAATCATACCACGCTGGTGACCGGCGTGAACCCGCGGAAGCATGGTGTGCTCTTCAATGGACTGCTCGTGCGGCAGGGTCCGGATAAACCGCCGAAGATTGAGCAATGGGCAGACAAGGACAAGATGGTCTTTGCCCCGACACTCTATGATCTGGCCAAGGAAGCCGGCCTCACCACAGCTGAAGTGGACTGGGTCGCGGTGACCAATGCCAAGACTATTGACTGGGGCTTTTCAGAACGGCCCAACCCGGAAGGCGTGATCGAAAAGGAAATGATCGCCAAGGGATTGATTACTCCAGAACAGATCACCTGGTACCTGCCGGGGCCGCAGTCCAAGAATGTTGCCTGGCGTGACTCCACGTGGACGCAGGCAGCGATACACATCATGCAAACGCACAAGCCCAATGTGCTGATGTATCACACGCTCAATACCGACGCGATTCATCACCGCTTCGGACCCGGATCATGGGCCAGCTATACCGCGCTCGCTTATGCGGATCGGCTTGTGGGAGACTTGGTCGAAGGCATCAATGCGGCCGGGCTCAAAGATTCCACGACCTATTTCATCTCAACTGATCACGGCTTCAAGAAGGTCACGAGGATGATTTATCCTAATGTGGCTCTGAAGAACGCCGGACTGGCCACCGGGCTTGGTCCAAGCATCACATCGTGTCAGGCAGCAGCCGTGACGCAGGGTGGCATGGCCTTTGTCTATGTGACGGATACCAACAAACGCGCAGAGCTAATTCCCAAGCTCAAAGAAATATTTTCTCAAGTCGAAGGCGTGAAGGAAGTCATCGAGGGGAAGGACGCGCCCACTTTGGGAATGCCGACACCGGAAGAAAACCAGGGCGTGGGCGATCTGATATTGTACCCCAAAGACGGCTATGCTTTTAACAACAATGCGGCTGGAGAATCCGTCACGGGCCCACCGGACAATTACGCTGGCACCCATGGCTATCCCGCGAGCGACCCTGAACTGGACGGCATCTTTGTTGCTTCCGGGGCGGGCATCAAGCCGGGCACGGTGATCCCGCGCATGGCAAATCTGGATGTGGCGCCAACGATGGCGAAGCTGCTTGGTCTCACCATTCCTAACGTGGAAGGCCGCGTGCTCACGGAGATCCTAGAACCCTGAGATCATGATCCGGGTCACGGGACGTCAGTTGAGACGGTGGGTCTGCACGGGATCGTTATTGGCGATCGCTTGTTGGTCCATGGCCGCCGAAGATCATGCGCGTCTGGTGCGGGATTCAGAGGCTCTGTCTGAAGCTGAACAACTGACCAAGTTCAAAGTCCCCGAGGGCTTTCGCATCGAGCTCTTTGCCGATGATCAGCAGATCGGCGGGAAGCCCATAAATATGGCGTTCGATGTTCAGGGACGGCTCTGGGTCACGAGCACGCGGGAGTATCCCTATGCGGTGCCGAAGGACAAATGGTCTGCAGATAGCACTCAGGCCATCAGCTCCAAGGACACCATCCGCATTCTGGAGGACACAAACAACGACGGGCGTGCGGATAAGGTCACCGTCTTCGCGGACAACCTGAACATTCCCACAGGAGTACTGCCCTATAAGAACGGCTGCATCGCCTGGAGCATCCCGAATATTCTTTATCTGGAAGACACGAATGCCGATGACGTGGCGGATAAGCGCACCATCTTGTTTGGTCCACTCGGTTATGAGAAGGACACCCATGGCATGATCTCCAGTCTCCGCCTGGGACTCGACGGATGGGTGTATGCCACGCATGGCTTCTCCAACACGAGTCACTTCAAGGCTAAGGACGGCTCCACGCTTGATCTCACTTCCGGCAATGTGTTCCGCTTCAAGCCCGATGGATCGCGCGTGGAAGGCTGGACATCGGGCCAAGTCAATCCCTTCGGTCTGTGTTGGGATTCTCGGGGCAACCTTTATTCAGCGGATTGCCATTCCAATCCCATCACGCAGTTAATCCGTGGCGCGGTGTATCCGCAGTTTGGCCAGGTCCCCGATCCGCTCGGTTCACCGCCGATCATGTGTGCGCACGCGCACGGCAGCACTGGCTTGTGCGGCATCGTTTACATCGATGGGGGCATCTGGGGACCGGAATGGGATCACCATATGTTTGTGGGGAACTGTGTAACCTCCCGCGTGAACCATGATCTCATCACGTTTACCGGCAGTGATCCAAAGGCGAATGAGCAACCTGACTTTGTCACCTGTGACGATCCGTGGTTTCGGCCCGTGGACTTGCAACTCGGCCCTGACTCGGCGCTCTACATCGCGGACTTCTACAATCGCATCATCGGCCACTACGAGGTGAAGCTGGATCATACGGGACGTGATCGGACAAGGGGACGGATATGGCGGGTGTCTCGGGCTGACAAGAGTCTCGCCAGTCCCAAGATGGAGGCTAAGACTGATGTCGCTGCATTGGTAAAAGGACTCGATCACGCCAATCTCACGCGTCGGATTTTGGCGGCGCAGTATTTCCTGGATCGCGCTAGCGAAGAAGAGAAGAAGCAACTGCTGTTGCTTGCGTTGGAGAATGCCACGGAGGGCAGGTCACCGGATAGGTTGGCCAGGATCATCTCCGTGTTGCATGGTTGCAGCCCTGAAGACAATCTGTTTCTACAGCCACTGTTCAAGGATTCAAACCATGCGTGGCAGTCAACTCGTCCAGTGGTTTTGACGGCATTGCTGCGATGCATCGGAAACACTCCCTACTGGCGAGAGTCGTATCAGGCATTCGTTAAGCCATCGCTAGATCATCAGGACGCCATAGTGCTCCGCGCGGCTTTGGAAGCGATTGCCAAGCATCCGGCTATATCCTGGCGACACCCTCTGCTGGCCATTTATGACGGCATCCCGTCGGGAGACGCGACGTTGAAGCATGTGTGGAAACTTGCCGCGCAGTCCGTTTTGAGTGAGACGGGCGGCTTTGATGCTTTGCCTGTTCCGAAAAGCAGCAATGGGCTTCGCGAAGACTTGTTTCGTTCTGCTATCAGCATCCCAAGCGCTGCCTCGGCGGCTTGGCTTCACGCGGCGATCTCCGACGATGCACCATCGCCAGATGGTTCAGGCAGCGCTCAGGGGGATTCGCTATTTCAGTCTGCGGTCGTGCATATTGCGCGGCATTTGGCGACAGAGGAAGCAGGCCACCTGCTGAAGTTTGTACGTGAGCGCTTCGATAACGATCCTGCCAGGCAGCTTGAACTTTGCGCGGTGATCGCGAAGAGCTCGCCGGATGCGATCCGAGGGAATGCATCGGCCTCTGCCTGGTTGCAACAGTTGGCGAATGAAGCTGCGAGTCGCCTGATTACAGATGCCGCTCTTTCATGGAATGCCATTGCTTCGCCTGGGACTCGATCCGCTAATCCCTGGAATAGCACCTCACGCCCTTGTGAGGATGGAAGCACCGCCGTTTTCTGGGACAGTCACTTCGGCGTGAGTGAAACGCTGACGGGCACGCTTCGTTCGCCACCATTTATGCTGCCGAAGCAGATTAGTTTTTGGCTGGCGGGGCATGCAGGGTTCCCCACCATGCCGCCGCACCAGAAGAATCTCGTTCGTCTGGTGCGCGAGGATAACGGAGACGAATTGGCCCGCACTTATCCTCCGAGGAATGATACGGCAGTGCGCATCACCTGGACATTTGATGGCAACAATCCGTCGGAATATCCTGCGCCTCATGTTTATTTCGAACTAACTGATGGTGATGACGGCGGGGCTTATGCATGGCTCGCCGCCGGAGGTTTCGAGCCGCCGCTGGTGAGTATTCCGCTTGGCAAAGGTGCACGCGAAAAAGACATCATTCATCTATCGTGGCTGGCGAAAGCGCTTGGCTGGACTCCGCTGCGGGAACAGCTCTCACGTCTGCCTGAGAAAGCGATGCTGGGTCTGGAGGCTCGCTCTGCCTTAGCTGAACTGCTCGCACCAGACAAAGCAGTTGCACCGGGCGTCATCCTTCTGGCCCGCGATGTGGAATTCGCCAAACAGGCATTCCAGATCATCGATGATCCGGGGCATGCAAGTTCAGTGCTGGCGGAGTTATTCCGATCCCGGCCATTCCGGTCGCAAGTGAAGCTGGCAACCATCTTGAGTGAGAGCCGGAAAGGTGCCCGAATTCTGCTGAAGTCCGCTTCGGCCAAGGTTCTGGCCGATCCTGTGGTGAGTGGAAAGCTAAGGACTCTGGGCGACGGGGACATCACCCAACAACTGGATGCCGCCATCAAAAATCTGCCACCTGAAAATGCTGTCCTGGCGGAGCTCATCCAGGCCCGGCTGAAAGGATTTGCAGCGACCAAGAGTGATGCGGAGCAGGGGGAAAAGATCTTTGCGAATACCTGCCTCATTTGCCATCGAGTTGGGATTACGGGAAATCTCGTGGGTCCTCAACTGGACGGCATCGGCGCACGTGGGTTGGAGCGGCTTCTCGAAGATGTGCTTGATCCGAACCGTGCGGTGGATCCGGCTTTCCGTCTGCATATTCTGAAACTGAAGGATGAGAGTTTGGTGACAGGTCTCATCCGCCGCGAGCAGGCTGGAAAGCTCATCATGGCCGATGCGGCAGGGCAGGAACAATCGGTCGCTCGCGATCAAATTATCTCAGACCAGGAGTCGCCTTTCTCGCTAATGCCGCCGGGCTTTGGTGATGTCTTGCCTGAAAGCGACCTCTACGATCTGATGGCGTATTTGCTCAGTTTGAAGTGACCTTGCCGCGCCGGAAGAAACCCCGCGCCGTGGTGTCGGTTTGCGCTTCTAGTTCAAGCAACGAAATGCCGCGCAACTCAGCGACAAAAGCGGCGGTCTTAGCCACATAGGCCGGTTCGTTGCGCTTTCCACGGTGCGGCATCGGCGCCAGGTACGGGCAATCCGTTTCCAGCATGAAGCCATCTGACGGCATCGCCTTTGCGCAGTCTTGGATGATCTGGCCGTTCTTAAAGGTGACGATACCGGTGAAGCTGACGAGATGTCCTTTATCGATGAGCGGAAGAGCTTGGTCCGCCGTGCCGGTGAAGCAATGAAAGACGCCTCTCAGTTTGCCCGACCAAGGCAGCACTTGAGTCACGAGTTCATCGAAACTTTCGCGGCTGTGCAGCACGACATTGAGGTCCAGTTCAGCAGCTAGTTCGAGTTGGCGCTCCAGCACAAAAGCCTGATGCCCCTTCCACTGGTCCAGGGTGTAGCCCTCAGGTGGCTTGTGATAGAAGTCGAGACCGATCTCGCCAATGCCAACGACCTTCGGATGCGCCGCAAATCGCCGGAGTTCGTCGATGAAGGAATCATCCGGAACGGTATCGGCATCACAGGGATGAATGCCCACCGTGGCCTCGACGAAGTCGTGAGTGTCTGCGATCTCGAGGACGCGTGGTGCATCCTGAAGCGTGGTGCCGACACAAATGATGCGAGTCACTCCGGCATCGCGGGCACGAGTGATGATGTCAGGCAGATCCTGAATGAATTGATTGGAGGCGAGATGAGCGTGCGAGTCAGTCACGTGTGTTGGGTATCTTAAGGCGACTTCACACAACGAAAGCCCGTATGATCCGCGCCCGTGTCGGGAGAGGTCATCATGCGGGCACTGGGGCGGTAGCCGGTGCAGTAGATGGGGCTGCACAAATACGAGCCCCCTTTGATGACGCGCTTCGGCGTGCCAGGTTCTGCGGGATCGTAACTCGTGTCTGGACCCGGGGGATTCAACTTGGGACTCTGGCTGAAGTAATTGGGGGTGTACCAGTCTGCGACATGCTCCCAAACATTGCCTGCCATGTCATAGAGGCCGAATTCATTCGGAGGATAGGTCTTCACTGGAGCAGCGCCTTTGAAGCCATCCAAGGCTTTGTCATCCACGGGGAAAGGGCCGGTGAAAGTGTTCGCCATTTTCACGCGCTTTTCGCCGTCTTCACCCCAAGTGAAGGTCTTGTTCTTCGGGCCCACGCCGCCACGAGCGGCATACTCCCATTCCGCTTCAGTGGGCAGACGTTTGCCCGCCCACTTTGCATAAGCAGCGGCGTCTTCCCAAGCAACACAGACAACCGGGTAGTTCATGCGATCCGTGATGCTACTGCCGGGGCCTTCCGGGTTCCGCCAGTTGGCTCCATTCACGTAACGCCACCACGAGAGAAAGTTGTCCAGATTCTGAGGCGCTTGAGCAGGCGGAGTGAAAACAATCGCTCCAGCCTGCAGCTGATCAGGGCGAATGTAGGGACGGCTGGCTTCGGGAAAATCTTCGAGCTTAGGCACGCGTTCAGCCAGCGTCACATACTTGGTCGCCTCAATGAAAGCGGCGAACTCGGCATTGGTAACCTCGTGCTCATCCATCCAGAACCCATCAATGGAAATCTCATGCACGGGCCCTTCATTGGGCGCGTAGTTGGATCCCATCAGAGCGTCACCACCTCTGATCCATACCATGCCGGCAGGGTTGGGACTCGGCGGTTCCGCTGAAACGAACTTGGGTCCGGAAGCTTCCCGGTTGTCTCCACAGGACACCAGCAGCAACGCCAAACCCAGACTTAGCAACCCCTCGCGACCCAGCCTAAAGTAGTTCGGCGGAGATGGTTTTTGTTCACAGCTGGGACGGGACAGGGGTAGCATCGGGTTTGGATGAATCTGAACGTGGCGGAGCGGGCGGTGTTGCAGCGGGTTTCGAAGGTGTGATCGGTTCGGGTGGCAATGCCCACGCGGTCATCCACACCGTGCTCTGTTTTGTGTAGCCTGAAGCCAGCATGCGTTTCTCGATATCCGGCATGTGAGCTGCGCCGTAGAAAATCGCGAGCTTCCTTTTGCCAGCCTTGATCTCCGATTGCAGAACTTTCAGCGCGACCTTGTTCCGCTCACTGATGATGACGGTGCCATCGCCCGTCTCTAGTCCTGTCATAATGGCTTCCACACTGTCGAACGTCCTGCCGATGATGCGCTTCAATTCCGTGGGGCTATCTGACCGCAGCAAGATCTCCAGAATCTTCAACAGGCCGGGCTGATTGGTCGTCAGTTCCGGTTGCTCCAATTGCACTTTTACCGCTTTCAACCACAGGGCTAAAAAGCCTTCGTTCTTTTCTTCCTGTGCCGCGGAGAATTGCCGGAGCGTCATGTCGGCATGGACGAAATTTTTGGCGTGATAATCGATGCCCTCGAGCTGCCCTTTCAAGGCGAGCGCTTTCTGCATCTTCTCAAAAAGGGTCTGAAGCCAGGCCAGCTTTCCCACAGCCTTTTTGTCTTCTTCTGATCTTGCCTCCCGGACATTGATCGGTCCACCTACCAGCTCATAGAGCACCGCATCGTAGGCGGGGAATTTGGCATTCAGATCATCGTAATACGCTGCGTCTGCGATGTGGATGGCGCCTATCAAATCCACCGTCACACCCTGGGTATTCCGGTAGGTGGTGATACCCGTCTGCAGTTGTGCTCCCTTGGCATCTTCCACAAAGCGGACGAAGTCCGTCGGCTCAGCGACTGCCACTGCGGTGGACAGAATCTGCGGCTTCGGCGCCTCCGCTCCCGCTTGGAAGACGCAAAGACACCAAGCGGCCGCAGCGATGGCGTGGGGGGCTTTCATAACAGGCATGCTACCATGAGACACTCATGGCTCGAAGCTGTTTCATGCGAGCTTCTTCTTTCGCCATTGCCCGTACGCAAAGGCTCCGAAAACCAAACCGATCAGAATCATGAAGAGCGAGTAGAACTGCCCTTTCGTGATGCCCATGATGAGGCTGGAGTCCGGTTCACGGAAGTTTTCACCGAGAATCCGCACGACAGCGTAGAGGATGAAAAAGAGCGCCGTGAGCAGGCCATTTGGTAGGTTTTTGGAGCGGGTGCGCACGAAGTAAAGCACGACGAACAGGAACAGGCCTTCCAGGGCGGCTTCGTAGAGTTGCGAAGGATGGCGGGGATGCAAAATGGCAGCGAGCGCTTCCCTACCATTCGGTAGGGCGGAGACGGCTTCGACGATCTCGTGGCTATGCCGATTTCCTATGAGCGCATCTAAAGGAAAGGTCGGCGCCGTGGCGGGCACAAAGGTCTCTTCGTTTATCTCCGTGGGAAACTTCATCGCCCATGGCACGGAGGTGATCCGGCCAAAGAGTTCGCCATTGATGAAATTCGCAATTCGGCCAAAGAAGAGGCCGATGGGTGCGACCACCACAAGATTGTCACCCAAGGCGGTCCAGGAAATCTTGTGCAAGCGGGCGTAGACCAGCGTGTAAATGGCCAAGCCAGCGATGCCTCCGTGGCTGGCCATGCCCCCGTCCTGTAGTTTCACAATACTGAGCGGGTTTTCTACAAACCCGTCCCAGTTGTAGAGCAGCATGTAACCCAGTCGTCCACCCAGAACGACGCCGAAAAGCGCCGCATAGGTGATGAAATCCGCTACCTGATTTTCCTTGAGCTGACCATAACCCTGCCGGGCCATGCGAGACAGCAAGAGATAGCCTGCGAAAAATCCCAAAACATAGGCCAATCCATACCAATGGACGGGGGGAATGCTGTCCGAGAACCGGACAACGTACGGGCTGAGGTCGTGAAGATAATAGGCAAGCACGGAGGAAGGAGCCATAAGGCCAGGTAAGCTCTAGCGAGACTTACATCACTGGCAAGGCTTCCTCGACTTTGACTGCCGCCGGATGCGTCGGAGGCTGGGGCGCTCTCGCGGTCAGAAGGTCAAAGAGGGTGAGCATTCCCACAGGCTTCTTACCTTCATCCACCACGATTGCCTTGCTGGCACCCGTGCGGATGAGGGTCTCAAACACCTCTGGCAATGGCATGTCTACCTTGATAAGCAGGCCAGGCTTGATCGGCAAATCCTTGACGCTCACGGCTTCGTCAATGGCATGGTGCTTGAGCCATTCGTAGCCTTCATTGCGCCGCAGGACGCCTGTGACACAGCCTTCCGCGTTGACCACGGGATAGCTGCTGTGCCGTTCTTTGGTGAAGAGTTGCAGGGCTTCCTCCAACGAGGCGTCTTCGCGGATGTAGGCCACCGGGGACATCATCAGATCCTTGGCTTTGCCGCCGCGGGCACGCTCGGGCAACTTCTCCATCACGTGAGAAATCTCCTTCCGGCTGTCGTAGGTCTCGGCCGTCTTGGTAAACAGCTTGTTGAGTGAGCCAAAGGAACTGATCAGTTTCTGGAAAGTGCGCTCATCAATGGCCACTAGCGTGGAGGCTTCTTTTGCAGTGGCATTGTAGCGCCAGATGTGATCCTCCAGCAGCGCACGCTCGCCAAAATGATCGCCCGTGCAGGCTGCTTTTACCAAAGTCCCGTCGGTATCCGTGATGTCCACCCGGCCGCTCTTCACTGCGTAAAAGCTGAAGGCAGGTTCCCCGGCGAGGAAGAGCGGATCTCCCGGCTCCAGGTGCATCTCCTCCATGGGCGAGGAATAACGCGGCGTCAGCAAATTGATGTCGCGCGGGAAGAAGAGATCAAAGGTCCACTCGCTCATGACACGGAGCTTCCGGTCCAGACCCGGCAGCTTCATGAGGTAAATGCTGCGCCACATGAACCAGGCGATGAAGCCTGAGAAACGCAGTCCGAAGATTTCCGCCACTGCGGTGCGGTGACCAATAGAGGCTAGCTCTCCAAGTCCCTTAAACTTAAAGGGCTTCAATTCCCCGCCGATCAGGCTCGCGGCAATGTTGTCTCCCACGGTCTGACCTTGCCGGTAGGCGAACTGGGCCGTCTGGGGACAAAACCCGCCGGTAATCATCGGAAAACGCGAGCAGTCGCCCGCAGCCCAGACATTTTGATGTCCGGGAATCCGGCCGGTGTCTTCCACCGTCACATTGCCTTTTTCCACGGGTAAAGCACCGGATGCACCCAGCTCCATGATGATGGGGTGCGGGGCGTTTCCAACGGTGCAAATCACCGCCGTGGCATCAAGTTTTGTTCCATCTGCCAGCACCACGGTCTGCGCGGTGACGGCCTTCACACGGGACTTCAAGATCAACTTTACGCCCATGTGCTGGAGCTGCTCGCCTGTGTAAATGGCCAGGCTCTCGGACAGGGTTGGCAGCAGTCGGTCGCCACTGTGGATCAGCGTCACGCTGAAATCTTCCGGGCGCACATTCTCGTAAAAGCCGCACATGGAGCGCAGCAAATCCATGATCTGGCCGGCAGTTTCCACACCCGAGTAACCTCCGCCCACGACGACAAAACTCAGCACCTGCCGCAGGACCTTTGGGTCCGTGATCAGGTTTGCCTCTTCCATTCGGGCGATGATGCTCGCTCGCAGCTTCATGGCATCACCCACGTTCCGCACGAGGAAGGCGTGTTCGCTCATGCCGGGAATGCGGCTGAGGTCCACCTCCGCGCCCAGGCTGATCATGAGATGGTCATAAGAAAAGGTAACCGAACCGGCCGAGAGACCACCGTCGATGGTCACAGCCTTCGCCGCGATATCCACCTTGGTTACGGCGCCTTTGAAGACCTCTGCGCCTTCACACAGTAGGCGGATCGGATTTACTACATGCCGTGGCGCCAGGGATCCGCCCACGACTTCCGCCAGCATCGGCTGGAACACCATGTAGTTCTCATTTGCAATGATCCCCACGGTTTTGCGTGTACCCGAGAGCCGCTTTTGCAGGCGTTGGGCGCAGTAGACTCCGGCAAAACCGCCGCCGAGGATGATGACATCGAAGTGCCGGGATTTTACCATGATTTCCCTGAATGGAGCACGGAAGCGGCCAAGGCGCAAAGTGTCTCGAACTGTCTAATCCGTCACAAGACAACGAAGCCGCAGTCCCACGACGGGAACTGCGGCCTCGGAGAGTTAAACTTTTAGTGGGGATCAGGGATTCTTTTCGCCCCAGGCCTTCACGAACTCGACGCACTTTTTAATGTCGGGCACGTTGTCTTCCCACTTGTTTTCATACTCGATCGAAATGTTCCCGTTGAAGCCCTGAGCCCGGAGTTCGCCGAGGCAACCTGCGATGTCGCTAGCGCCGGTGCCATAGACCATGTCAGGAAGCTTTTCGCCGATCTTCTCACGCTCCTTCAAGTGGCTGCTGATGATGCGGCCCTTGAGGATCTGGAGGCACTCGACGGGCTTGAGTCCGCTCGTCTGCCAGTGACCGGTGTCAGCGCAGGCACCGATGCGTGGGTCACGATCCTTGACCAGTTTCGCCACAAAGTTTGGGTCCCAGAGCTCATAGCTGCGGTCGAGGGGACGCTTGGCGTGCTCATGATAGCCGACCTTGATATCGAACTCTTTTACGAGCTTTTCGATGATGTCGATGTTCTTCACATCTTCCGTGGTGATCGCGTAGAGCTTCAGCTTCTTGGCGAATTCAAAGATCTGGCGCCATTCCGCTTCATCCTTACCGCCGACCACGCCGTAGTTGACCGCAGTAACACCGTGCTTCGAAAGCTTCGCCTGTACCGCCGCGAAATCTTCGTCGCTCATGGTGTGGTGCAGCTTGGCATCGGGCTTTTCCGGGCTCAGCTTCTGGCCGGGATAAAACTCGATGCACTTGGCGCCGGCGGCCTCGGCTTTTTCCACTGCCTCAAAGGCCGTGAATTGCTTGAACGAGTAGGCTTGCGGTCCGACCGCAAAGCCACCCTGCTTCACGCTGTCAGGGATGGGATCGGCGGCAAAAACGGAGCCCGCAGCCAAAAGGCTGGCGGCGAGGAATGACAGATAGCGATGCGATTGCTTCATGCTCGCAGTCGAATATCCAACGCTACCCTTGTCAAGCGTCCGTTGCGAGCGGACGCCTGCTTTTCAAGACCTGCCTAACTTAAAAGAAGAAGCGTTTCGCTTTTTCCAGGAATGACTCGTGCAT
Organism: Phragmitibacter sp.; assembly: GCA_965284365.1. Classification (GTDB taxonomy): domain Bacteria; phylum Verrucomicrobiota; class Verrucomicrobiia; order Verrucomicrobiales; family Verrucomicrobiaceae; genus Phragmitibacter. The sequence continues at coordinate 1,329,004 of OZ260079.1, forward strand.
GGGAGACTGATTTTCCCCCAGCACCTTTGAGAACTCCGCCAGCTTCTCTTTCTGCTCGGCATTCAACTTGGTTGGCACCGCGATCTGGACGTGGACATAGAGGTCGCCCTTGCGGTCGCTATCCAGATGCTTCAGGCCCTGGCCGCGGAGGCGGAACTTCGCACCGTTTTGCGTACCCGCAGGCACCTTGACGTTCGCTCTTCCATCCAGCGTTGGCACGGGCAATTCGCCACCCAGCGCCGCAACCGGATATGACATCGGCACTTCGCAGTGCAGATCGTGGCCGTCGCGCTCAAAGACATCGTGCGGACGGATTTGGATAACCACGTAAAGATCGCCATGCGGCCCCCCACGTGTCCCGGCATCGCCATTGCCAGAGGAACGCAGACGTGCCCCCTCTTCAATGCCTGCAGGAATCTTCAACCGGATGCGCGTGCGATCCTTCACACGACCGGCGCCGTGGCATTGCTTGCAAGGATCGGAGATGGTCTGACCGGTGCCAGAGCACTGAGGACAGGTTTGCTGTACTTGAAAGAAGCCTCGGGAGCTAACGACCTGACCTACGCCACCGCAGGTGCCGCAGGTTTTCGTACCACCGCCGCTGTTCGAGCCACTGCCGGAGCACTTGCCGCAACTGACAAGACGCTCGAACTCCAATTCCTTTTCCGTGCCCTTGGCTGCCTCCTCGAGGGTGACCTCCAGGCCATAGCGCAAATCACTGCCGCGTTGAGGTCCGTCTGCCCGCTTGGAGCGACGGCCACCGCCGCCGCCGAAAAACGTTTCAAAGATGTCCGCTCCGCCGCCGCCAGCACCACCACCAAAGACCTCTTTGAAAATATCAAAGGGGTCGTGGAAACCACCACCACCGGCGCCGCCTCCCGGCATGCCACTGGAGAAGGCCGCATGACCATAGCGGTCATAGGCCGCGCGCTTCTGCTCATCGCTCAGAATGTCATAGGCTTCGCCAAGTTCCTTGAACTTGTCTTCCGCAGTCGTATCACCGGGATTTTTGTCCGGATGGTACTGCACCGCGAGCTTGCGGTAGGCCTTCTTAATTTCATCCTGAGTGGCACTCTTGGAGATTCCGAGGACTTCGTAGTAATCGCGCTTTTTGGACATTTCGGGAATGGAGGAAATTAGACCGCCGCTTTGTCAGCAGGACCACTGGATACGGACACAGCAGCCGCACGGAGCAGACGATCTTTGAGCTTGAAGCCCCGGCGCAGGACACGGAGCACGGAACCGTCCGCCACTTCATCACTGGGCTCATGGCTCACCGCTTCATGCATGTGGGGATCAAAGGGCAACCCTTCAGCCTTCACCTCATCGACACCGTTTTCTTTAAGGAAGTCGCTGATCTGGCGGCGGACCATGCTCAGGCCCATGTAGATCATGCTCTTCTCATTTTCCGCTCTGGCGGCTTCCAAGCCCATTTCGAAGTTGTCGAGGATGGGCAGCAGGGAGCGCAGCAAATCCGCGTTGCCATACGCACGCGCTTCCTGCAGATCGCGGGAGGCGCGTTTGCGGTAGTTATCGAGTTCTGCGGCACCGCGCAGAGCCATGTCTTTCCATTTGTCAGCCTCCGCACGGGCTTCCGCCAGCGGATCAGGGGCTGTCACTTCATCGCCAGCCTCCACGATGGGCTCGGGCGTGGTGTCCTGTCCTTCGGTGACAGGGGTTTCAATGTTTTCGTCGGTCAAATCGCTCATGAATGCAGGGAAACAGAAAATTCAAAAAAGGCGCTTAACATGCACCAGACCGGCCGGGAAGCAAGTACGGGGCAAATCCTCGAAAATGCGTTCTGAGTAGCAATCCGTCACTCAAATGTGCAAAATGAAGGGTTTACATCCGTTATGCCCTTATGAGAGCCCGTTTTGCCTGCCTACCCTTTGCTGCTGTTACTTTCGTACTATTCCCGCTTAACGCCAAAGACTGGCCAACCTTCCGTGGGGCCGACCGCATGGACGTCCAGACGGAGACAGGGCTTCTCAAAACCTGGCCAACTAGCGGTCCGAAAAAGCTTTGGGTTTATGACAAAGCCGGACTGGGCTACTCGGGCTTCGCGGTCGTCGGCGATACGCTCTACACCATGGGCGCGAATGATGACGGCGAAGAATTCCTCGTGGCGGTGACTACCTCCGACGGGAAGGAAAAATGGCGTGCACCGGTCGGGCCACGTTACGCCAACAAGTGGGGAGACGGCCCACGTTCCTCTCCCACGGTGGATGGTGACTTCGTTTATGCCCTGGGCGGTAAAGGCGACCTAGTGTGCGTCGGTAAAGCAGATGGCAAAGCGAAGTGGAAGGTGAACCTGGTCAATGATTTCGGCGGGAAGGTTCAGAACTGGGGCTACACCGAAAGCGTGCTGGTGGATGGCGATAAATTGATCTGCACGCCTGGCGGCGCGCAGGGCACAGTGCTGGCGCTTGATAAGCTGAAGGGCACGGCGATCTGGCAATCCAAGGACTGGACCGATGTGGCGCAGTATTCCTCGGCCATTGTCGCGGACCATGGCGGGAAGCGTCAATACATCCAACGCACCACGACGAAGGTGGCTGGTATCGACGCGAGCACGGGTGATGTCTTGTGGACGCAGGATTTTCCGGCAGGGCGCACAGCGGTTATTCCTACGCCTATCTACAAGGACGGGTTCGTTTATGTTTCCGCCGGTTACGGTGCGGGCTGCATGCTCATCGACATCAAGGACATGAAAAGTCCGAAGATCGTGTATGAAAACACGAACATGGTTAATCATCATGGCGGCGTGATCCTGGTGGGCAATCACCTCTATGGTTTCTCGGACAAGGGCGGCTGGACCTGCCAGGATTTCAAGACGGGTGAAGTGCAATGGCAGGAAAAAGCCCTCGGTAAAGGCGCCATTCACTGCGCGGATGGCATGCTCTATCTTCTGGAAGAAAAGACGGGCACCGTGGTGCTCATCGAGGCTTCTCCCGAGGGATGGACGGAAAAGGGCCGCTTCATTCTCGATCCGCAAACCCAGCAACGCAGCCCCGATGGGAGAATCTGGGTGCATCCAGTTGTCAGTGGCGGAAAGCTGTATCTCCGCGATCAGGAACTCGTGCTGTGCTACGACGTCCGCGGCTAATCATTAGACAATCTCCGTCATGCCCTCGCTCTTTTCATATAGCCGCCGCGCGACCGTGGCGGGATTCAGTCTCGTCTTCTGGTCTTGCGCTCTCGCCAGCGCGGCTGACTGGCCAAACTGGCGCGGCCCTCACCAGGACGGTACCACAGATGAAACGGATCTGCCGCTCAAGTGGGACGCTGCCTCCTCCAACGTGAAGTGGAAGGTCCGCCTGCCGGAGCGTGGTAATTCCACTCCCATCATCTGGGGAGACAAACTCTTCCTGACTCAGGCCCTGGAGAAAGAGGACAAACGTTTGCTGCTATGTCTGGATAAGAAATCCGGCAAGGAACTGTGGCGCAAGGAAGTGGTGCAGGAAACCAAGGAACTGACACATGCGACCAATCCCTACGCTTCCGCATCGCCGGTTACGGATGGCACCTGCGTCATCGTGGCCTTTGGCTCCGCTGGTTTGTTTGCTTACGATCTCCAAGGCAAGGAACTCTGGAAGCGCACCGATCTTGGCGAACTGCGCCACATCTGGGGTTATGGCTCATCTCCCGTCATCGCGGGAGATCGGGTCTTCTATAACTTCGGACCCGGCGAAAACACGCGTCTCCTTTGCTTCGACAAGAAGACAGGTCGGACGATTTGGGAACACAAAGAACCCGGTGGGAACGCCGGTGAAGGAGCCAGCAAAAAATGGCTGGGCTCCTGGTGCGACCCCCTGCTCGTGAAAAACGCTGCAGGCAGTGAGGAACTTTGTATCGCTTATCCCAATCGGGTCTGCGCTCTTGATCCTCAGACAGGCAAAGAACTCTGGACCTGCGCTGGCCCAACCAATTTGGTGTATAATTCACTCCTGACCGACGGCGACACTTTGATCGCCATGTGTGGCTACGGTGGGGCTGCTCTGGCGGTGAAGACCGGCGGCAAAGGGGATGTGACCGATTCCCATCGCGTCTGGTTCTTACCTAAGGTCAGCCAGCGCATTGGCTCAGGGGTTGTTTATGAGGGGCACCATTACATCCTGAGTGATGGTGGTATCGCGGAATGCCGCAGTTTGAAAGACGGCAACCTCCTCTGGCAGGAACGGCTACGCGGCCCGGGTCCCACCAGTCAAAATTGGTCCTCGCTCGTGCGCAGCGGAGATAAACTCTATGCCGTGAATCAGGGCGGAGACGCCTTTGTGTTTAAGGCGAGTCCTACCTTCGCGTTGCTGGCCACCAATTCCCTCGGCGAGCGCGTCATCGCCTCCATCGCCGTCTCAGACGGGCAGCTCTATATCCGTGGATATATGAACCTGTGGTGCATCGGGAAATAATGCCCACAGGCTAAAGGTTTACACAAGTCGCCAAGCGGTCGCGCTTAGGAATTGTCACCTAAGTTCGCCGGGCCATTGACCTGCGAGTTCACACGCAGGCGCAAGCCATTGAGCCGGATGAAACCGGTGGCATCGTCCTGGTTATAGGCCTTGGTCGGATCGGCTTCCATAGTCGCAATGTGCGGATTATAGAGGCTGACCTTGGACTTGCGACCGGCGGCGTGGATGCCGCCCTTGTAGAGCTTCACGCGCACGGAGCCGCTCACGTTTTTCTGACTTTCCGTCACCAAGGCCTGGATGGCCAGACGCTCGGGTGCGTACCAGAAGCCGTTGTAGACGAGTTCGGCGTATTTCGGAATGAGGCTGTCACGCAAATGCATCACTTCCCGGTCCATGGTGAGGCTTTCCATCTGACGATGGGCGAAGTGCAGGATCGCGCCGCCTGGGGTTTCATACACGCCACGGCTCTTCATGCCGACAAAGCGGTTTTCCACCATGTCCACGCGGCCCACGCCGTGTTTGCCGCCCAGTTTGTTGAGGAGCTTCATCACAGCCAGAGCCGTGAGTTCTTTGCCGTTCACCGCAACGCAATTGCCCTGCTCAAAGTCCAGAGTCACATACTCCGCTTTGTCCGGCGCATCTTCCGGGAACACGGAAAGCGTGGTAAAGTAGTCTTTGTTCTTCATGTCGCCTGCATCAAACCAGGGGTCCTCGAGGATCCCGGCTTCATAAGAAATGTGCAGGAGGTTCCGGTCCATGCTGAAAGGCTTTTTTGCACTCGCTTGGACGGGGATATTCTTCTCTTCGCAATACGCGATCATCTCGGCACGCCCCGGGAATTGAGTGCGGAATCGCTCGTCCCGCCATGGTGCAATGATGTCCAACTCGGGCGCCAATGCGGCAGTCGTCAGCTCAAAACGCACCTGGTCATTCCCCTTCCCTGTCGCGCCGTGGGCAATGGCAGTGGCGCCTTCTTTGTGGGCGATTTCCACCATGCGCTTCGCGATCAGCGGCCGCGCGATGCTGGTGCCCAGGAAGTATTGACCTTCGTAGATCGCACCGGCCTGCATCATGGGATAGATGAAATCCTCCGCGAACTCGTCTTGGAGATCGTCGATGTAGAGGCCTGCCGCCCCGGTCTTTTCCGCTTTTTTGTCCAAGCCCTTCAATTCCTCTTCCTGACCGATGTTCGCGCAGAAGGCGATGACATCGGCGTCATAGGTTTCTTTGATCCAGGACAGCAGCACCGAGGTATCGAGGCCGCCGGAATAGGCGAGCACGATCTTGGGTTTGGAGCTGGCCTTGGTCTTGGGCTTCGATTTTGACTTGGATTTATCTTTGGGCTTGGACATGGCGACAGGGAAATGGAAAGAGGGTAGCTAAGAAATCACGCTTTCCCGCAGGCTCAAGCGAGATCGTGTTCACACCCGGATTGTCACAATGAAGGGAGCGCACCCAGCTTGGACAGCCGCGCTCCTCTAATCTTCCATCAAACGCAGCATCAGTCGGCGCACGATCTGGCGCTGCTGCATGTTCCCTTCCCGCTCGTAGGCTTCGTCCAGATTCCTCAGGACTCGGGCGATGATGGTATTCACGTTGGCTGGCTGCTGAATGACTTCCTCCATGGCGGGATTCGCCGCCGGATGATGACGGGCCACATCGGTGGCCAGCATGAAGCGGCCGCGGTTAAAACAGTCCACAAGCCAGATGTTGTCTTCCATCTCCACGCGGGCCAGGAAATGCCCGGGGAAATTGCAGCCTTCAATTTTCATCTCGAGGCGTTTGCCGACCAGCATGTAAATGCAGGCCAGCGAAATGGGATTTCCCCGGCCATGCGCCAGCACCCAAAGGAGATTGCTGTTATCCGCGGAGTAATAGTTTTTGCTGTTCCCATGCAGCCGGGCCTCGGGCCCACGTCCAGCGAACAAATAGTCCGCGAGTTTGCGCGGCTCATTGGCTTCGAGGAAAATCTTCGCTTCATCGGCAAGCGCGTCGAGCTTTTTGCCCAACTCCTCCGGTCGAGTCTGCCAACCACTCAGAAGTGCGGATATCTGGCCCAGAGCGTCTTCCAACTGTAATTCCGGAGAAGAAAGCCAGCGCCATGCCAGCCAGGAGTCTTCCAGCTCTTCCCGGCCCAAGGGCGCGAGAATCTCACAGAGGCGCCGTTCCTGCTCGGCATTGAGCGGTTCGGTCAGCTTCGCAAGATAGCCCGGCAGCTCCCGCCGCATGCTGGCCAGTTTAGCCCGAACGGCTTCCCGAACCACGGGAGAGTCGTCATCCAGCAGTTTCAGCAGGAAAGGCAGGTCATGGGAAATTGCAGGCACGAGCACTGATTTAACAAAAGCTGTTAGGATTGGCAAGAGTCTGGGACATCTTCATAACTCTTAACAGCAGTTCGTCCTATGCGAACTCGGCCTTTATCAAATCACATCAGCGTCTGCGCATCCACGTCACAGGTCATGATGATCTCTTCAGGCAGGGTCAATTCGGACAAGGTGCGTTGCAAGACGGCAAGCAGGGGCCGGATTTTGGTGGTCCTCAACATGAGCTGGAAACGGTATTGCCCGTGAGCTTTTGCGAGAGAACTCGGGCAGGGATCGCCCAGGATCACTTCCCTGGGTAAGACTTTGCTCAGCTTCGTCGCGAGATTTTGCAGCGCGAATTCAGCATGAGCCGCCTGCTTCCCACGGCAGCCGATGAGCACCACATGGAGATAGGGCGGATAAGGCCCATCCTGCCGAAACATCATTTCCTGCTCGGCAAACCCGTAGAAATCTCCCTGCCGGGCAAACTGGATGGCGGGATGATGGGGCACATAGGTCTGGATAAACACTTCACCCTTCACTTCGCCCCGCCCTGCTCGGCCTGCGACCTGGGTGAGCAGTTGAAAGGTCCGCTCCGCCGCGCGGAAATCTGGCAGATTCAAAGACAGATCCGCATTCAAAACTCCGACCAGCGTTACATTCGGAAAGTCGAGCCCCTTGGCAATCATCTGCGTGCCAATGAGGATATCCAGCTTCTGGGACCTGAAGGCTTTGAGCGTGTCCCGCAACTGATGCTTCCGTTGGAGAATGTCGGTATCCATGCGCGCCAGACGCGCAAAAGGAAATACGGCGCGAATAGTTGCCTCCACGCGTTCGGTGCCGAAGCCGCCATAAGTCAGCGTCGGTTCACCACAGGCCTCGCAGCGTTTCGGCGGAACTTTGCGCTGCCCGCAAACGTGGCAGATGAGCCGCTCGTCAATCTTGTGATACGTGTAGGCAACTGAGCAGTCGGAGCACTCGCAAGTCGCGCCACATTGCAGGCAGGAAAGCGCCGTATTAAAGCCACGCCGGTTCAGAAAGAGAATGGACTGCTCGCCGCGATCCAGGCGGCCCTGGATGGCCATCCGCAGCTTTTCGCTCAGGATACTAAAGCCCTCTTTGGTCTTGCGTTTCTCCGTCCGCAAATCCACCAGACGAATGAGTGGTAGAGACTTTCCATCGGTGCGCTGCGTGAGTTTCAGCAGGGAATACTTCCCCGATTGGGCATTCTGAAAGGACTCCAGACTTGGCGTGGCACTACCCAACAAACAAACGCAGCCTTCCATGCGTGAACGCACGATTGCGAGATCACGCGCATGATACCGTGGGTTCTCATCCTGCTTGTAACTGGGTTCGTGCTCTTCATCCACAACGATGATTCCCAGATTTTCCAGCGGTGCGAAGATGGCGCTACGCGCACCGATGACCACATCCGCGCGGCCTTCGTGAATCTTGAACCACTCGTCATGCCGCTCGCCTTCAGAAAGATGGCTATGCAGCACCGCGATCCTTTGCCGCTGCTCAGAGAATCGGCTCTTAAACCGCTCAATCGTTTGCGGCGTCAGGCTAATCTCGGGCACCAGCACCAACGCAGTCTGGCCTTTTTCCAACACGTGTGCGATCGCCTGCAAATAGACCTCGGTCTTGCCACTACCTGTGACTCCGTGCAGCAAGATGGGCTTTGATTCAGCGCCCTGCGCCAATGCCTTGAGCACCTCCTGAAAAGCAGTGGACTGCTCTTCCGTCAGCGTGAGTGGGCTGGACGGTAGAAACTCATCCTCTTCAAACGGATCGCGCTCCACTCGGATCTCACTGCGCGTGATCATGTTCCGTTTCACCATCACGTGAACACTGGTCACGGCGCGCGGCAGCTCTTTGCGCAGCTCGCTCAAGGTGATCTCTCCGCCTGCTGCTTGCATCAATTCGATAATGCGGGCCTGCACCGGCGCGCTCTTGCGCAGCTTCCCCATGGCCGCTTCGTCCAGCGTCTGCACGAGCGAGAGATGACTGTCCGACAAGAACGACTCAGGCTTTGACCGCACCGCCTCCGGCAACATGGAACGCAACACCAACCGCAACGGCGCCAGGTAATAACTCGCGACCCAGTGAGCCAGCCTCAGCAGGTTTTCACTGAAGACAGCCTTCTTCCCGATGGTCTCGAAAATCGGCTTCATCTTGCCGCTGTAGGCGCCTTCCGGGTCCAGTTGGATCACGACGGCATGCTCCCGACGCCCCTGTAACGGCACATGCACCCGCGAGCCAAGCTGCACCCGATCCGCCAACTCCTCTGGAATGGCGTAGTCCAGCTCCAGAGACGTTTCTTCCAACATAACCCGGGCCACAGCAGCCCGCCCCGTCACCGCTACCGGCTCCTGGGCTTGCTCGCCCAAGGCATCAAAAAGCGAGGGCTGGGCGGAAGACGACATGACAGCCTATCAGATGCCTCAGGCCGCCAAAGGCTACAAGGAAAATGCCGCTTCGTTCTGCAGGTGAAAAAGAGCCATGAGCACAGCCTGATGCTCTCAACGGGGCAATCTCGTGCCTCCTGCATCACTGGCACCCGCGATTCCGTGACATGCCGTTCACGCGCTTTCTCGCTGTCCTGTTGCTTGCCTCCACGGCTGCCTGCTCGACCTCCATGAACTCTTCCAAAGCCCCTCCCCTCCAGACGGTGTCCCATGTGGATCTGCCACGTTTTATGGGAGACTGGTACATCATCGCCCACATCCCGTATGCCTTGGAGAAAGGCAAAGTCGGCACCGTGGACCGTTACCAACTGCGGCCCGACGGGAAGATCGATAACTATTTCCTCTACCGCAAAAAGACCCTGGATGCTCCCGTGCAGGAATGGAAAAGCCTCGCCTGGGTGCATGATAAGAAGACGAATGCCGAATGGCGCGTCCAACTTCTCTGGCCGTTTCGTGTCTCCTATCTCATCGTCGATTTGGATCCCAATTACCAGTGGGGCGCCTTGGGATATCCCTCACGAAAACTAGGCTGGGTCATCAGCCGCAAACCCACTTTGGATGAAAAAACATACCAGGAAATCCTCCAGCGGCTAAAGGCCAAGGGCTACGATACCACCCAGTTTGTGAAAGTGCCCCAGACGCCTTTGAACTGAGCGTCGCCCTCTCCTCACGGCTCATACAGTCCGCCGCCTTTGAGCGCAGCCAAATCAACAAGGTATTGCGCAAACTTCCGCGTCAGGCTCTCAAAGTAAATTCGTCCTTTCTCTTCAGTGGCCCGGCTGGGATCACCGGCACCCGTATCCTCCGTTGCCTGAGTCCAGGCCCGTTGCGCCCAGGCCCATTTTTCCCGCAGCGCGGCAAGCTTCCAGCCATGCGTTTTGCCACTCCCCCACTCACCTTTGGGCAGCACCCAATCCGGAAGCAGATGCAGCATCAAGCTGGTCTCTTTTTCGTCCGCATGGTCACCCGGCAGTTCAAAAAGATCTGTGCCCGGATCCACATGAGGCCAAAATACCGTGCTCAGGAAAATGCCCGGCCACTTCGCCTGGAGTTCCCGCAGCATCTGCTTGAAGTCGTTTCCGCCGTGGCCATTGAAGATGACGAGGTTCGGAATGCCCACGCCAGCCAGCGACGCCACCACATCGTTCAGCAGGAGGAACTGCGTGCTGGGATTCATGTTGATGCAGAACGGGATGTCCAGTTGCCCGGTCTGCACACCGAAGGGGATATTGGGCAGAATGCCGACCTTGGCTCCACTCTCCCAGGCGATGCGTCCCGCCTCTGCGCAAATTGCTTCATTTTGGAAATTGTCCGTGCCGTATGGCAGATGCCAGTTGTGAGCCTCCGTCGCCCCCATGGGCAGCACTGCCACCTCGTAGGCCGTGCTTTTCACCTGTTTCCAGTTCGTTTCGGCAATGATCCAGGGCCGGGGCGTCGTGCTCATGCGTAGAATTTAAGACACGATCCACCCTCCTGTCACCGCTTCATCATCCCGTTGTGTGACCTCCGGAGTTGTACTATCCTCTCCTCCCCATGAACGCGACCCACACTCCCGATGCCGCCACCCTGCCCGACGAGCACGGCCATTTCGGCCCCTACGGCGGCATGTTTGTCCCTGAGACGCTCATGGCGGCACTGCAGGAACTGACCGCCGAGTATGAGCGCGCCAAACAGGATCCCGAATTCCAGCGCGAGCTGAATCAGGTGCTCGCCGAGTATGTGGGCCGGCCGACCCCTCTCTACTTCGCTGAGCGCTGGACGGAAAAACTCGGCGGTGCCAAAATTTACCTGAAGCGGGAAGACCTCCTTCACACCGGTGCCCACAAGATCAACAACGCCGTCGGCCAGATCCTCCTGGCACAACGGCTGGGCAAAAAACGCATCATTGCCGAAACGGGCGCGGGCCAGCACGGTGTGGCCACGGCCACGGTCGCCGCACGCGCCGGACTGGAGTGTGTCATTTACATGGGCAAGGTCGACATGGAACGTCAGGCCCTGAATGTCGCCCGCATGCGCTTTCTCGGCGCCGAGGTGCGCGCCGTTACTGCCGGCCAGGCCACTCTCAAAGAAGCCGTCAACGAAGCCATGCGCGACTGGGTGACGAACGTGCGCAACACGCATTACATCCTGGGCACCGCCTATGGCGCGCACCCCTACCCCATGATGGTGCGGGACTTTCACCGCGTCATTGGCATCGAAGCCCGCCGCCAAATTCTTGAGCGCGAAGAACGCCTACCCCATCTCCTTATCGCCTGCGTGGGCGGCGGCAGCAATGCCATCGGTCTTTTCCACCCCTTCCTGAATGACAAGGACGTGCAGATGGTTGGCGTCGAAGCCGGCGGTCACGGCATCCTTCCCGAGCAACACGCCGCCCGCTTCCAGGGCGGACGTTTGGGTGTGCTTCAGGGCGCCAAGACTTATCTCCTGGCCAATGAAGACGGCCAGATCCAGCTCACGCACTCGGTCAGCGCCGGTCTCGACTATGCGGCAGTTGGTCCCGAGCATGCCTATCTCCACGATCAAGGCCGCGCAAAATACAGCTATGCCACGGACGATGAAGCCCTGGCAGCCTTCCAGTCGCTCTCTCGCATCGAAGGCATCATCCCGGCGTTGGAAAGCTCCCATGCGCTGGCGTATGCCATGAAGGTGGCCCCGAACATGCCCAAGGACGAGATCATCATCGTGAATGTCAGCGGCCGTGGAGACAAAGATGTGGCGCAGGCGGCGCGTTTCATCTTCGGCGAAGAGCTGAAATTCTAGGCCTAAGCCGGACTGCGGTCACCACGGTATCTCTTCTCGGCTTCTCAGATACTTCCCGGTCAACGACTGCGGCGCTTCACCTGCCAGCCACACAATCGAGTCCACACCCTCTGCCACGCTGAGCGGCGCCTCATCTCCTCCCATGTCCGTGCGCACCCAACCTGGGCACACGGCATTGATGGCAAACGCAGGCAGCGCCGCCGCAAACTGGCAGGTCAGGGCATTCAGCGCTGTCTTGCTGATCGAGTACGCGGGCGCCCACGCCCCTAGGCTGTTGCCGGTGAGTTGGCCTGCGCCGCTGCTCACATTGATGACTCGCGGTAAATCACTTTTGCGTAGATTCGGCAGCATCGCTTGAGTGAGTTGCCAGGGTCCATAGACATTGGTCCACATGGTGGCTGCCAGCATGCTCAACTCCACAGTCAGAGCCGAGCCCGCATCATCCAGCAGCACGCCAGCGTTGTTGATGAGCACATCCAGTTTCCCATAGCGCCCCTGAACGTAGCCCGCGGCGTTGGCAATGCTTGAGGCCGCATTCACATCAAGGGTCAGCACATCGATTTTTCCTGCAAATCCCTCGCTGGCGCGTTGTCCTGCTTTTGAATCCCGGCATCCCAAAATCACCTGCCAATCTCCCGCAGCCAACTGCCGGACCGTTTCCAGCCCAAGCCCCCGATTGGCACCAGTGACGAGAACAATTTTCCTCATAAGCTTTCAAATCAATTCGTGACCCTAAGTCGCAGAAAATGATGGAGAATCCATCCAAATCCCCATACTCAGCATGGATTATACTACTCACAGCCCCAATCCGAGGCCAGGGTGACAGAAGGAACCGTGCCACGGCGTTTTTCCCATCATGAAGAGAACCCTTCTTCTCACCCTTTTTACGGCCTCCTGCGCTACCGCCAGTTTCGCCGCTCAACCTCCTGCCACCGATGACACCCACTTGTCCGCGGCCAAGATGCTTGACGGATTTTTAGCAAAAGAATGGAAAGCCAATGGGCTCAGTCCAAACGCTGAGATTTCCGACGACATTTTTGTGCGTCGCCTCTATCTGGACCTGGTGGGGCGGATCCCCACTTATCGCGAGGGTCAAGCCTTTCTGCAAAGCAAAGAAGCCAACAAGCGCGGCAAACTCATCGACCAGCTTCTGGCCAGTGAGGGCTACGTCCAACACATGTACAACTACTGGGCGGACATTCTCCGCCTGCAGACCAATGGGAATCAGGCTGGCCCGGTCACCGGCGCTGCTTACTCAGATTTTATCAAGACCAGCCTTCGCCAGAACAAGCCCTATGATAAGCTGGTCCGGGAGATGGTGGCGGCCACCGGCTATGCCTGGGACAATCCCGCCATCGGTTATTACATGCGGGATCGTGGCATGCCTTTGGACAACATGGCAAACACGGTCCGCATCTTCCTCGGCACCCGCATCGAGTGCGCGCAATGCCACAACCATCCCTTTGACCGCTGGAAGCAAATGGATTTCTTCCAGATGGCAGCTTTCACCTACGGTGCTGATGCCAGCGACTACGGCGGTGAATCGTTGCAAGACGTGCGGAAACTCATGAGCCAGAAAGAAAGGGAACTGCGAGATTCCTTCAAGCCAGCCAAGGATCAGAAGGTGACTGACGACTTGAAGGCGAAAGCCAAGGCGGCTCAGGAAAAATTGCGGGAGCATCAACGTTATGTGCAGGAAGCATTGAGCGATGTGCGCAACAGTCTCCGCTACACTTCGGTTGCCCAACGCGACCGGAAGTTAACGCTTCCTCATGACTACCAATACACGGACGCCAAACCAAAGTCTGCCGTGACTGCGGCCACAATGTTGGGCGAGAAAGTGGTCCCTGCACCCGGCGAGAATCCACTCGAAGTGTACGCGAAGTGGATGACTTCCAAGGAAAATCCTCGCTTCACCAAAGTCATTTCCAATCGCCTCTGGAAGAAGGCGTTCGGCGTTGGCCTTATCGAGCCGGTGGACGAGCTCATGGACAACACGGAAGCCAGCAATCCGGAACTGATGAGCTATCTGGAGCGCCTTATGATAAGCCTTAACTATGACATGAAGGCCTACATGCGCATCCTGATGAACACGAAGACTTATCAGCGTGCCGTGAGCCGTGAGGAAGCCGTGCCGGGCGTGGTCTATCACTTCACCGGACCGGTTCTTCGCCGCATGACCGCGGAACAGATGTGGGACTCCTTTGTCACCCTGATCAATCCCACGCCGGACATGCCAAACTACATCCTGCGTCAGCGTTCCACCCAGGGCATTGCCAATGCAGAACAGATCTACGACTCTCTGCAAGCATTCGGTCCCGAAGCCATCCTCAAGGGCGCTGAGCTTTCCGGAGAAGAGTACAAAAAACAGTCCGGCAAGGTGCGTGAGATGCAAAAACAGCTTTCCGAAGCCCGTGCCGCTGAGAACAAGGAGAAGGTCAAAGAGATCAATCAGAAGCTCTCCGACCTAAACCGCCAGGTCCGCAGTTCCGTGAAGGAAAATATATTTGTTCCCGCCGCGATGAAACTCGCGTCTAGCAAGGGCGGCAAGCCAGATGCGACGGTTGCATCAAAGAGCGAATCTGCCTCCATGATGGACGGCGGCAACAGCAGCATGATGATGTCCAGTGACGGCGCCACCATGATGATTCCCGGCGTTGACCGTGTGCCGGAAATCCGTCATGAGATGAGCGAAGCCGAGCTCAAGCAATTACGCGACGAAGCCGTCTACTTCGGCATCAAGGAAGAGAAAAACATCGAGCGTTACATCAAGGTCCGCCAACAAAACATCCGCACCTGGCTGCGCTCTGCTGAAATCGAAAGCCCCGCTCCTCGCGGTCATTATCTCCGTGAGTTCGGTCAGAGCGATCGTGAGACGATCGAGAACGGCAATACCGACGCCAGCGTGCCCCAGGCCCTCGCCATGATGAACAGCCAACTGCTGCCACAAATCATGGATGGCTTCTCCTCCCTCATGCTCACCGTGAACATGATGCCTTATCCCGATGAAAAGATGGAAGCGGTCTATATGACCCTCCTCTCCCGCATGCCCACCAGTCAGGAACGCGAAGTTTGGAACAAGGCCTCCGAAAAAGGACTCAACACCCTCGAGGACCTCATCTACGCGCTCATCAATACTCAACAGTTCATCTTCATTCAGTAAACACCGCACCAGTCCAACCATGAGTACGAATTTCTCCTCTCCACTCCTCCGTGGCAATGATCTGGGCCGCCGCCAGTTTGTGGCCCGCGCGGCCAGCACCATGTTGGGTGTCGGTCTCCTGCCGGAAGTGTTTACACCGAAAGTCCACGCGGCCTTCGAGGGCTCTTCCAAGATGGTGCAGGCTCCCACTGCCAAAAACGTCATCTATCTCTACATGTCCGGTGGCATGAGCCATTTGGATACGCTCGATCCGAAGGAAGGCGTGGAGACCGCTGGCCCTACCAAGCCAATCAAGACCAGCGCGGATGGCGTGCGTATTTCCGAGTACCTGCCACTTCTGGCGAAGCAGATGCACCATGCCGCAGTCATCAACTCGCTGACGTCGACCCAAGGAGCGCATGAGCAGGGCAACTATTACATGCACACCAGCTACACGCAGCGCGGCACCATCCGCCACCCCGCCATGGGCGCGTGGTTGAATGTGTTCCAAGGCGGTGGCAACAGCACCCTGCCGAAGAATGTTTACATCGGCAATGACAGCCGCCATCCCGGCGCTGGATTCTTCCCTGCCAGCCAGAGCCCTCTTTTCGTAAACAATCCAGAGCAGGGCCTCAAAAACGTCAAGCTGCAGAAGAACCTCACCGAAGACCGCTTCGCCGCTCGCATGGGTCTCGCCAGCGAACTGGACAAGGACTTCCGCAACGCCTTCCCGCATCGCAATGTGAAGGCCTACACGGACATGTATGATCATGCGATCTCCATGATGAAGAGCGAAGACTTGAAGGCCTTCGACCTCACCGAGGAATCAGAAGAATTGCGCAAGGCTTATGGTGCGGATCCTTTCGGTCAGGGCTGTCTGCTCGCCCGCCGTCTGGTAGAGCGTGGCGTCCGCTTCGTCGAAGTCAGCATGGGTGGCTGGGATACTCACCAGGCCAACTTCGTGCGCGTGCCGGAAAACTGCGAACGCCTTGATCGCGCCCTATCAAGCTTGCTCGCCGATCTTGAAGCCCGTGGCCTCCTGAATGAAACGCTTGTGGTGCTCACCACCGAGTTCGGCCGCACCCCAGACATCAACGTCAATGTCGGCCGCGACCATTATCCGAAAGCCTTCTCCGCCCTCATGGCAGGTGGCGGCATCAAGGGCGGCATGACCTATGGCAAGACTGACAAAGAAGGCCGGGAAGCCATCGAGAACAAGCTCGAGATTCCAGCCGTCAATGCCTCCATCGCCTATGCTTTGGGTCTGCCCCTCGACCACGTGCTCTACTCTCCAAGCAAGCGTCCTTTCACCATCGCAGACAAGGGACAGCCCATCAGAGAGCTGTTTGCGTAATAACGCGACTCGACACAACAATCCTCCCAAGGCGGTGAAGGCGAAAGCCTCACCGCCTTTTTGTTTCAAGTGTCCGGCGCGTGAGCAAAGGTCAAGCCGCTCTAACCTTAACCCCTCAGTCTTCGCGCCTTCGCATCTTCGCGGTTCAATCCAATATTGAACTCACCCAAGACCAAGATCCATCCGACGCTCATTCACTCCACCCGGCACGGCATCATCGCCGCATCCGTCATGCCGTGCAGCAACTTCTTATCAATCGGCGCCAGGGTTGCTAACGCCCCGCTCACCTTCGCCTCATCCCCCTGCACGAAATAATAAGGACACAACCGCACCCGTCCCTGCATCGGCACCACCGCCTGCCTCTCCTCATTCCAGACCGGATGCGCCACCACACGCGCTTTCGCGAAACGCTGTAGCAGATGCGGATTGTTAGGAAATACCTGCAACGCACGATCAATCTCTCTCGCCCACTCCTCTTGCGGCAAATCGTGCCCCACATAGACACCTCGGGAACCCCAAGCCTGATCTGAGAAGCCGCTCACCTTTAGTACCAATTCACGCTCCTTGTTCCCGAAGCGCTTCATCGTCTCCCAGGACTGTATGCCCAATCGTGGCCACTCCGCATGAATCGGCAGCGGCGTCGGATCCATGACCCATCCATACGGAATGCATTCGCTTAGCAGCGCATGCTGCTCCGCATTCAACGCATCGCGCCAATAGCCCTGCAGTGATGGCGACCAGAACAGTGCCAGCCAGATCTTCTCTTCCATGAAAGCCTTTAGCGGCGCAGTAAAATTGAGCTCCCCCCGTTCCGCCATGCTCACCAGTTCCGGGCTATGTTCCACCTGATCGAGATCCCAAAGTTCAAAGAACCGGTACAAATCACAGCCTGACAACTCATAGGGCTCAACTTCCCAGGGATTCAGCACACGGCGTCCGCCGCCTTCCAGATCATTGAGCTTGCCGGCCAACCATTCCATCTCCGGCTGATAATCCCCGGATTCGCGGGAAATCAGAAAATCATGCCCCGGATAAGTCTTTGAAAATCCGTCCACCATGCCATCGGCGCCACCCACAATGGATTCGCCAAACCCTGCATACATCTCTCCCAGCCATCCCGTCAGCCCAATGCCTCCCGGCAGGGAATCCAGTTCCGCAATCGACACCCCTGTCTCCGTGAGAATCAGATCCGGACGGATGACCTTGGCCAGATCATTCCGCCAGCGGGCCACTCGCCCCAGATTCACAATCTCCTCCGGCTTGCCCTGATCCAACAGGCGCGTCACCCAGGCGTAGCGCTCCGCTTCCAGGCCTTCAAAGTAGAGTGCATTGCACGCTCGCTGAAACGTCAGAATGGCAGGCCCCAGTCGCTCGATCTTTTCCATCAGCTCGACACTGATCGGAAAAGCGCTGGGAGTGCTGACCCAGGTCTTGCCTCGGAAGAGGCCGCTCTCCGGCATGGCTTCGCGCAACTGGTTGATTCTGGCAGGCGCGTGTGCGATTTCCGGGAGTGGCATGATGGGGAGATGAAGCAAAGGGAGCGGCCCAAAACAATCGGAGATTGCGGCGAACGCTTGAAATAGCCTACGCTTCCCGCATGGAATCCGTCTGCGAAACGTTCTTTTCCTGAATCCACAAAACGTCTTAACTTCGTCGCCATGCTTTTCCGCCGATTTTCTGCCTTCGCTGCCCTACTGGCTGCGCTTCTTCTCAGCAGTTGCCTGGATTATGAGGAGGAGCTGACGATCCATCAGGACCTCTCTGGTGAGATTCAGGCCAAAATTAGTCTGCCGGACACCCTGGTCACGAAGTATGCCGCAGTCGGTCAGGAGTTCAGTCTGGATAACATCAACAAGCGCCTGAAGCCACTCAGCGGCATCTCTCTGCTCGCGTATGAGAATACCGGGGGACGCAAACCGGTCGTAACCATCAAGCTCGGGTTCAGTTCCATCTCCGCCTTGAATCAGGCCATCGCCGCCAATCCTCCTGCTGGCGTCCTGGCGGGTATTTTCACCGTCAAACCGGAAAGCGGCCGCACCACCATCGAGCGGAAACTGGGCGAAGGAGGCAGTCTCGCTGGCCTGCCCGAATTCAATTACGCGAATTACAAAATCCACTTCGACGGAACCATCGCCGCCACGAACTCAGGTTTCTACAACAATCACGGCCAGGACGTGCGCTACCGATACAAGTTGACCGAGCTCATCATTCAGAAACCCGTCTTGAGCACCTCCCTGTCCGGAAATATCCCCTGGCTTTGGATCTCCATCGGCGCCTTGGTCGTCATCCTCGCTTCTTGGTTCGGCTGGAAAGCGTTGAACAGAAAACCAGCGCGAAAATACGCCAACAGCCCTTCCACACCGCCTGTGCATCGCGGCCACGCTGCCAAAGCGGTGCCTGTAACCGTTGCTGACCCGGAGCCAGAACCAGAACCAGCCCCAAAGGCAAATCCAAAGCAGGCCCCAGGTCCCGCTTCCAGGCCGCAGGCTAAGCCCGGCCAACGTCCCGGCGCCACTTCGCCGCCTGCTGCCAAACCCGCCTCATCGGCTCCTCCTGCGGCGAACAACCCACCTCAGTCACCCTCTCAACCCGGATCCTTCCCGGTTCCCCAGCGTCCCACCCCTTCGACTCCACCACGTCCCGGCCCCAAGCCGCCGCAACGGAAGCCTCCGGGCGCCTGATCTGCGAACGCTGGCTCTTAAGCCGCCACGTGGGCCCGCGCCTGCGTGATCATGAGCTGCCAGGACTCCCGGCCGCGCCAGGTTTGCCGCTGCAACTTCAACGCCACGTCCCACGGAGGTGGAGGAGCGTCGCGGACCGGTGCATTAAACCAGATCGCTTGGCGTGATGCAGTGCCTTGCGAAAGAAAAAGGCTCCAGTGTTTGTCCTTGATCACATTCCCTGGCAAACGCGGCCTCACATTCCGGCAAAGGAACACAGGTTCCGGATTGCTCATCCCGAAGGGCTCCATCTTCGCGTAGGCTTCAAAAAACTTATCATCCAAGCCGGACAAAGTGACTTCCGCCGCCAAATCAAGGCACGGCGTAAGCTCTTCCCCTTTAATCTGCGCTGCCACCGCCAGGCACATTGCTTGCCGGAAGTCCACCAAACGTTCCTCCCGAAGGCTGACTCCCACGGCCATGGCATGGCCACCACCTTTTTCCAACAAGTGACGGCAGTCATTAAGGGCTGCGACCAGGGAAATTCCCGCTACACTGCGGCCGCTTCCCTTGCCCATGCCATCTTCTCCAAATGCCAACAGCAGCGCCGGCCGGTAACAATCCCGCATCAGCCGCGAGGCCACGATCCCTACCACTCCAGGATGCCAGGTGCGCGACCCCAGAATGATGCACTCCCCCTCAGCCAGAGTCGGGTCCGCCTCGATCATCAGTTGCGCTTCTTTCTGCACCGCCAGTTCCACGGCCTGACGCTCGCGATTGTGCGCGTCCAGCAGATCCGAACATTCCCGTGCGGAACCCAGATCGGGACTTTGCAGCAGTTCCAGCGCTGTCTGTGCCGTGTCCAGCCGGCCTGCCGCATTCAGTCTCGGTCCCAGACGGTAGCCAATGTGCTGCGTCTGCACGGACCCATCCAGCCGAGCCACTTCCTTGAGCGCCTGCAAGCCAGGCCGCTTGGTAGCCCCGAGCTTCTCCAGCCCGCGCTTTACGAGCACACGGTTCTCATCACACAAGGGCACAAGATCCGCGACAGTTCCCAGCGCCACCAAATCGAGAAAGTCCTTTAGGTCCAGACCTTCGGCCCGGCGAGTCTTCATAAGCGCATGCGCCACCTTGAACACCAAACCCACTGTGCAGAAATAGGTCATCTCCCCGGTGACCTTGGGATTCACCAAGGCCACACAATCCGGACGCACGGGTCCCGGTTCGTGGTGATCCACGATGACACAATCCACCCCTTGCGAGCGAAGCCAGGCCACTTCGGCCACGGAGCCTGTGCCGCAGTCCAGGGCGACCAGCAGTTGCGGTTTGCCCATCTCTTCGAAACACCGCGCCAGCCCATCCAGACTGAGGCCATACCCTTCCTCCATCCGTAGCGGGAGAAAGCAGGTCGGCTTCAGTCCGTACGCAGTCAGGACTTCACACATCAGCGTGAGCGACGTCACCCCATCCACATCATAGTCCCCGTATAAGATCACCTTTTCTCCCGCATCGACCGCCGCCAAAAGGCGTTTCACGGCGCGATCCATTTCCGGCAGAAGAAACGGATCACTCAGGCTGGCGAGGCGCGGATTCATAAACGCCTCCAGCGCCTCTTCACCCCGCAAACCTCTCAGTGCGAGCAGGTGCCGCACCGTCTCCGGGATGTCGGCTCCATGGATAGCCTGCGGAACGGCCTCCAACGCGCCCACCGCCGGCTCCTGCAGCGTCCAGCGGGCGGCGGAAGAGGGGTGACGCACTATTTGCTCGGCGGGAAGGTTTGCCATTCACATCATGGTGGGACGGAGAAATTCATCTGTCCAGTTCCCTCTTAGTTTCTCAGGGTGAGGATGAGACGGATTCAGCTTGCATTGCCGCAGCCCTCAGCCCATGCAGATAATCGAGTATGGCCACACCCCAGGAGTCCACCAGTTCCCGCCTTTTCATCACCGCCATGGGCTTATTCTTCGTGGTCATCGGACTGGCCTTCACCTGGCTGCTCTGGTCCAGCTATCAGCGCGCCGAAGAGACACGCCATTGGCAGCCGACTCTCGCGACCATTACCCAGTCCCTCCTGCTCTCGGAACGGGCCACGCCGAACTCGCCAGTGAAGCACAAGCCATCCGTGCACTACCGTTACGACTTCGCCGGTCAGTCGCACACGGGCGAGCGCATCACCCGCGCTGATGGCTGGCTCTCCGACCGCGCCAATGCTGAGGCCAAAAGCGAGAAGTATCCTTTGGGCCAGAGCGTGACGTGTTACGTCAATCCCTCTGAGCCCAAGACCGCAGTGCTGGAGCACACCAACCGTGGCGGTCTCTACAGCATTTGGTTCCCACTACTATTTGTCGTGGGAGGATTCGGCATGATTTGGTCTCACTGGCGCAAGACCAAATCCGCCAGAGGGATCAATCTTCCCAGCGATCCGTCGGCGTCCGCTTCTTCTTGAAGCCACCGCCGGGAGGGCCAAATCCAGGACGCTTGCGAAAGCCGCCTCCGGGAGGACCACTGAAGGGTCTGCGCTGAAAGTCACCACCGCCACCGCCGCCGTCGCGGAAAGGAGGGCGAGGAGGCCTGTCAGAAAATTCTTGCTGCTCGGCAACGTCCATCCGCAAAGCCCGGCCACGCATCGTCGATCCGCCGATGGCGTCGATCACTTGCTGCGCCATGTCATGCGGGACGCCGACATAGCTGCACTTGGTGAAAATCTCAATCTTGCCGAGAGAACCCTGGGCGAGATTCGCCGTGCGGTAGATGGCGCCGGCGATTTCGCGAGGCGTCACTTCATCCATCGACCCGACGTTGATAAAGAGGCGTGTAAAGTCACCCGTGGGAGCTTCGCGGGGACGTGGCGGGCGCGGCGGACCTTCGTGTTCCGACTGCACGGGCTGGTATTCCTCACGCGGGCCGCGCTCAGGCCGGGCCTTGCGATCGGGCCGCGGACGGTCTTCAGGAATTTCCTCGCTGTCGCGGGACGAATCCTGAATCCAGAGATGCAGCAACGCACTGGCGATGTCCGTGGTGTTATGCCCGGCATCGAGCAAACGTTGAATAGTCGCCTCGTGCGAAGCAAAACCACCTTCTTCCAGGATGCCTTGCAGCTTGGAGAAGTGCGTATCCACGCGCTTGCCTTCCACCTCTTCACGGGTAGGCACCTTGTGGCGTTCCACCTTCACCTTCGCGTAACGCTGAATGCGCTGCAGAAGGAAGATCTCACGGCCACTCACTAGATTGATGGCCTTACCGCTGCGTCCGGCACGGCCGGTGCGGCCAATGCGGTGCACATAATCTTCCTCGTCATACGGAAGATCGAAATTCACGACCAGATCCACGTCATCGACATCCAGACCACGAGCCGCCACATCGGTGGCGATCAGCACTTCCACATTGCCGGCGCGGAAATTCTTCATCACGCGGTCACGCATGATTTGGTTCAAATCGCCATGCAGGCGGTCAGCCGCGAAGCCGCGGGCCACCAGGGCGTCCGTGGCGTCATCCACCGCACGCTTCGTATTCGCAAACACGATCGCCAGACGGGGATTTTCCATGTCCAAAAGACGGCACAGCACTTCGATTTTCGAGCGGCTGTTCACTTCATAGAAGCGCTGCTCTACAGTCGGCACCGTCATCGCCTTGTGCTCAACGGTGATGATCGCAGGATTACGCGTGTAACTTTCGACCAGACGACGGATCGGTCCGTCGATGGTCGCCGAGAAAAAGAGTGTCTGCCGATCATCAGGCACGACCTTCATGAGCTTGTCGATGTCGTCACGGAAGCCCATGTCGAGCATTTCGTCCGCTTCATCGAACACAAGAACCTTGAGACCTTCGAGGCGTAGGACACCCCGCTCCACAAAATCGAGAATACGTCCGGGCGTCCCCACCACGATTTGGGCGCCATCACGTAGGCCACGGATCTGGCGGTCATAACTGGCTCCACCATAAATGGGCAGCGCTTTGAGCCCGTGCTTGTAGGCCGTCAGTTTGGCCACTTCTTCGCAAACCTGCATGGCAAGTTCCCGCGTGGGGCACATGATCAGCACCTTCACCCCGCGCTCGCGTGGATCCAGCAACTGCACGGCTGGAATGGCAAACGCCATGGTTTTTCCCGAGCCGGTCTGGGACTGGCCGACGACATCGCGGCCTTCCAGTGCGGGCGGAATGGCTTGCGCCTGAATCGGCGAGGGTTGATCAAAACCCAGGGCCGTAACAGCTTGCAGGATTTCCGGGCTCAGCCCCAATTCGGGGAATGGTTTCTTGTCCATACGTAACATCCCCGCCGAAATTTGACGGTTCGAAGGTTGCCACAGAAAGGGAAAATGGCAAGAAGTGTTTGTCTTGTGGCCCGCCGCACACCTGTGCAAGGGTGGCCTCGGCATGATCCACGTGGTGTTATTTGAACCCGAAATCCCGCACAATACCGGTGCGGTCGGCAGGCTCTGTCTCGGCGCTGGCGCACGACTGCATTTGATCAAACCCCTCGGCTTCACCCTTGATGACAAACAACTAAAACGCGCCGGACTCGACTACTGGCCCGAAGTCGATGTGCGCGTCTGGGATTCCTTCGCGGACCTCGAGGCCGAAATCGCCCAAAGCGGCGCGCCGATGTTCCTGCTCACGACGAAGACCACCCAAGCCCATTGGGACGCCACTTTTCCAGAAGAGTGTTACCTCATCTTCGGCCCAGAAAGCCGAGGCCTACCTGAGCCCATGCTTCAGGCCAGAAAAGAAACCTGCTTCCGCATTCCCATGCAAGGCACCCGCAGCCTGAACCTGGCTACCGCCGTAGGCATCGTGCTCTACGAAGCCCTCCGACAAAACCAGGCAGCTCTTAAGTGACGCGCCAGATTGTGCTTTGACGGCACTCGCGTTGGATTACGATGCATCTCATGAAGTGCCCCCTTCTCACGTGCCTTTCAGCGCTGATCTTGATTGCC
Source organism: Phragmitibacter sp. (assembly GCA_965284365.1). Classification (GTDB taxonomy): domain Bacteria; phylum Verrucomicrobiota; class Verrucomicrobiia; order Verrucomicrobiales; family Verrucomicrobiaceae; genus Phragmitibacter. The sequence continues at coordinate 1,353,034 of OZ260079.1, forward strand.
CTGCCCACCCAAGCCGGTGTGGTGGACAAAACGATAGCCTGTCCAGCCCCTCTCTTCGACCCACTAGATTCCAGCGAACTCCTCCTCGAATCTGGTGCCCTCTGGCGCGTTGGCCACAATGGCACCCCACTGGACTATGTCATCCTGCCCCAGATGCTCACCTACAAATCTGCAGCCATTGCCCGCATAGACTTGGCAGGTGGCACCCTCGCCATCCGCAATCGCTTCAGCCTGCTCGCAGAACCCATTGTGGAAGGTCCCGAGAGCTATTACTTCGGAGCCTCCGCCTCCGGCATTCTCGAATGGTGGGACGCCCCATGGAAATTCTCCGTTTTTTTCTCCGGTGGCGGCGGCGTGGGCTGGATGGACAGCAAGGGCTACGAAGTCGAAGGGGCCCAGGGCCAGGACTTCAATCTGAACTGGTTCCTCTACAGCGGCGCACGCTATCGCATCACGGAACAGGCGACCCTTGGCCTGGGCGTGATGTATCAGCACATCTCGAACGGCGGCATGGACAACGTGAACCCCGGCATCGATGCCCTTGGCCCCATGCTCAGCTTCGGCTGGAGCTTTTGATTCAAACCACCCTCGGCCCACATGCCCCGCATCTGTATCTACTCGGGCTCCAGCTTCGGCGCTTCGCCGGGGTATCGTCAGGCCGCCGCAGCTTTCGGTGAAGCCTGCGCGAGACGCGGCTTCGGCATTGTCTACGGTGGCGGCAGTGTCGGCCTCATGGGTTCCGTCGCCGACGCCGCCCTCGCTGCTGGTGGGGAGGTGATCGGCGTCATTCCCAGACGCATGCTGGACGAGGAGCGCGGGCACCGCGGCCTCACAGAACTCATCCCTGTGGATACCATGCATGAACGGAAACATCGCATGGCAGAGCTGGCCGATTTCTTCGTGGCCCTGCCCGGCGGCATCGGCACCCTGGAAGAGATCATGGAGGTCTTCACCTGGCTGCAACTCGGCATCCAACTTAAACCCGTCGGCCTCCTCAATGTCCGCGGTTACTACGACCTCCTCATCCAGTTCCTCGAAAAAATGCGCCAGGAGGAATTCATCACCCCCGCCCACCACGCTATGCTGTCCGTGGAAGACAATCCCCACACCCTCCTGGACCTTCTCCAATCCACCGAGCACACACACATCGTAAAACCTATCTTTCCCACCGCTTCCTAAACCCTTCTTCCTCTTCGCGCCTTCGCGTTTTCGCGGTAAATCCCAAATCCAGAACAACCCCACGCGAATATCCCGGCAAAACCCAAGTCTTGCACACGTAACGCTGCTCCGCTTCAATCGTTTCCTTTAATCGATCGACCCGTATTCCTATGAAACGCACCTTGCTCCTCCTGGCGGCCCTGATAGGGACCGCCCAAGCCGACGTCCGGCTTCCCGCCATCATCGCCGATCACGCCGTCTTGCAACGGGGCAAGCCCGTGCCCATCTGGGGTTGGGCTGAGGCAGGTGAGGAAGTTACCGTGCAGTTCGCCGGACAAACCAAAAAAGCCAAGGCTGACAAAGACGGCGCCTGGAAAGTCTCGCTCGATTCCCTGAAGACCAGTGCCGAACCCGCTGAGCTTACCGTGAAGGGCAAGAATACCCTCACGGTAAAAGACCTCCTTGTGGGAGAAGTCTGGCTCTGCTCCGGCCAGTCGAATATGCAATGGTCAGTGAGTGCGTCATTGAATCCCCAACAAGAGATCGCGGCGGCGAATTACCCCAACATCCGCCTCTTTAAACTTGCCAACCGTGTCTCCGACACCCCGCTCAAGGACTTGGCCCCTGGCTCTTTCACCACGTGGGCTGCTTGCGACCCTCAGACCGTCCCGAACTTCAGCGCCGTCGGCTATTTCTTCGGTCGCGAACTCTTCAAGTCGCTCAACGTCCCCATTGGCCTCATCAACTCTTCCTGGGGCGGCACTCGCAGCGAAGCCTGGACAAGCAAGCCAGCCATCGAATCCGTCCCCACCGGCAAGGCCATCGTGGACGGATGGGCCACGCTCCTGAAAGACTACAACGTGGAACAACAAAAGGCCAACTACGAAAAAGCCGCGGCAGCGATGAAGGCCAACATCGAAAAGATCAAAGCGGAAAACGCCAAACCCGGCGCCGTCCAGAAACCTTTGCCGAACCCTCCGCGGCCGTTTGAAGATCTACGCAATTCCAACCAGCGCCCGGCGGTGATTTACAACGCCCAGATCGCCCCACTCGGCGCTTATGCGATCAAAGGCGCCATCTGGTATCAGGGTGAAGCCAATCAGGGGCGTGCCGTGCAATACATGACCATCCTTCCCGCCATGATCAAAGACTGGCGCAAGCAGTGGAACGATGAATTCAGTTTCTACATTGCTCAACTCGCCGGCTACGGCAATGGCCGTTCCGGGCCTCAGCCGATCGGCGCACCTGACACTTGGGCCGAGCTCCAGTGGGCTCAATTGCAAATCGCCCTTAAAGTACCGAAGTGCGGTCTCGCCGTCACTAATGACATCGGCGAAGAGAAAGACATCCACCCGAAAAACAAACAGGAAGTGGGCCGCCGTCTCGCTCTGCAGGCGCTGGTGAAAGACTACAAGAAAACGGACTTCCTGCCCAACGGCATCGATGGCGGACCGGTTTTCACCAGCGGCAAAGCGTCTGGAAACAAGTTCACGCTCTCCTTCAACAACGTGGGTGGCGGCCTCAAAACCCGCGGCGGCAGCGAGCTGAAAGGCTTCACTATCGCCGGTCCTGACAAGGTCTGGAAACCAGCCAAAGCCAAAATTGTCGGCAAACAAGTCGAAGTGTGGGCCGACGACGTGCCGAAACCTGCCGCCGTGCGTTATGCCTGGGCCGCTTGGTCCCCTGAAGCCAACCTCATCAATGCCGAAGGCCTGCCCGCCACCCTCTTCCGCACCGACGACTGGGAACTCTTCACCGCCGGCGCCGAAAATCCTTGGGCAGCCAGCAAACCCGCCGCGCCTTCTCCCGCCACTCAACCGCCTGCACCTGCCAAAAAAGAAGAAATCCGCCCCGCCATCAAACCAGACGGTAAGCCCGCCACCCCCCAGCAGCCAGCCAAAAAGGCCGCCTAGTCGATAGCATCAAAGACAGCCCTCGTTTTGCAGCCAATCCCCTCCGTGGGATTGGCTTTTTATTTTCCGCACTCATCCCCGCCCCGCCACTTTCACTGGCAAACCTAGCGACACCAAAAGGGCTCCAGTTCGGAGTGCGTGCGGCTCGCCGCCGCTCGGTTGGAGGAGCTTGCTCCGACGGGCCGTCACGCCCGCACAACCCACCTCTCTTTCCCGCACCTCACCATCGCTCGTCCTCCAAAGCCCAACCTCCCAAAACCTTCGCGTCTTCGCGTCTTCGCGGTAAAGTTCTCCGCTCAGCCCCGCCCAAGTCCGCGTTCCCCCACCCATGCCTCCCCCTGACCTGAAACCCACCCTACCCCCATGGGTATGGCTTTCGCGTCTCATGGCCGACACACGTCTCTGCCGTATCGCCGTTGGCGTCACTGCCTTTTTAGGCATCGCCAATATGCTGGGCTTTCATCTCTGGCCCTGTCTCTTCGCTAAGATCACCGGCTTACCCTGCCCCGGCTGCGGCATGACCCGCGCTACGGTCGCTCTGATCAAAGGCGACTGGGCGGCCTCGTTCGCCTACCATCCCTTCGCCGCAGCCTTCGCCATTTTCGGCATATTACTCGCCCTCGTGGCCATTTTGCCGCAGGCCCGCCGCCAACAACTCGCCGCGTCCGTGGGTCGGTTCGAACGCCTCACCGCATTGCCGCTGTTGCTTTTGTTCGCGGCCTTGTTATATGGGCTCCTTCGTATGAGCGGGGTCGTACCCGACCATACAGCTGTGCGATCATCGCCTGCCAGTGCCCTTTGGAAGGCGCGGCTGACGGGTTCGCATGGTCAGTGAAGTTAGTTAGTTTAGTTCAGTGCATTCAACATCAACCCATTCATCCACCTAACAAATCATGACTGCTGCCATCGCCCTATGGGGACTCGCCGGATTCATCGCCTTCATTGGCGTCATCTTCTACATTATGCTGCTAGTTAAACTCTTCCAGCACGGCGGAGTAGGCCTGGGCATCCTCGGCATCTTCTGCGGCCCGTTCACCTACATTTGGGGCTGGATGAAATCCAGCGAGTTCAGGCTCAAGAAGATCATGATCTGGCTGACCCTCACTTGGGTCGTCTCCACCCTGCTCTACATGGTAGGCAGCTTCATGTTAGCCGCATCTCCTGAAGGACAGAAGTTCTTGAAGGACCTCCAGGAAGGCAAGCAGGTAGAGTGGAACATTCCGGCTTCTCCTTCTGCTCCGACCATTCCCGAGCCAACCAACTAAGGTTCGCTAACCTCGCGCCACCGCGCGCTTCCAGATCGGCACGCTGGTCTTGATCTCCTTCAAGTACCAGCGGCACAGATCAAAGGCCGCTCCGCTGTGCTTCGTACGCACGCGGATGAGGATGCTGGCCTCCCGCTCGGCCACGAAGCCGAGCCGGTGCTGAACAAATACCCGGTGCGGGCCAAACTCCCGCTCCGCCCGCTCACAGAGCAGGGTGAGCTCCTTTTCCGCCATGGGCAGGTAGGCGGTGTACTCGATTCCGGCGATTTCTCCACCCTCCTCCAGGCCACGCACCACGCCGAGGAACTGGCTCTCCGCCCCCTCCTCGGCCGCGAAATCCCAATTTTCGGGCAAGATTGGCCCCTCGTTGAGCCTGATACTGAAGAAATTCTCGTTTGCCATCCGGCGTGAAGTGGTTACTTGACAGCCCGCCTTTGCGCAGCGCACAGCCGGGTTCACCGCTAAACATACAATTCTACCATGTCAAAAAGCGACTTCGGATTGATCGGCCTCGCCGTAATGGGCCAAAACCTTGTTCTAAACGTCGAGAGCCGCGGCTTCCAGGTCTCCGTTTTCAACCGCACCACCGCCACGATGGAGGAATTCATCGCCAAGCACCCCGGCAAGAAGTTGGTCGGCGCGAAGACCCTCGAGGAGTTCGTCCAGTCCCTGGCCACTCCCCGGAAGATCCAGATCATGGTGCAATCCAAGGCCGTGGAAAATGCCGACCGTGACGCTGTGGACGCCGTCATCGAACAGCTCATCCCCCTCCTGGATAAGGACGATATCATCATCGACGGCGGGAATTCCTTCTACAAGACGACCGAGCGCCGCGACGCTTATCTCGCCGAAAAAGGCCTTCGCTTCATCGGCGCCGGCGTTTCCGGCGGTGAAGAGGGCGCCCGCAAAGGCCCCAGCATCATGCCCGGCGGCCCTGCCAGCACCTGGGAAATCATGAAGCCCATCTTCGAGAGCATCTCTGCGAAGGTGGACGGCGAACCCTGCGTCATCCACATCGGACCCGGCGGCGCCGGCCACTATGTGAAGATGATCCACAACGGCATCGAGTACGGCGACATGCAGCTCATCTGCGAAGCCTACAATATCTTCAAGCACGCCGGCTTCTCCACCGAAGAGATGGCGGAAATTTTCAACCAGTGGAACGACGGTGAGCTCCTCAGCTACCTCATCCAGATCACCGGCAAGGCCCTGGAACAGAAAGACCCTGAAACCGGCAAGCCCATCGTCGAACTCATCGTGGACAAGGCCGGCCAAAAAGGCACCGGCCAGTGGACGCTGCAAAACGCGGTGGAAAACGCCATCGTCATCAGTACCATCAATGCCGCCGTGGAGGCCCGTATCCTCTCCAGCCAGAAGAAGCAACGCGTCGCCGCCAGCAAAGAGCTGACCGGTCCCACGGCCAACATTACCCTCGACAAGGCTGCCCTCGTCAAGAAGGTCCACGACGCCCTCTACGCGTCCAAGATCATCAGCTACGCTCAAGGCCTCGACCTCATCAAAACCCAGGGCGAGAAGAAGAACTGGGGCCTCGACCTCGGCCGCATCGCCGCCATCTGGCGTGGCGGTTGCATCATCCGTGCGAAGTTCTTGAACAGCATCACCGACGCCTACCGCACCAATCCAAATCTGGTGAACCTCATGCTCGATCCTTTCTTCAAGAAGGTTCTCGCCGAGACCCAGCAAAACTGGCGCGAAGTCGTCTCCATCGCGACTCTCAACGGCATCCCCGTCCCCGCCTTCTCCGCCAGCCTCGGTTACTACGACAGCTACCGCGCCGAACGCCTCCCCGCCAACCTCCTCCAGGCCCAACGCGACTTCTTCGGAGCCCACACCTACGAACGCCTGGACAAACCTGAAGGCCAAATGTTCCACACCGAGTGGCCTGAAGTCATCGGTTAAGCCAAGAAGCTAACAAAGGAGCGCGGCTGTCCCAGCCGTCGCCTCCCTTCAAAAATAACAAGTCATTCCCGCGAAAGCGGCTGAGGAAACTCAGCCGCTTTTTTTCATGCCTAAAAAAGACCGTCAAGACCTACCCAACCACTTCGAAAAGCTTCCCCTAACCGTCACTCAAGCTAGCGACAATCTGGGGTGCGTGCGGCTCGCCGCCGCTTTGTGGCAGGAGGAGCTTGCTCCGACGGGCCGGAGTGCCACCTCCCCGACATCAAATCTATCCCAAAATCATCGCCACACGCCGCCCAACAACACACCCTTCACGAACTCCAAAAAACTTCGCGTCTTCGCGCCTTCGCGGTGAAAAAATCATATCGCCCAACTCCCGACTCTTAGCCGCGCAAAACCGTCCTCATCCCAAAAACTTGAGCCACCCCTCGAATCGGTTATCTTCCCTGTAATGACCACCGACCTCACCCCCGAATACATCGAGGCCCTGCGTCGCACCTCAGGTCAACAAAAGTGGAAGACCGCCTTTGGCCTCTATTGGGGCGCCCGCAAACTCAAAGCCGCCTTCCTCAGGCAGCAACATCCGGAATGGACAGAAGAGCAGGTTCAGGAGAAAGTGAAGGAGATATTTCTCCATGCTGTCACCTGAGCCATTTTCGATCTTCAGTCGGAAGCTAAAGAATATCGGATTGCATGCCTCTCCGAGCGCTATGACGAGTCCTTGCGAACCATAGGCGGCGGTTGGTCCATTTCGCTCTTTCGAATCTTGAACATCCTCTGTGGACAACTAATGTGTCTTCAATGCCGGACATTCGTCAACTGCTGGAATTATACCAATTTGTTTCGCGTCAGGACTGGGCAGCAGCAAAAGCCGCTGCCCTAAAGATCGCCGAAAAAGAACAGCAACGTGGACACGTCTCGGCCGCACGCAAACTCAGGGACGCAATAGGGCCTGACCAAACCAACGGAGCACAAATTGCGCCTCAAACCCTTCATAACGGTGAGTTTATGCTTTCGAAGGCCCTTGTGCGTTGCACCACAAGCGTCCAACTTCACGAAATTCAATTGAGCTCCGATAACAGAAACACACTCAATGAAATTTTAGAAGAGTGGAACGGGAGGGTGGCTCTGAATAAAGCAGGAATAAATCGGCGCAGTCGACTGCTGTTTCACGGTCCACCGGGATGCGGCAAAACTGTTACGGCACTAGCATTGGCTAGCGAAATGAATTTGCCAGCATACGTAGTCCGTTTTGATTCTTTAATTGGCTCCTATCTCGGGCAAACAGCCACCCGGCTGAGAGAGTTATTTCAATACGCATCGCATAATAGATGCCTCGTCTTTCTCGACGAGATCGATGTTTTGGGAAAGCGAAGAGGAAGTCAGATGGATGTAGGCGAATTGGATCGAATAGTCGTAGGGTTGATGCAAGAAATGGATTTATCGCTCCCGCGCGGTTTACTCATTGGAGCATCAAATTTACCTCGTCACCTCGATGACGCATTGTGGAGGCGCTTCGATGCTCAGCTAGAGTTCAAGGCACCCACCCGTAGAGAGATCGATATTTTCATGCAATCCGTTGCGAAACGCTTCCACACGCGTCTTTCGTCAAAAATACGTGAAGATTCTCGCACGATTAAAGATTATGCGTCCGCAGAGCGACTCATAGTAGATGAGGCTAGGCGAACCATACTGCGCGACTACCACAAATCAGTAGCTGCAAAAAAATGAATGCACGCCCGCAACATTACTTTCTTAACGAGCGACATCAACTCGCTCCCACCGAGAAAGATGGTGGAGGGAAAAATACGCCTGTTGTTAACATAAACTGGAAATCCCACGGAACTGAGCTCAGCGGAAATTTACGTATAATTCGAGCCGCACGGCAATCTTCCATTGATCCCACGTCCAAAAACAGACTGTTCATCGTGGCGAAAGCCTCGACCTCTGTCGAGAAGCTATCGGATGCAAAATCAGCACAAGGCAAGCCAGTTATTAAGGATATCAACTTAGCTGGGGGAGACTCTCAAGTGATACGGCGACTTGGCTTTGATTTGGTTGCCACCACAAAAGAGGGGCATGCGGTAGTCCACGCCACTGACGAAAGGATCGAGCAGATGTCGCAAAGCTTGAACCGGCTTTCTGAGCTGAGTATGCGTGACAAGAACAAATGGTCTCAAATCAGTCGTTTCGATGAGGTTCCGCTAAATTACAAGACAGATATTTCCTGGTGGAAAAAGGTGGCCGATCATGAGCTGCTTGAAAGCATAATAGATTTTCAGCCATTTCTATCTTCATCCGAGATAGAGAAATTGATTAAAGCTGTCACCGCTCGTTTGCAAAACGGAGAACGGCTTAAACGCTTAGGAAGTGAATTTACTGGGCGAAAGTGGGCCTTAGCTCAACTCCGCAGAAAAACTATTGTGGAGCTGGCAATGACTTTCCAAGCTATTTTCTCCATTCACCCACCCCTTTTGGCCGTGGCGATAATGGCAAAAAGGGTCACTGCCAAACGCTCCACATCATCCTCATCTGCAATTCATCATGCGCCTCCAAACGCCAGAATACTGCCTTGCGTTGGAGTGATAGATACAGGAATCCCAGCAGCGCACATATTGCTGGGACCATATCGCAGAGGCGGTATCGCCGGTGAAGGAACCGACCCAACATTTCACGATGCTCATGGATCGAAAGTGGCAAGTCGTGTGGTGTTTGGTGAAGTCGAATGCGATGACCACGGAACGCCTGTGAACCTTTTAGGCCGATGCTCAATTTATGACATCAACGTTGCGGACATAAATGTATATGGTGACAGGCCTACGATTCACTCGGAATCCATCGATGGTGTAGTGAACACAATCGTTGCCAACGCTCCAGATATTAGAGTCTTCAATATAAGTCTCGATTCTGTCGAATCAATAGATAGCTATGATGGATCTCTAAAAGACGCATGGTTGCGGCGAATCGCCGAATTAGACAATCGGTCTTTCTCTCAAGATATACTGTTCGTGGTGGCAGCTGGTAACAGCGATCCAGGAATTATTCCAACACCGCCATATCCCTATCATTACGAGGCTGAAGAATGGAGACTAAGAGCATGGTCGCGTTGCTTCAATGCGCTCACTTGTGGCGGTACGGCCGATACACCAAATCCAGATGGAGTAGCTGCAGAGCCTGGAGCGCCCAGCCCTTTCTGCCGTTCTGGACCTGGCTTTGCAAATAGTCGCAAGCCTGATCTGTCCGCACATGCCGGCAATTGCGGCGAAGATTATCGCTATCCTCTTTCAGGGGTTTGGTGTTGCGATCATGATGGCAATTGGGATCAAGATGTTGGCACTTCCCTCGCAGCACCTCTGATTGCTCGAGAGGCCGCTAGAACATTCTCCTTCCTAGCCTCAAAATGTGAGGGAAATTCTAGACCATTTGCGGCGCTGGTGAAAGCTGTTTTGGCATTGCATGCAAAGCGCGCAGCATTATCCGAATCACTCAAGAAATTGGCGGACCACACAATAGGTTTAGGTCACGTTACACTCGAGGATATCACCTCACTCAACAGAAATAAAGCGACCTTCTTCTGGCAAGGTATCATTCCTTCCGAAGCCGACTTATTGACGGTTGAACTTCCGCTGCCAGGCGATTGGATCGCCAATGCACAGAAACCAATTATGCGCATTGTTTGTGCATGGGACACTCCCGTAAATCCTGCTGCGCCAGATGTCTGGGCTTGTAGGCAAGTAGAACTTACACTTCGATCTTCCGGAGGAGATGCAGCGTTGCGATTCAAGCACAAAAATCCCATCGGCTATCCTTTAGTCGAGCGCCGTTACGAATTTGATGGTCCAGAACGCGTCAAGCTGTCCAATCAAGACAATTGTCTTCTAGAACTCCGCTACAAACATCAAGGGATGGCCGAATATCCGGCTGGCCTATTAGATATCAGTCCTCAACAACGTGTCGGAATAGCGTATGAGCTGTTCGATGAAAATGAGGTGCCGACATCTCCGCATGAAGCGATACAAGCTCTACCAGTCGCAGCGCAAGGCACCTTGAATCGTCTAAGCAGTGTTGTCCCTTCTTCTCGACATGCAATCTCTGTGCGAATTGCTTCGTAGTGGATCTTATGTGCCATTGCCTACGCTCTCGTCCGATTACTGAAAATTAAAACTTTGCTAACTGTGAGTCATAAAACTTCACGACTCAAACCGCCTCCCCGTTTCATACTCCCCCAGCACCCGGATCGACGCGGCAATCCTATCTGCTTTTTCATAAGCCGCTGCCACCTGCGGCAGCGCCCGTGACCCTTCGATCTCAATATAAAACCGATACGTATTCGGCTGCCCGCGCACGGGCCGGGATTCAATCCGCTTTAAGCTAACTGCCGCCTCGGATAGCGGCGTCAAAAACGTGCAGAGAATCCCGGGTGTATCAGGAAGCTCCACCGCCAAGGCCGTGCGGTTATGAGACGCACTCGGAGGATCTTCATAATGCCCGATGAGGAAAAACTGCGTGATGTTGATGATTTTTTCCTCAATAGGGAATTGCAGCAACTCAAGCCCATGAAGCTGCGCATTCGACCGGCTCCCAATCGCGGCCGCTTTCGGCTCAGCCACGGCCCGCGCCGCCGCCACGGAGGTGCTCGCTACTGGCACACGCTTCGCATGGGGATGATGCGACTTCAGCCAGTCGTCACAATGGTAAAACGGCATGTAATGTGAGTAGATGACTTCAATCGGCTGCCCGGTTTTCCCGAGCAGCGCCAGCTTCACATCCAGCGTCAGTTCCTCCTGAATCTTGAGCTGGCAGCGCGGATCCATCAGACGGTCCACCGTCGCGACAATGATCCCGCCCGACGAGTTCTCAATCGGCACAATCCCATGGGCCTGCCCCCGGTCCGGATGGGCCGTCACCCAGTCGAACACTTCTTCCACTCCACCTAACAAGGCAATAGGCTCATCCGGAAAGCGCTCAGTGGCCACCAGATGTGAAAAACTTCCGGCTGGGCCAAGGCAAGCAATACGTTCGGACATGGTGATGGGATTGATACGCGCAACCCGCCCCGGGAAAAGTGGTAATTCTGGAGAAGACAATGGCAACTTACCCCGCCTCGCGCCAACCGCCCCCCTCATCCATTGCAACGATGAACCCCTCTGGCACCTTCCCTCCATGCCGCTCCGCTCCATCTCCCCTGCCTCCACCGTCCCCTCTTACAACGGCCAAATTTCACCAAATTCGCGCGATAGCGTACTACCTGGTACGCAATATCGCGGATTGCAGCATGCCTCATCGGCACCACACGCTTTTCTGCGCCAGTTCAAACCACCAACCGCACTACGCAGGCCTCCAAACCAACCTCTCCCTGCGGTCCAAAATTCCTCAAATCTCCGCCATTCCGTACTACCTAGCACGGAAGATCGCGAGTTCCGACACGCCTCACAAGCACGACGCGCCTTTAGACTGATTCTCGAAAAGAATGTCAGATTGAAACTTGGGGCGGGAGGGTATGAGTGGCAAGGAAAGGGCGAAATCCGCTATGTTGACATAACGGATGAGCCGTTGACGCAGCCAATCGTGCCCTCGCGTTCCAAGTTTCTGACAGTCTTTTCGAGAACCAGTCAATACGCCAGTTCAAACCGCCAACCGCACTTCAAGCTTCACGCTGCTTTCTTCTGCGGCTGCACGACCGGAGGAGCCGTCGGGCCCGGAGCCTTCGGCACGGCTGGCACCACCGCCGGGAAGATCTCCACCTTCAACGGCTTTAGCTGGTTGATCTGATAGATCTCCTGCTCGTATTTCGCAGCCAGAGCATCCAACTGAGCCCGCTTCGCTTCGAACTCCTGACGCCATGTGGCATAGGCCGCAGGATCCGCATCCTTCTTGCCCAAACGACCTTTCTGCTGGCCCCAGAGATTGCGCAGCGGACGCACGGCCTCGTCATTCCGCTTCTTGTTCAGAGCCGCGATCTTCATGGCCTGCTGATAGGTCGGTGAGTCCGGATCTTCCTCGATCTCTGCATTCACCGACAGCGCGCGTTCGTCGAAGGTGCCCACCAGACGGCCATCGATGCGCATGTCGTAGCGACCGCTGTTCAGACCGGAAACCACCAGTGACTCCTGCGTTGCCCCACGGCCTGCTTTCGTCAGCTTCGCGCCGATGGGTGCATCTTTGAAGACCGTCCAAGGCAGCGATTTTGGATTCAGCGTGTAGCTCACAGAACGGCCTGGATTGCCTTTCAGATCCGAGATGAAGTTCGGCGTCATGGCCCGCCATTGGCCGTCCACGACTTTCACGCCCGCATTGAGAATGCTGCCCGTTTCACCCATTTGTTGCAGAAGCGAATGCGCCATGATGAACTGGCCGTCGATATCCGGATGGATGGCATCCGCGATCAGCGTGAAAAGCGGGTTCACGCGACGCTGCTGCACCGTGAAGGTATTGAGCGGGCCAAAGAGATCCACGAATGAGCTCCTGCGCACGCGCGCCGTCTCCTGTAGCCACTTGCCGTAGTAGGCGAGCACGCCGTTGTAGCCGGTAACGACGCGGCCCTTGGCATACTCCGGCTTCTCCTTCACCTTGATGTCCCATGCCTGGTGGTCAAACATCGTCGGGCTCATGATGATAACTCGGCACCGGATGGCGTTGAGCTTGTCCAGCAGTTGGGTCATGCCCGCGGAGTAGGTCTGGAAGGTAGGCAGGTCGAAGTCCTTGTAGCTGCCGTCATTCATGCCCAGCAGAATGGTCGCCACGTTGGGCTTGAAGGCAGCGATGTCCTCGTCAAAGCGGTTCAGCGCATCCTGGGCTCGGTCCCCACTCACGCCAGCATTGCGGAAGTGCAGGCGGACGTTGGGATAGCGGGTGTAGAAGAAGTTCTCCACGAACTGGGTGTAGAGGCACTGGTGCGTGATGGAGTCGCCAATAAAGATGACGCGCTCGCCGCTCTTCAGTTCAAATCCGCCTGGCTTCGTCTTCACGATTGGCCCGGTCGGCGGCTTCTCCGCGGCCACGGGTGCAGGGGCAGACGGAGGCGTCGTCTTGGCTGGGGCTGGAGCGACTGCCGGAGGCGTCTGAGGCTTGGCAGGTGCTGCTATCGGGGCTGGAACTGGAGTCGGAGCAGGCGCAGGCGTAGGAGCTTTTGCAGGAGGCGCCACGGGCGCGGGAGTTGCAGGTTTTATCACTTCGGCAGGCGGCGGCGGAGCGGCGGCCGGTGCAGGATTTGCAGGTGCAGGTGCAGGTGCAGGTGCAGGTGCAGGTGCAGGTGCAGGTGCAGGTGCAGGGGCGGCAGGTGGTGTCTGACCTTGGGCGGTCAGAGCAGCGGCAAAAGCGAGACAGGTGAGAAGACGGCGGTTCATGGCGGCAGGTCCGGGTGAGCGGGAAGTGTCTTACGGATTCTGATTCAGCCGTATTGCACTTCCTTTGTCCAGCTTCCTGCCGGGTACTATTTTCCGGTAAACCACAGACCGAAGCCAATGGCCCACGGCACCGTCACCAGACTGACAAGCGAGGTAGCCAACACCACGAGCACCGCGGTGGGTGGATGACCCCCATAAACCCGTGATACCACGATGGTAAACACCGCCGCCGGCATGGCCGCCTGCACGATGATGACCTTTTGCAAATCGCCGGTCATGGGTACCCAGCGCGCCACACACAGCATCAGCAGCGGCAGCAAAAGCTGCCTGAGGATCGGGCTGAGCACCGCGACATCCCAGCGGATGCGCTCCGCCCCGATGAGGTCCATGATGGATGCGCCAATGAGGATGACGGCGAGCGGAATCGCACAAGCGCCCAACTGCCCCAGGAAGGTATGCACGGCACTCGGGATGTAGGGCCCCGCCCCGGCGTAATGCAACGCCAATGCCATGAAGATGCTGAGCACCGGCGCATTCAGCAGATGGCCAATGGGCACCTTCTTGAATCCCGTGAGCATGCCCACTCCGATCGTCCACATCGCGAACTCCACCCCGATGGTAAAGGTGAAGAGCACGCCGGTCAGCTCTCTGCCAAAAAGCGCTTCCGTGACGGGAATGGCCACGTAGCCGTAGTTTTGAAAGGCATTGCACACCGCAAAGGTGCGGGCGCCGGAGCCGCTCTTCATGCCAAACAGGCGCGCCACGCCAAAACAGATCAGCAGCGACACCGCCACTAGAGAGTAACCGAGGAAGCCAGCCAGCAGCACCTGGCTGGGATATTGCAGCCCGGGATTCCCAACGATGCGTTCGATCACCAGAGCCGGGAAGAGCAGCTTCACCGTCAGGTGCATGATGCCGGAGTCCGCCTCCTTCGGCAGCCACCCGAAGTAGCGCGCCACCGCACCAGCCAGCATGGTCAGGTAGACCGGGAGGGTGGCGGAAAGAATAGTGAGGGGCGACATGGCCGCCTACTCTTGCCAGCGGGTGGCAGGAATGTCGAACGGCCAGTGACAAAAATCATGGACTTCCCCAGGCTCTGACGGAAAAGTGGAACGCCTTCCCACCGACCAAACCGCCGTTGGAGGCGTAAACCCTTTTGCCTCAGAAACCGCCATGCTCGTCGAAGGAAAACCGTTCCGCACCATCTGGCTCAAAGAGGATGAGCCGCACATCATCCAGATCATCGATCAACGCCTTCTCCCCTGGGAGTTCAAGGTGGTCGATCTCCAGAGCGTGGATGACGTCGCCGTCGCTATCAAAGAAATGTGGGTACGCGGCGCTGGCCTTATTGGCGCCACGGCAGGCTACGGCATGTGGCTCGCGGCTTTAGAGGCGGCGGAGGAACCCGATTTCCAAATCGCGCTTAATATGCGCGCGAACAAGCTGGTCAAGACCCGCCCCACGGCGGTGAATCTGGCCTACGCCGTGGATCGCCAATTGGAAGCGATCGGTAAGGCGCACTCCACGGAAGAAGCCTTGGAAATCGCGCGGGAAACCGCGGAAGCGATCGCCCAGGAAGATGCCGATGCCTGCAAAGCGATCGGTGACCACGGCGTTGAGATTGTGCGGAAAATCTCAGAGCGGAAAAATGGGGAACCCGTCAACATCCTGACTCATTGCAATGCTGGCTGGCTGGCCTTTGTGGACAACGGCAGTGCCACTGGCCCCATCTACGCCGCGCAAAAGGCAGGCATCCCGATTCACGTCTGGGTCGATGAGACCCGCCCACGTAATCAGGGTGCTCGTCTCACAGCCTGGGAACTCTCCCAGCAAAAGATTCCGCATACGGTCATTTGTGATAACACGGGCGGTCACCTCATGCAGCACGGTATGGTGGACATGGTCATCACCGGTGCCGACCGCGTGACCCGGGCAGGCGACGCGGCCAACAAAATCGGTACGTACCTGAAGGCTCTCGCTGCCCACGACAATGGCATCCCCTTTTATGTGGCCTTGCCTTCCAGCACGATTGACTGGGAGATGGTGGACGGCGTGAAGGAAATCCCCATCGAAGAACGCAACTCCGAAGAGGTCAGCCACATGGAAGGCCAAACTGCGAAAGGGGCGCAAGACACGATCGCCATTTTCCCCTCTGTGAGTCCTGCGATGAACTATGGGTTCGACGTGACCCCGGCGCGATTGATCACAGGTCTTATTACGGAGGCCGGTATCTGCAATGCCGATGAACGGTCCATCGCGGATTTGCACGCGGAGGAGTAAGCAGCCGGCTACTTCAGCGACTGAGTGAAGGACACGATGCCGCGGAGGAACATCTCCACGGCAATGGTGGTGAGCAGCAGGCCCATGAGGCGCTGCATGGCCTCGACTCCGCGTTCGCCGAGGAGCCGGGTGATGCGCATGCCCAGGAGCAGGATGATGGAGGTGACCGTCATGGCGGCAATCACGGCGAGGACCGCGCCGGCCATGGGGAGGGGGGTGACCGGATTGGTGCGCACCAGGATGACGGTGGCCAGGGCCGAGGGCCCAGCGAGGAAAGGCACCGCCATGGGCACGATGAACGGCTCGCCCTGCAGCATTTCGCCGCCGAACATTTTGTCCGCTGAGTCAAAGATCATGCGGATGGCGATGAGAATGAGAATGATGCCGCCCGCGATTCCCAGCGAACTCTGAGAAAGGCCCAGGAGCTTTAGAAAGGATTCACCCACCGCCAGGAAGCCGATCAGCAGGACGGTCGCGATCGCGCATTCGCGCAGAATAACGCGCGGCCGACGCACTGGATCCACATGGCGCATGATGGCGCTGAAAAACGGCACGTTACCCAAAGGATCGAGTACGAGCAGCAAAAGGAAAAAGGTGGTGAACCAGCCGGACATACAAGTGGCAGGCAGTGTATCAGGGATTCGTTGAATGGCTCCAGATTCCGCGTCGGGCGGTGCGGGCAGCCTGCTCGGCCTCGCGAAGGCGCTGGTGGAAAGCTGTTGCTGATGGGCCTTTGTCAGGCAAGGAGCGCGAGCCGGCAAGGGCGAGACCTTCACTTACCAAGGCGAGGGATAGGTCCACGCCGTTGACCTTAACCAAGGCATAACTGCGCCCCTTCTTCGTCAAGCCATACGCGTTTTCATAAATCGTATAGACCGTTGCAGGCCCGCGCGCCAGGAACTTGCGAGTGTAGGCGGAAGCCTGCGCGCCAAACTGCAGTACGGCCTCTTCCGGCACACCGAAGTAAGCGGCCTGTTTCACGACGCGGCTCGGACTGATGCGATTACTCTCTGGACAGTCCACGCCATAGAGCCGCCAGACGCGTGGCTCCCTTGCACCCGAAGAGACGGCGGTGGCTGTGAGCGCAAAACTGTCGCCATCTCCTGAGTAATAATCCGGTTCGAAAACACCATTCTGCAACACCGCCCAAAGACGGGATTCTGCGGGAGGCGCCACGGGACGCTCCGCCCATACGGCGGACGAAAGTAGAAGACAGAGCATGACCACGACGCGCCCATAACGGTGACGGGATGTTGTCTTGGCGAACGTGAAAGGCTCCATGCGGTTAGTTAAGATATATTATAGATTATCGCGGAGCGCATGGCGAATCCCGCTGCTTTGGATTAAAGCCATCGCGAGTAAAGGATCCTGCCGGTCACTCCCGCATCTGTCCGAACATTCATTTCCATGGCTGAGTTTTTTCAATCCATGCCCGGATTGGTGTTCTGCTTTTTCCTAGCGTTGCCCGCGTTGTTCATCGTAGTGCCGATCGCCGTGGGCATGCGCGATGCGAAAGCCCTGCGGGCTGTCTCTGAGAAGCGCGCGGACCTTATCGCGGATGCAGGAGCAGGCTTGGTTTCCCTGGAGGGAGTCGCCACGGAAATACCGCGCGGTCCCACCACCGCGGGACTTACTGGCCGCCCATGCTGCTGGTTTTACTCCAAGGTAGAGAAGTACGAGAACCGCGGCAGTGAAGATTCCGGGTGGGAGGTCATTCAGGAGGACTGGAGTTCCCGTGCTTTCCTGCTCACCGATGCCACGGGTGTCTGCATCATCAGACCTGAATGCGCGACGGTGACTGCAGCGCATCGCAATCTCTGGTATGGGACAACTCCTCAACCACAGAATCTGAACCCTTCGGATGGCGGCTACCCGGAGCCGCGCAAGCCAGTGTATCGGTATGTTGAGGATCGCATCCATCCGGGGGATCTGATCTTCGTGCGCGGCCAACTTGTGCGCGGAAGGTCTGCTGAGGGTTGGGATGAGGAAGACGAACTTGGTGAAGAAGAAGAAGACGAGGATGCCACTTCCCTCGCTTTGCCAACCGATGCTCCGAGCGTGATCGCGCCTAGCGGCAAGCAGGAGCCTTTCATCATCTCTTCGGGAACCCAGGCGGATGCCTTCGATGCGGCTTCTCATGCCGTGCAGAGCGCCATGGTTGCGGCCAGCCTCGGCGCGGCTGGCGTGGCGGTGCTGCTCTGGCTCCGGTTTGGCGCCTGACACGAAATATGGGATTGCTTGCCTTTTCAGCGAAGAGGGCCTAAGCAAATGGTTCCATGAACGCCAAACCACTCGAAGGAAAAGTCGGACTCGTCTTTGGAGTCGCCAACAAACGCAGCATCGCGTGGGCCATCGCCCAGGCTTGGGCAGCGGCAGGCGCCAAGCTCATTTTCAACTACCAGGGCGAGCGGCTGAAGGACAATGTGGAAGAATTGGCCGGGACTTTCGGCGCCGACACCCCGCTCTATCCCTGCGACGTGGCCAGCGATGCTGAAATCGACAGCTTCTTTGAGAAAGTCGCCACTCACACCACCAAGGTCGACATGGTGCTGCACGCCGTGGCCTTTGCTCCGAAAGAAGCCCTGACTGGCAATTTCCTAGACACCACCCGCGAGGCCTACCGCATCGCCCACGATATCAGCGCCTACTCCCTGGTGGCGTTGTCCCGTAAGGCAGCGCCGCTCATGACAGACGGCGGCAGCATCGTGGCAATGAGCTACTACGGCGCGGAAAAGGTGGTGCCCCATTACAATGTCATGGGTGTGGCCAAGGCCTCGCTGGAAGCGAGCACGCGTTATCTGGCCTATGATCTGGGTCCGAAGAAGATCCGCGTGAACTGCATCAGCGCGGGCCCCGTGCAAACGCTGGCGGCGCGCGGTATCGCTGGCTTTGGCGACATGATGAAGCACTACGAAGAGCACGCCCCGCTCAAGCGCTCCTGCACAACCGAAGAACTTGGCAAAACGGGCGTGTTCCTGGCCGGCGATGGCGCGGCGGCCATCACGGGCCAAGTGCTTTACGTGGATGGCGGCTACCAAATTATGGGCATGTAATCATGTCCTGGCGTGGCTCTTAGCCGCGCGCAGTATTCAGTTCCCTGGCTTTGGCTTCCCAGGCCACACCACGATTCCTGATCGCCGGCCAAGGGCTGGCGGGAACGGCGTTGGCGTGGCGGCTGTGGCAACGTGGCGTGCCGTTTCTGATCGTTGATCCGAATGACGCCCAAACCTGCTCCAAAGCGGCAGCAGGATTGATCACCCCGGTCACCGGCCGGCGGTTGACGCTGAGTTGGAGAATCGAGCAGTGCCTACCGGAGGCGATCGGCTTGTACCAGGAACTGGAGGCGTTGCTGGGGGCGCGATTCTGGCATCCGCTCCGGCATTTACGGCTGTTCCGTGAGCCGGAAGAGGTTGCCTATTGGAAAAGTCGTGCCGCACAATCCCCTTGGCGGCAAGACTGGGTCGAAGAGTCTACGCAATCATTGCAGGGCTTATCAGTGAGCCTGTTGAATGACCATGGTGGATTTTGGCTACAGAATGCAGGGTGGCTCGACACCACAACCTACCTGGAGGCGAGCCGCGTCTTTTTCCAGAAGTCAGGCAGTTGGCGCCAGGGAAACGTGGCTGAGGAAGAGATCGAAGTGACCACTGATGGGGTGTCCTGGCAGGGGGAAACTTTTGATCGAATCGTGCTTTGCCGTGGGTGGCAGCAGCAGGGCTCTCAATATTTCTCATGGCTCACGTTTCAGTCGGCGCGAGGCATCATGATGGACCTGGAGACCGCTGGTCCTCTTCCTGACCATGCAGTGAGCAAACGCTGCTGGATGCTCCCGAAAGACGACCATCGGTTTCTCGTGGGATCAACCTATGAGTTCGATTGGGAAAGACCGATGGAGGAGTCGCTGGAGGAATTGCACAGCAAACTACGCGAGATGTTCCTTAGTGATTATCGTGTGACAGCGACTCGAGCGGGCATCCGGCCCATCGTCAAACGCATGCAACTGGTATTGGGCCGGCACCCCTCGTGGGATCGACTGGCTGTCTTCAATGGTTTAGGCTCCAAGGGCGCTCTACGCGCACCCTACTTTGCCAAGATGCTCGCTGAGCATCTGCTCGACGGAAAACCTATCGATGCCGAAGTAGATGTTCGGGGCAACAAAGCCTCCGCGTAACGTCTCCTTAGAGGCCAGGAGGGCGCTGGCCGATGGATTTACCGGTTGGTTTGGTAGCCGGAGCCGCGTTGGGGTCGTAAGGTATACCACCCGACACATCGATGGAAGAATCTGTCTGGACGACAAGCGCCGGTCGATCTGTTTTCTCCTCTTTGAAATAACGTCTCCTGACGAGTTGCCCCTGCGTGTCCACCACGCAATGAGCGTAGATGTGGGGAACCGCCATGAAGAGGACGTGCATCTTGTTGTCCCGATCCACCGCGACCTGAGGATCGGACACCCAGATGCAGGAGCCGAGACTAAAGGTGGCAAGTTTCAGGCCGGTTTTGTCTTCCAAAAGACGCACATATAAATCGATGCGCTGCGTGCTCCGCATCTGACTCAGGGTGTATTTCCGAATCTGCCCCGCGCCGGGCAATCCCGTAGGCACCCC
Organism: Phragmitibacter sp.; assembly: GCA_965284365.1. Classification (GTDB taxonomy): domain Bacteria; phylum Verrucomicrobiota; class Verrucomicrobiia; order Verrucomicrobiales; family Verrucomicrobiaceae; genus Phragmitibacter. The sequence continues at coordinate 1,373,520 of OZ260079.1, forward strand.
GAAAGTCTGCTGCCAGAATGGATTTACGTCCGTATATGCGGCCCGGACCCGGTTGGACGAATAATACTGCTGCGAAGGCGGGTGATAGACGCTGGCAGCGAGAAAATAGTCTCCGTACTGTGAAAACGCGTAGTAGTTGGAGAGAACGATCTTCCGGCTGATGGTGGAGCCAGCTTTAAAAATGATGCCATCCTCCACGCGCAAGCGCATGGGTGGCGACTGCTGGCCACTCGGTTCAGTGATGTCAAAACTAAGCCAGGGGAGGCCGTTGGGACCACCCATGACGAGGTCAGAGCCCGAACGGTTGATGATCGTCACCGTGGCTTCCAGCCCCTCATAGGTCAGGAAATTTTCCTTGTTCAACTCCAGCTTGGTGGCGAACTGGGCTTGGGCTTGCGTGGCCAGAAGGCAGACGAATCCAAAAAGAAAGAGCCGGTAGTTACGAAAGAAAGACATGGTTATCGAAGAAGGGCATTCTAACGGATATGCAGCCTGTAAGGCAAGCCTCATCAGGATTGGCCAAAGGGTTGAGGGATGCGGTCAGTTTTTCGGCGCGGGCGGAGCTTTGTCACTCACGGTGCGGAAACCCCGAGGTAGGGCAGCATCCAAAGCGGAGTCCGGGAAGGTGCGGTTCGTGAGGATATTTCCCCCTGCTTTCAACGCAAAATGGCCCCCGCGAATGACCGGCACATGCAGGTCCGGATAGTCTGGGTGATAGGCCCAACTCGAGGTCCATTCTTCGACATTCCCCGCCAGGTCCACGACTCCTTCAGGAGTAACGTCCTCTGGACTTTTGTCTACGGGCGCCCAGAAGGTGAAGCCATCGATGGAGCCCCCTGAGCCTTCCGGATTAAAATCCTCCCCTAAATTGGCAGCGGCTCCGTTAGCCTTGTTACCCCAGGGAAAACTCCGGGCATCCTTGCCACGAGCTGCTTTCTCCCATTCCACTTCCGTCGGCAGGCGATGCCCCTTCCATTTGGCGTACGCGTATGCATCCCACCAATCAACGTTCACAACCGGGCAGTTCAGGCTCATCCGTTGCTTGTTCTTGAACGAACCGCCGGTACGGGCGGCATCGTAATACTGGTCCCACATCAAAGGGCGGTGATCCTGCTTCGTGTCGGGTTGATCAGGATGATCGTAGGTTTTGGCCTGCGAGGGATTCTTGCTCAACGCTTTCAAGAATTCCGCATACTGGGCAATGGTCACCTCATACTTGTCGATCCAAAAGATGGGAACCGTGCGCTTCTCATTTTTCTGATACCGAAACTCACCGGCCGGGATGGGAACCATGACCTCCTTCACGAGCGGTTCGCGGACGGAAACATCCCGTCCTCGCAAGAATATGCCAGCGAGGAGGGCGATCACCACGATGGCCGTGAGAATGTAGGCCCAGCGCGGAACGCCGCCACCTTCATGGGCGGCTTGAATGTCGTGAATTTCCTTTGTATCCGCGCGTTTCAACAGGCTACGCTCGCGAAACTGCTCCCGCAGTTCCACCATGAGTTCCCGAAGGCCCTCCCAGTCCACGGAGTGTCTTGATAGCTCGTCCACCATGTGACGAGCCTTGGGACCTTCCGCCATGCCCCGCATGATGTTGAGGAAGGTCTCCGTGTCCTCCGTATAATTACGGGGTGTCCGCCCGGGGGGGCGGAAGACATTGACGATACTGGCGCCATGCTCCGTATTCACGGATACATCCCGCGGGGTCAGCATGCGGTACTGATAGCCACGCAAGGTGGCATGGCTCATGGCGTCTGCGACACAGGCGATGACTTCCACGAGGACTTTCTCACTCAGCCTCTCTCCTGCCTGTTGCAGTGATTCGAGGGTCTTCCCAGGCGGCTTTTCCCGGCTGTAAAAGTGATAAGAGCCAACCTGCCCTGCTTCGTAAAGAGGGACAATGAGCGGATGGTTTACCGCTGCCTTGATGCGTTGCCGCTCCTTGAATTCTGCCAGAATGGATTCATTTCCTACATATTCCGGTTTGAGTAGAACAATGGCCACTTCCCGGCCAATACCCTTTTGGACGGCCGTGTAGGTCTCCGCCTCCCTTTCATTGTAAAGGCGCTCGTGTATCTCATAGCTCCCAAGAACAGTGCCATAAGCCAGCGTAGGCGGCTCATCGGTCTCCGCGTCCCGATCCGGCACCAGGATCACCGTTGTGGCGCCCGTTTCCGCCTCGGCCACCACCTCAGTGACTGCCGCAGGCTCAGGAGACTGTGCGGCTTTAACTTTTTGGATGAGGACTTCTTCCTTCACCGGCTCAAAAAGCACAGGACAGCCCGCGATGAATTCCTCGAAGCCGGACAAGTCGTAGCGGCTCGTAAAAATTGCCTTCAGGTCTGGGAACTTGTCAAGCAGCTTGTCGCGCAGGGCAAAGCTCGTCTCTTCTCCCAGAATGGCCTCCGCAATGAGGAAATCCAGCGCCGACATGCTGGAAGCGGACTGCCAGGCAGCGGCGCCGTCTGCTGCCTCAGCCACTTCGAAGCCATGATCCTTGAGGCACGAAACGCGAGTTTTACGCGCCTCGTCTCTAGGATCGACATAGAGAATGATCACAGGCCGGGGGCTTCCGTTCACTTCGGGAATAGAGCATTGTCCAGGCCAGAGGGAGAAACGCTCTGGGGGGAGAAATTCAGAAGAGAGGGCGGCTGAGCCTGCTCCCCGGCGAGCTTGTTGTTGTAATAAAGTTTTACCACATATCCATGAAAGGTACGGTTGCCCAAGTCCCTTTGTTCATCGGGATGGGCTGCCGATAGGTCGTAGGTGACGTCGAGGATCTCACCGTTTGGTTCAGTCCAAGTGAGCGGTTGGGTTACCCAGTTTTGTGCGGGTGGATTCGCGCGAACCTTCTCAATGCGTTCGCCATTTACTTTCTCATACAGGAAGACATGGATCACCATGTTGTTGGTATCGATGGCGGCCCCGGGAGTACCCAGCAAAGGCACGCGAACCGTCACCAGCTCACCTTTGCCACCTGGAGCCGGCAACCGTGCCACCTGACAATTGCCTAACTTGACCGCAGGCGGCGCCTCTGTGGCAGCGCCAAGAGCACCACCGTCCATCTTGGCCTGGGCAAGAAGGAAATAGTCCCCCGCCCCGGCTTCCCCCATGGAAGCGATATGATCCCAGATGGGTTTTGACTTGGCAGGCAGCCCCATGGCTTCGTAAGTCATGGCCATTTCGGCCAAGATTTCGGGGTGATCCGGTTCCCGGAGGTCCGCCGAGCGCAATGATGCCAGGGCCACGGCATTATCCCCAAGTTTCCGCACCTGACGGGCAGCTTCCAGGTCCTCCAAAGCCTGGACATTCTTAATCTCACGGCCCGCTGGGACAGCGAGGCGACCTACAGGTGGAGACGAAGGAGGGGGCCCACTGAAGGGGGCGGGAGTAAACGAGCCACTCGAACCACCGGGAGAAGACTGGCCTCCCAGCGCCTCAGATGCCATCGAACCTCGTACTTGTGACAGAGCGGCCGGCGGAGCGGGTAGACTGAAAGTCGCCGCTGGCGGAGAGGGCGCCAAGGCTGCAGCCAAGACGTCCTCCTTGGCGGCTGTTCCATGGCCCAGGGCCCAAATCGTTCCGAAAACTGACACTCCAGCCAATGTGCAAAGCACTCCTTGCGCCACGATTGGCGCTTTTTCAGACTGGGCAGTGAGGATCGTAGGGATCTTGCTCATGATTTTTCCGGCAGAAGGATCGTAAGGGATTGGCCTCGCCTGTGTCAACCTCCCTCGGCTGGAGGTACATTCTTTACGGGGTCGTACCTTTGCCCTTCACGACCAACCCGGGTGACGCCCCGGTACGGTTCACAGCCCCCAAGTGATTGCCGTTCAAGAGATTATCCAGGATCGAACCGCCGACTCCTTCGGTGGCTCGAATGCCATACTGGGCATTTTTCCCGCACTCATTGTCTTTCACGACTGGCGCAAAGCCTTGACCGAAGATCAGGATGCCGTTCCCGGCATTGGATGTAGAGCGGTTCCCGCTCACTTCCAGTGCTGAGCTAGCGCTCCCCGTTGCCAGGATTCCATCCAATTTACTTCCTTCCACTGTGTTGCTGATAGCAGCACTCCCAGGAGCCGGGGCATCAAAATGGATCCCAGCCTCCTTGCTCTGAACGACGCGGCTGCCGCGAATAAGGCCTTTTGCGCCCTTCTGCACCGATATCCCGATCAGATTGTCCTCACAAAAACAGTTCTCAACGGTGAGGGAGGTTCCGTCCCCGGCGGCCACAATTCCCGCTTCCCCATTTATGAGGCTGGAAGTGTCACTAGTCACTTTAAGTGATGCCCCATCTTTGACGACCGCACCAGATTCCCCGTTCTCCGCCAAAACACAGTTCTCAATAACCGGCGACGTACTGAGAAAGCGCACTTCCACCCCGCTCAGGCCATTCCTTCGAATTTCACATTCTCCGAGCAACGCGGTGGAACCGCTCTCCAGCGTCATGCCATTGCGGGCATTATTGCGGGAAACACTCTTTCGTAGCGTTGGCGACCCAACGCCCGTCACGAGAATACCATCTCCCACGCCTTTCTGGGCGAAACACTCTTCCAGAGTGATCTGGCTGGATTTGATGATGATGACGGGCCAGACATTTTTCTCCAACACATCCGAGCCGGTGTGTTGGAAGGTCACGCCGCGGATGCTTCCTTTCTCGCAGTTTTCGACCAGCAGTGCCGGACCAGCGCCACCATCTGTCTGGACGATGACTTTGCCGTTCTCCCGTGCTTTCAGGTGGACGCCGTTCTTGAACTTGAGCTGTTCCTCGTAAATACCGTCCGGGATGGTCACGGTATCGCCTGCCTTCGCGGCATCAATGGCTGCCTGAATGGTGGTGAACGCCGGAGCAGCGGGTGCTTGCTTTTCCCCGAGGGGCGTGGTGAGAGGTCCCAGCAGCGGATCTTGCGGGGCAGGAAGTTCGGCCTGACCAGCTCTATTGAAACCAGGGACATATTTTGCCAGATAGCCCGGCAACGCGGGAAGTTCATGGAGCGCCCAGTAAGCAGCCGCAGCCAAAACAGCGAAGGCCAGGACTAAAAAAAAACCGATCCAACATCCGCTTCCTCTCCCCTTGGGTTCTGCCGTGGCGAGAGCGCCGAGAGTCGTTACCTGGGGTAAAGATGGAGCGTTCGACACTGGCGCCAGCGCGGGAATATGCTTGGTGGCAAACGCCTTATGGTGAGTCTGCGCCGGGGTCGTTTCGGCACCATTGGCAAGGCCCAGACGCCTCTTGATTTCCCAGGCAGAGGATGGGCGATTTGCCGTAGCTTTTTCAAGGCAGGCCAGGATTGTTTCCTCCCACTGCCGTGGGAGCGGTGTGACTTGAGGCATGCCAAACTCGGCGCGGCGAGCCGAGAGACTCGTGACGGACGCCTCCTGTAACTGCCTCGCAATGTCTCCTGTGTAAAAAGGGGGCTTGCCGGTCAGCAGCTCATAGAGCGTACTGCCAACAGAATAGATATCGTCGCTCAACTCGGGTGCCCTACCGTCCGCCTGTTGAGGACTCATGTAGGCCAGGGTGCCGGAAGAATTACCCCCGCCGGGCAAGGTGGCCCGCGTCATCGCGTCGGAAATGCTCCGCGCGATGCCAAAATCGGTGATTCGCAGATCGCCATTCTGATCAATCATCAGATTGGCAGGTTTAAGGTCCCGGTGAATCACGCGGGCGATGCGGTGGGCGTAGTCGAGGGCATCCAGCAGTTGCTCCACCCAAAGCACGATTTGGTTCACCTCAAAAACTTTTCCGGGCTGGCGGCCACGAAGCACGCTGAGGTTTTCGCCATCGATATACTCCATGCTGATGGCGGCGAACTCCTCATCCATGAGGAAGTCATAGATCTTAACGACATGAGGGTGCGCCAACTCGAGACCTTTGCGGGTCTCTTCCTTTAATTCCTCAATCGCCATGCTGTCGAAGCGGACGGCTTCCGGAGCGAATTTCAGGGCCACCTCCCTGCCTAGTCTTAGGTCGAAGGCAAGCCAGACCACGCCCATGCCGCCCCGCCCCAAAAGTTTCTTTAACTCGAAACGACCAAAGACATGATCTCCTTTTTGATGGCCACGGATGGCAGCCCCAAAATGAATGTCATCCAAATCTGAGGGCAACTTGTTGTCCGGAGGCATGAAGGTTGGCACCTTTAAAGTCGCGGAACTCCAAGGGAATGCAATCGAGGGATGAAAGGATCAGGGAATCAGAGGGACGAACGGCAGGGGGAAATTATTTAGAGCGCCCGATGGGTAGACCCGGTTGTTCCAAGGAATGCATTTCGTTCAGAATGGCTTTGTGACGGCGCTGTAGTAGAATAATGCGAATATTTCTCATTTGTCCGCGTCTTCTGACGATGCGCGGCTCGACCCTTGCTTCAATTCACCCTTGCGATCATGAGTGATTCCCCAGTTAATCCCGCGTCCCACGATTCGGCTTTTGTCACGAAATGGGATATGGTGCACCGCGCCAAGGGAGGCGGTGCTGATCGTGATTCCGCCAATGCCCTGGAGGAACTATGCATTATTTACCGCAATCCGATCTATGTAGCTCTGCGGTACAAACACAATTATGAGCACTATGACGCGGAAGATCTCACGCAGACCTTCATCGCGTGGCTCATCCACGGAGGTTACATCGCAAGGGCGGATCCCACTAAAGGCCGATTCCGGTCCTTTTTGCTCAGCTATCTGGACAACTTCGTCGCCAATCACCGCCGCAAACAATACGCACAGAAGCGCGGCGGTGGGGCTGTGCACATCATGGCTGAGTTTCCCACGGATACGACGCATGCGGGATCTGGAATAGAACCACGGGATGAAAACACGCCTGACCGTGCCTTTGATCGGGCGTGGACGCTGGCGACTTTCCGTGAAGCGCTGGAGCGGCTGCGGGCGCGTTTTGCTGCTGAAGGAAAAACTGAGGAATTTGAAACGCTGCAGGATTTCCTGCTGCGCAAACGCGGCGATGGCGACAGCTATGCGTCGGCAGCGGTGAAGCTTGGCATCAATGAGGTGGCGATGCGGCAACGCGTGTCCCGCTTTGGGCGCAAGTTCCGTCAGACATTGGAAGAAATCATCAAACCCATGGTGAGTCCTGAAGAGTTGGATGATGAATTGAGCTACCTTTGGCGGTGTTTTGAGAAGTGAAGCGCCGCCCGGCCTGACGGTTGGGTGTAGGTGAACCACGAAGACGCGAAGACTGAGGAAAGGAGAGATTTTGGAGATGGGCTCGTCACGAGTTCTTGTTTTTGCACCAGCAGGTTCTGGATTGAGCGTAGTTACTATTTGTGTTATCTAATCTGGCCGTGAGACCCCCATCTCTGTTGCTTGCTGCCCTTGCGGCTTTTTGCTGCATTACGGTTCCCTTGATGGGCGAAGCGCCGTCCGCAGGAGCGGAATTACTTTCGGTGCAGACGCGGGTGCAAAGTCTGTGGCCGAAGACGAAGTCTGCGATTGTAGCGCTGGAAGGTAGTGGGAACACGGCGAGTGGAGTCATCGTGAGTCCTGAGGGCCTGGTACTTACAGCGGCGCATGTGACAGGCGAGGTGGGCCGGAAAATCAACGTGATGCTACCGGATGGGCGGTCGGTGGAAGGCACGACACTGGGCATGGATACCTCGACGGATGCAGCGATGGTGCAGTTGCCCAAACCAGCGAAAGCATGGCCTTTCATTCCGGTAAACCGCGACCCATTTTCTCTCTCCACGGGGGGCTGGTGTTTCGCCCTGGGGCACCCCGGGGGCTATGATAAAGAGCGAGGGGTGGTGCTACGTGTGGGCAGGCTCATCAAAGTCGCTTCCAACATGGTGCAAACCGACTGCGTGCTCATGGGCGGTGACTCAGGTGGGGCGCTCGTGAACCTGCAAGGCGAGCTAATCGGGATTAATAGTCAAATTTGGAGGGGGCGGGATCAAAACCTGCACGTGAGCATGGCGCCCTACCTCCGATCATGGGACGCCATGGCTCGAGGAGAAACGATCAGAGTCTGGAAGACGGGAAGTGGTGGGTGGATCGGTCTGAGCACGGCGGCCCATGACCGTGGTCTGCAGATTCAGGCGATCGCGCCGGCGTCGCCGGCGCTGGCTGCGGGCCTCAAGGTGGGGGAATTCATCCTGGAACTGAACCGGTCCAAGATCTCAATCCCAGCAGATTTCTCTAATTTTATAAGGGGTCGGCGGGCAGGGCAGATCGTCACACTTAAAGTCAACAACGGCACCGGCGACCGGATTGTGGAAGTGAAGCTCGGCCCGCGCCCAGAGGATTAAATCATAATGCCGCGTTTGTTTGATTTGGGGATTCTATCGGGGTTGAGCATGCTCCTGGTGACTTATGCGATGGCGCAGAACGAAGTTCTGCCGGATGACCTGCGCACCAATGGCAGCGCCACCCTGAAGCCGGTTCAGCCTTTCCACGCCGCCATGGCCGCGTCGACGGTCCAGGTCAGCAAGACGGACGGCGGAGCGCTCATGGGCGTGATCGTTTCGGAGGACGGCTATATTCTTTCCAAAGCGAGCGAGAGTGCGGCACCCGAGAATCTTCAGGTGAAGCTGCCGGATGGTTCGATGGTAGCTGCTCGAAAGGTGTCGCGCGATGACCACATGGATCTTCTGCTGATCAAGGTTGAGCGCACTGGCCTGTCGCCAGTTCTATGGGATGCGACGGCCAAAGTGGCCATGGGGCAGTGGCTGACAGCGCTCACCGGGGACCACAAAGAACTGCGGTTGGGGGTGATGAGCGCAACGCGGCGGGCGATTCCGAATTCCGGAGCCGTTTTAGGCATCCGCATGGGAGTGGATGATTCTGAAGATGGGGTACTCATTGAAGAAGTGGCGACGGAGAGCCCGGCAGAAAAGGCGGGGCTACAGGCTGAGGATTTGGTGATGACGGTGGCCGGAAAGCCGGTAGCCCGGAATGCAGCCGTGGCGAAGATCCTGGATGGGTATCACCCGGGTGACAGCGTCAAGATTCGCTATTCCCGGAAGGGCAAAGAAGCTGAAGCTGTGGTGCGGCTGGCCAGCAAGAGCCATGTCTTGATGAACTGGTCTGGCGGAGACTTCGCAAACCATGGCACCTCGGTGCGAACGGACAATTATCCTGACGTCATTCAACATGATCTGGCGCTGGGCCCTGATGACATGGGGGGTGCGGTTTACAATCTGGAAGGCAAAGCCATAGGTTTCAATATCGCCCGAGTTGATCGAGTCACGAACTTCGCTCTTCCGGCTGCGGCGTTCTTGTCCAGTGTGCAAAAATGGATCAAAGACGACCGGATCAAGATCGACGTGCCGCGCTAGGAGGCGAGGGTCAGGGGCAGCAAAGTCTTTGACAGAGGGATGCAGGCTCGGACTTTGCAGGCCCATGCGTGTTCCTCAGTTACCGAGTTCTCTCTTCGCCGGCGCTCGCCAGCGTCTGGCAAAACTATTGCCGCCGGGCTCCGTGGCGATTCTGCACGCGAATGATATTTATCCGACGAACGCGGACGGGGTCATGCCCTATGTGCAGGCAAACGATCTCTTCTATCTCAGCGGGATCGATCAGGAAGAAAGCATTCTTGTATTCTTTCCTTCTGCGCCTGATCTGAAACAGCGGGTGATGTTGTTCCTGCGGGAGACTAATGAACAAATTTCGATCTGGGAAGGAAGCCGCCTGAGCAAAGCGGAAGCGGCCAAGCGGAGCGGGATCCCGACAGAGAGCGTGCATTGGTTAGGGCAGTTTGAGACTATTTTCCGCCTGATCATGTGCCAGGCGCGCCAGGTTTTTCTTAACACCAACGAACACGCGCGGGCCACGGTAGAAGTAGAGACGCGGGACCGGCGTTTCATCGCGCGATGCCAGCGCGAGTTCCCGCTGCATACGTATGGGCGGCTGGCGCCGCTGTTGCACAAGCTGCGCATGGTGAAGACGCCGACTGAAGTCGCCGCAGTGAAACGGGCCATTGATGTGACGGAGGGGGCGTTCCGCCGCTTACTGGGCTTCGTAAGACCTGGGGTGCTGGAATACGAAGTGGAAGCGGAGATGACCCATGAGTTCATTCGACGCGGCACGCAGGGGCATGCGTTTTCGCCCATCATCGCGTGCGGGGCAAACGCGTGTGTACTGCACTACGTGACCAACAGCGCGCGGTGCCAGGACGGCGATTTGCTGCTTCTGGATTTCGGGTGCCGCATCAACGGCTACAACTCCGATCTTACCCGAACCATTCCCGTGAACGGGAAGTTCTCGCCCAGGCAAAAGGACGTTTATGAAGCGGTGCTGCGAGTGCAACGTGCGGCCAAGCGGCTGCTGAAACCGGGTGTGCTGCTCAAGGCCTACCATGAAAAAGTAGGACTGATCATGCAGGAGGAACTGGTGAAGCTAAAGCTGCTCACCAGGGATGACGTACGGAAGCAGGACAAGGCGAAGCCTGCCTATAAGAGATATTTCATGCACGGCACCAGTCATCATCTGGGCCTGGATGTGCATGATGTGGGTGATGCCAGCCAGAAGATGCTGCCGGGAATGATTTTCACCGTGGAACCAGGAATTTACATCCGCGAGGAGGGTATTGGCATCCGGCTGGAGAATGACGTTTTGATCACCAAGACTGGCACTCAGGATTTGATGAACGGCATTCCGATTGAGCCGGACGAAATCGAGAGTTTGATGGCGCAGAAGAAGTAGACGCAAGACCGGTGGTCAAACCGTTGAGAATTCTGTTTTCAGAACGTATTCATTTCGATGTCAGAAGAGAAAAAGCACACGAACGCCCTGGCGAAGGAGAAGTCTCCCTACCTGCTGCAGCATGCCCACAATCCCGTGGAGTGGATGCCGTGGGGCCCGGAGGCCTTCGCGAAAGCCAAAGCGGAGGACAAGCCTATCCTGGTGTCCGTGGGCTATTCCACCTGCCACTGGTGCCATGTCATGGAGCGCGAGTCCTTCGAAAACGAGGAGACGGCCGCAGTGATGAACGAGCACTTTGTGAATGTGAAAGTGGACCGGGAAGAGCGGCCGGATGTGGATCTCACCTATATGACGTATGTGCAGGCCGTAAGCGGCGGCGGCGGGTGGCCCATGAATGTGTGGCTGACTCCCGATCTAAAGCCCTTTTTCGGTGGCACCTATTTTCCTCCCGAAGACAAGTTTGGACGCATGGGCTTCAAGCGCTTGTGTGGAGAGATCGCTCGGGTGTGGAAGGAAGACAAGGTAGGGGTACTGGAGCGGAGCACGGAGACCATCACAAAGCTGCAAGGATTTCTGGATGAAGAGCAGAAGGCTCATGCGGCGCCTTACGAGACCGTGTTGCAGAAGACCTATGACGATGTGTCGGGCTCATTCGACTATCACGAAGGAGGATTCAGTGGCGCGCCCAAGTTCCCCCGGCCGGTGATTTTGAATGCATTGTGGCGCTTGAAAGCTTCGCTAAAAGAGAAGGCCGAGAGTGACGCCAACTGGTGCGCCGCGATGGCGAAAACGACGCTCAACAACATGGCTTATGGTGGCATGCGCGACCACCTTGGTGGAGGCTTTCATCGCTATTCCGTGGATGCTTATTGGCATATCCCTCACTACGAAAAGATGCTCTACGATCAGGGGCAACTGGCCGTGGCCTATCTGGAAGGTTTTCAAAACACCGAGAGTGCCTTTCATGCGGAGATCGCGCGGTCGATTCTGGATTATTGCGAACGCGATCTGCGGCATCCCAAAGGCGGCTTCTTTTCAGCCGAGGATGCGGACAGCTACAAGGATGAGACCAAGACAGAGAAAGGTGAAGGCGCCTTTTACGTGTGGAAGGCTGCGGAGATCGACGAACTGCTCGGCAAGGAAGAAGGAAACATTTTCCGCTACGTGTATGGCGCGCGACGCGATGGAAACGCACGGCACGAAAGCGATCCCCACGGCGAACTGAAGGGACTGAATACCCTTTACCGGGCCTACTCGTCCAAGAAGGCGGCTGAATATTTCAATATCGACCGGGAGAAGGTGGATGACATTCTGACGCGTGGCCGCAAGGCTTTGTTTGAAGTCCGCGCCAAGCGGCCCCGTCCTCATCTGGACGATAAAGTGATCACGGCCTGGAATGGTCTCATGATTTCGGCTCTGGCCAAGGCCTCTTCGATTCTGGAAGACGCCCATTACCTGGAACTGGCGCGCAACGCCGCGCAGTTCCTTTACGACAACCTGTCAACTGAAGGCGGTCAACTGCTCCGAAGCTGGCGGGAAGAGCCGTCGCGCATCCCGGCGTTTGCCGCGGATTACGCGCTATTGATCCAAGGGCTGCTGGATTTGTATGAGGCCTCGTTTGAAGCTAAGTGGCTGGAGTGGGCCGTGAAGCTTCAAGGAGAATTGGATGAGAAATACGAAGATGCTCAGCATGGTGGTTATTTCTCTGTGAGCGATGCCATTCCGAATTCAGTGTTACGGGTAAAAGAAGACCACGATTCCGCAGAGCCGTCTCCTAACTCGGTATCGGCGCTCAATCTTCTAAGATTGGGTTCCATGCTGACAAGGGAGGACTATCAACAAAAGGCTGACCGAGTCCTAAAGCTCTTTGGTCAGTCTCTGGAGAAGTCTCCCTTCAGCATGCCGGTGATGGTGACGGCGATGGATTTCCAACAACACGGCGATCAGCAAATCGTGCTGGCGGGCGATGCCACAAGTGCTGAGTTCAAAACTCTGGCGGCAGAGGTACGGAAGACCTTCCTGCCTCACGCAGTGATTCTCCATGCCGATGGGGGGGAGGGACAAAAGCTTCTCTCTGGCAAGAACGAGGCCCTGGCGGCGATGAAGCCGGTCAACGGCAAAGCGGCGGTTTATGTTTGCAAGAACCACACCTGTCAGGCACCGGTCACCTCGACGGAAAGCTTGCGAAGTCTACTTGCCGTCTCATGAACGTTTCGAGTGAATTATCCCCGCAATCTGCGCTATCCGCTAAAGGTCTCATTTTCGATTTCGATGGGTTGATTCTCGATACCGAGACCGCGGTGTATGAGGGATGGCGGGAACTGTATCAGGAACATGGCCACGAACTACCGATCGAAACCTGGGTGCAATGCGTGGGCAGCGACTTCGGGAACTACGATCCTGCTGCGGACTTGGAGACTCTGGTGGGCAGGACGCTCGACTGGGGCTCTCTGACGACACGGCGTCGCGTGCGGGTGTCCGAGATCCTAACCGGGCAACAGCCACTTCCCGGGGTGCGGGAACGGCTTCATGAGGCGCAGGAACTTGGACTACGCTGTGCCGTGGCAAGCAGTTCACCGCGCGAGTGGGTGGAACCTTGGCTGGAAAAGCTGCATTTGCGCTCCTATTTCGATCATGTAACAACGCTGGACGACACGGGCAAAGCGAAGCCGGACCCCAGCCTCTTCCTTCATGCTGCGGAGAAACTTGGGATTGATCCCAAGGATTTGATCGTCTTTGAAGATTCCCTCAATGGCCTTCGAGCTGCGGAAGCTGCTGGCATGCGCTGTGTGATTGTTCCCTGCCCTGTGACGGCAGGCTCGCCTTTTACGGCTTTTTGGCAGCGCCTGACCTCGCTCAATGAAGTGACACTGGAGACTCTGCTTCGCTTGGAATTGGCCTCAGCGGAGACATTTGAAAGCAACGATACCGCGGGGGCAAACTCCTAAGAGCCGTCTTGACGCAGGGAGCGTTTGCCCCGATTCTGTCTGTCTGTCTTGATTTTTCATGTCCGTTCCTGCGCGTCTCCAGATGATCCGGCTTTCGTTGCCAATTTTGCTCACGGTGAATCTGGCAGCGCAGTCTCCTGTGGCGGTGCGGACCGCTGTTTCCGCCGATGATGCTGGTGAATCGGTAAAAAAGAAGGAACTTCAGGCCGGGTGGCAGACGCAGAAGGAAGCCCGCACGCTGACGCTGAATATTCCGGCGCCGCGTGGGCAGATCGTAGACCGACACGGGGTGCCGCTGGCGCAGACGCGAGTGGCCTATTACCTGGCATTGAATTTCCCGTTTCTGGGCGACAAAGCGACGGATCGGGAGATTCTCTCCTACGCTCGTTCCCGGATCGGGCAGGCGAACAGCACCCTGGGCAAGCAATGGAATCTGCCGGATGACCGGCTGGTTTCCCATTATAAGAACCGTCGTTGGCTCCCCCTTGTGTTCTCCCTGAATGACGGGATCAACGAGGAAATCTCCACCGTGCAGCAGGATGTGCTGCGGCCGCTGCTAAAGGCGAACTCCGGGCTCATGCTGCAAGCTTCGTATCTGAGGCACTATCCAAAGGGCGCCTGTGCTCCACACATCATCGGCTACACCGGGAAAACCCGGCCGCTGCCGCTCGGTCCGATTCAGGATGGTGACCCCATGTTTGAAGAGGCCGAAGGCCGTGAAGGACTGGAGAAGTCCTTTGATCGTGACCTGCAGGGCAAGCCCGGTGTGGTGAACGTGCTTTTCAATCCGGATGGATCCAAGGTCACCGAAGAAGTGCTACGGCGGCCGGTGCCTGGCAACAACGTCGTCACGACACTGGATTACCAGTTTCAGAAATACGCGGAAAATGCTCTGACCCGCCACACGAAGGGCGGCGCGATGGTGGTCGTGGAAGTCAAGACCGGGGACATCCTGGCGATGGCTTCCTATCCTCTCTACGATCCGAATATCTTTATCCCCGGCATCACAAGTGCGAACTTCAGGGCGCTGAACGAGAACGCCCGTCTGCCACTGTTTGCCCGGGCGTTTCGTGGGGAGTATCCGCCAGCTTCGACTTTCAAGGTCGTGGTGGCCATGGCGGCACTGGAGAGTGGTGAGATTTCGCCAAAGACCTTCTATGAGTGCAGCAATGCCTATGCGATCGGCAACCGTGTCTTCCGCAACTGGAACAAGAACGGCGAGGGCAGCATGAACGTGGTGAATGCCATCAAGCGCTCCTGCAATACGTGGTTCTATCAGGCTGGGCTGGCGATTGGGGCACAGCCGATCACCGATATGGCGCAACGTATGGGTTTCGGGGAACGCACTGGCATTCCTCTGGCCGCAGAAAGTGCGGGCTTCGTGCCTACGGACAACTGGATGATGCAGCGGCTGGGCTACAAGATGATGGGTGGGGACATTGCCAACCTTTCCATTGGGCAGGGGCGCACGCTGGTGACGCCTTTGCAGGCTGCGGAAGCCATGGCTGCGGTGGCAGACGGCATCAATATGCCTCAAGCAAGACTTGTCTCCAAGGTGCAGGATCCGAATGACCGTGTGCTGCAAGCCTTTGATCCAGCGGTGCGCCGCCGGGTGGAATTTCAGCAAGCGGCACGGGATACCGTCGTCAAAGGCATGGTGGCCGTAGTCAATGGCTCGGGCGGCACAGGTTCGGCAGCGTCTGTTTCGAGCAAGTATAAGTGCCAGGTCGCTGGTAAGACGGGTACAGCCCAATGGAAGCCGAATGAGGACCGAAACCTGGCGTGGTTTACCGGATTTCTGCCGGCCAATGATCCCGTGTATGCCTACGCTGTCGTCTATGAAGGCGGGCCCGGGGAAGATGTCTCCGGCGGTAAGAAAGCCGCGCCGATCATTCACGATGTGTTCGAAAATGTGTTTGCGAACGCTCCTGCAGAGGATCCTCTGCTGCTGGCAGCCCAGTCCCAGAAGGCCAAGGAGATTCCGACTGACGATGCTGAGGATGAAGATCCCGGGGATTCTGCCCCCAGAGCAAAACCGGTCGAAGGCACACCCGTCAATGAACCTCAGCCAGCTGCTGAACCTGAGAAAAAAGGCATCGGCGGGTTCTTCCGTAAGCTGTTCCGCCGATAATTCTGGATCCACGATGGTTGCCAGCGCTTACTGACCAGACTCCACCCCGCTCCTGCTCTCAATTGATTTGATCTGTCTGCCATGCAGCCCCTCCTGGTGACCCTCTGTGATTCCGCTGCCGACTACCAAGGCAAACTCTGTATTCTGGGTGCGTTTGACACCCTTTGTGCCCAACAATTTCCTGTGCTGCACCCGCAGTGCTCGCTGGCTGTGCGGTTGCTCTTCGATCATGAAGACGCTGGACGCCATGAACTGAGCATCCAGATGCGCGATGAGGATGGCAAAGCCGTGATGCCGGCTTTCACTCCCGTTGTGGAAGTGGCGTTCCCTCCAGGCATGGTGCCATTTGTGACGCGCAATTTGGTATTAAACCTGCAACGACTCCGCTTTGATAAACCGGGAGTCTACTACTTTGAGATCTTGATGGATGGTGAAGAATTGATGTCTCTGCCGCTTCGAGTAACCAGCTTTGAGGGGATGCGCGCATCCTCGGGTCCTGCTGGTTAGGTAAGGACTGTCCCTTAGATTCCCATCAACCTACTCCTTTTTTTATCATGTCCGGCGCCACCTCATCCATCACTCCCAACGGGATCGCAGAGTCCATGTCACCGGTGAAGCAACTGTCTGTGTTCCTGCACAACCAAGTTGGTGCGCTGTTGTCCCTGGTAAAGCTGCTTAATGAACATGACATCGAGGTTTTGGGATTCAGCATTCAGGACTCGATTGAGTTAACGCTAATCCGTCTGGTAGTGACGGATCCTGATTCGGCAAAGAACATCTTTGATGAGCATGGGATCTCCTGTGCGTCGAAGCCGATTGTGGTGGTGGAACTCGGTGGCGCGCATGAGCTTTGTCATGTACTCGCAGCACTGCTGGCGGCAGAGATCAACATCCATCATGCGTATCCGCTGATGGTGCAGCCGAATCGTAAATCGATTCTCGCGCTTTACGCAGATGACACCGAGATCGGCGGAGAATGCTTGGCCAAAGCCGGCTTCAAGGTGCTTTCGCAGGATGAGCTGAGCCGATAATCGGCCCCTATTCTCTTCGTTTTTGAAGGGTTAGTCACATTCGTTCGATTTGTGACGCAATCGTTACACTCAGCATCTCGACCGTGGCTCATGATGGGGAAGAGTCGTGCGCGCCCCAACCAACATCAACCAAGGGTGCACTCAATACACGACACTACCAACGCATGAAATCCACCTTAGCTCTCACCTTGCTTGCAGCCTCCACTCTCAGTGGCTTGCAGGCTGGCGAAGTGGTCACCAGCTCCAGCAAAAACCTGGAATCCGCTGTAACGACCGAAGATACCCGCTCGCTCTGTGACAAGATCTGGGGTCTGGCGACCCTGTACAAAGATGACAACAATCCTTACATCCAGGAGTTTTCTCTCCAAGGCCGTCTGCAACTGCAGTGGGCCAGTGGTGACTCGGATGTCGGTAATTTCGGCACCGAGGACCGCCCTGAAGAAGTGCGCTGGGGTGACATCGAAGTGCGCCGCTGGCGCTTGGGCTTCAAGTCGAAGATCGCTCGCGTCTTCAAGCTTGAAGGTCAAATCGACGTGAACCCGAACTTCGAACTGGAACCCGGCGCAAATCCGGATCTGGGCGACGGTTTCTACCGTGATATCTATGACATCTACCTGACCTACGCTCCTAGCGATGCTTTCAACCTGAGCGTCGGTAAGACGAAGGCCAAGTTCTTCACACACGAGTATTTCACTTCCTCCAAGGAAATCATCGTGTTCGAACGTAGCTTGTTGGTCAATCAACTCCGCCCGACCGAATTGACCGGGATCTGGGCAAATGGCAAAATCGACAACTTCCTCTATGCAGTGGCCGCCTACGGTGGTGACTACAAGCCAGAGTTCTCCGAGTTTGACGCGGGTGCCGTGTTCCAAGGTAGCCTTGGTTATGACTTTGGTTCCGTCTTCGGCACTGAGAAAGCCATTGTGCGGTTCGACTATCAACATAGCACGAGCGACGAAAACTCAGACGCGCCTGCGGTTTATGAGCACGCTTTCTCACTCAATTCCAACATTGAGCAGGGCAGGTTCGCTCTCTATACCGACCTGATCGGTGGTATCGGCCGTGGCACAACAGGCGACGTGTATGGTGCGGTCGTCACACCTTCCTACTACATCGCTGACAGCCTTCAGCTCGTGCTGCGCTATCAATACGCTCACGGTGAAAATGACGGTCTGCGTCTGCAAAGCCGTTATGAGCGTCTGGCTCCTGATCTGAGCGACGGTGGTCGTGGTGAAGAGTACAATGCCGTTTACATGGGCCTGAACTACTACATCTGTGGCCATAAACTGAAGCTCATGGGCGGTGTGGAATACAACAACATGGACGGCGGCGACGACGGCGGCGACTATGATGGCTGGACCGCACTGGTCGGCATGAGAATGTTCTTCTAAGCGAAGAAACGAGACGCGATATTTAGATTAGATTGCAAGAGGCGCGGAACGGAAGTTCCGCGCCTCTTTTTTGTGTTTTTGGTTGTGTAGGGGGGAGCGCAATCTCTGCTCGACGCGTGGCCGGTGGCTGTCTATTGATAGGGACGCATGTCTGACAATGGTTCACCTATCTCCTCCAAACTTTTTGCGCTCGCGAAGCAATACATCCCCGGCGGCGTAAATTCCCCGGTGCGTGCCTTCCGCAATGTGGGAGGTGAGCCCTTCTTCGCCAAACGAGCCAAAGGGTGCCGCGTCTGGGATGTCGACGGTCGCGATCTCATCGATTACGTCGGGACATGGGGACCCGCGATCCTGGGCCATGCGCCCCGGTGCGTCATCGAAGCCGTGCACAACGCCGCAAAGGATGGGGTGAGTTTTGGTATCCCGAACACCTATGAGGTGGAGATGGCCAAACTCATTTGTGAATGGGTGCCAAGCGTCGAGAAAGTGCGCATGGTGAACAGCGGCACAGAAGCGACGATGAGTTGTGTTCGTCTGGCGCGAGGTTTTACGGGAAGGGATCGGATCATCAAATTTGACGGCTGTTATCATGGTCATGTGGATGCGTTACTCGTGGCGGCAGGCAGTGGTGCACTCACGCACGGCCGGCCGGATAGTGCGGGCATTCCGGCGAGCTATGCGGATCTTACGACGGTGTTGCCCTACAATGATGTGGAGGCACTTGAGGCTTGCATGGCCGCGCAGGGACACGAAACCGCAGCCATCATCGTGGAGAGTTATCCGGCCAACGCAGGACTCATCTTGCCGCAGCCAGGGTATTTGCAGAAGCTGCGGGACGTGACGCAAAAGTACGGAGCGCTGCTCATTTTCGACGAAGTGATGACAGGCTTCCGTGTGGCCAAGGGTGGCGTGCAAGAAGTGGAGGGCATTATGCCTGATCTAACGGCGCTGGGTAAAGTGATCGGCGGAGGCCTGCCTGTGGGGGCCTTCGGCGGCCGGGCTGACATCATGGATCTGCTGGCTCCCGATGGACCCGTCTATCAAGCGGGAACACTGAGCGGGAATCCCCTGGCCATGGCGGCAGGACTGGCACAGCTCCGGGAAATGGAGAAGCAGCAGGGCTGGCGGCGTTTGGAGGAACTAGGGCAGATCATGGAGACTGCGGTCCTGGATGTGCTGAAGCAAGTAGGGCGCGACTACCGGTGGTATCGCAAAGGTAGCATGTTCTGCCTTTTCTTTACCGAGAAGCCTGTTCGCAATCTGACGGATGCGAAGACCAGCGACTTGGCGACGTTCCGAAAATTCTTCCACCACTGCCTGGCGAACGGCGTTTATTTTGCGCCTTCACAATTCGAAACAGGTTTTATCAGCCTGGCTCATACCCCTGATGATCTGGCGAAGACAGCAGAGGTGACTCAGGAAGCGCTGCGAGTTGCTTTGGGATAACCACAAGGGAGTTATTGGCCCGAGTAGCGGAACGTGCCGTCCTTTAACTCTCGCACCACTCGCGCGTCGTAACGATCGCGAGGCATCGCACCGACATCCCGCAAGACCTGCTGCCAAGTTGTGCCTTCCCGAAACGTGGTGCCATAGTACTGGAGCCATGATGGATTGCGAGAGGGCAATGGCGAGAAGCCGCCCTTGCCGACGCGGTTTGCGGCGTTGACGGTGGTAGCGAATTTGGGAACCCCCAGCGCTTCATTGCCATCCGTGCGTACAGTCACCTTGGCTGGGCCTTTGTGTTTGGTGATGGCTTCGATCGTCTTTGTCTTTTTACCTTTGTTGGCAGGCACATAGAGGTTCTGCTTGAACTCAAAAAGGAATTCTTTGCCTTTGCCGGTGCCTTGTCCCTTTTCTACTCCGAGAGAATAGCGGGAACCGCTTCGCGCGTAATCGAACATGATGTTTTGTACGGCGGCCATGCGGACATTGTCCCGGTCTTTGGGGCGAAGGTCGTTGCATTCAAACTGAGGGCCACGCATGACGTAATGTGCGAACAGGCAACGCTCTACAGTGAGAGTGCTGGCGCTCGCATTGATGATAAAGGCGTGCTCATCGCCATAGGGATGAAGCTCGGGTCCCGCCAAGGGATTGGCCAACAAGCAATGCCGCACCAGAACATCGTCGCAACGCGTTATCCCAATGAGTTCATCGCAGCTTTCGGAGAGTGAGCAATGCTCAATCAGGATCCGTTTGCTGTCGTGCAAGGAAATGCAATCGAGGCCGCCGGATGATTTGGGCCGATCGGCCTTTTGTTGTTTCCTTTGACGCACGGCGGGCGCTTTGCCCAACCTGATACGGACCTGTTTCAGGGCAATGTCGTGAGTTTTAACAAATCCAAGCGACCCGCCGCGAATGTCCACGCCCGGCGCTTCACTTCCGTCCAACGTCAACTGCGGCACACGCACTTCCAGGCCATCCTGCAAAACGATGTCCCCCTTTGTCTTGATCTTGACCACGCGCGGTCCCGATTGGTTCATCGCCCATCGGAGAGATCCTGGTTTCGGATTTTCGGGATGGTCGTCCGTGCGGGTGACTTCAATGACTCGTCCCCCTTCGCCGCCGCGAGTGATCTTGATGAAGGAAGCAGAGGCATCCGTCTTCGCATGCGCAGCAGACGAGTACGCCGAGATGGTAAGAATGCAGAGGCCAAGCCAGACAAAAAATGATAGCGAACGTGGAGTGATCATCGTGCGGGAAATTTATTTACGTCGGGAATGTTAGCGAGGCGCTCCACATCGGTGGCGCCTGCGCCTGCTGGTGCGGGTTGAGCAGGATCAATCCATTGGGAACCAGATTCACCGCCCAACTGAGCCGCGACTTTGGAGAAATCGGTTGGAGTAAAGATCGTTGAGCCGATCCGCCAGGCTTTCATTTGATACACATTTCTCTCACCCTTCCAGTTGGCAGACGGCATAAACATCATGCCTTCCTTGGCCTCGTCGCGGATGACGCTTTGACTGACCTCGGCTTTGCCTGAGACCCTCCAGTTCAGTCCGATGAATGTGCAATTCGACACGGATACGTCAGCGCCGGTAGTGATGTTTACCTGCTCGGGAGTGCCGACGCGGCGAATGAGAACGTTCTTCAGGCGCACCTTGCAGAGCTGGCCTTCCATAGGTTGAGAAGGACCACTGAGGAACAGCGCTCGCTTGGCGCTGGATTCGATCAGGGCGTTCTCAATGGAATGCTCTCCCCGATCCAGAAAGAAGACATCCATTCCGACACAGTCCTTGATGTAAAGATCGCGATAGTGCGTTTTACTCTCACCGACATCACAGATGCCGGTGGAATTTTCTATACTGACAAATCCTCGAATCCAACACTCGGCGTCTTCATGAGCGCTGAAGCCATCGTCGCCGCACTCGATGGCTGCGATGTTTTCAAATTCGCAGCCGCGTTTGGAACCGTGGATGTTGTAACCGTCGTTGTACACATGGGTGCCGACGACGTTTTTGACGGTCATGTAGGATCCGCAAGTGACGGCACTGCTGCGTTTGGGATAACGAATATTGGCATCCGCAAGTGATCTGGCTTCCGGGAGCTTGATGTAAAAGGCATCCTCTTCCTGAACGTAGGTCCATTCATCTGCTCCTAGGTCGACCACAGGCTCAAGAGGAATGGTGGCGCCTTTGGAGGCACGGCCCATGCGGTTCATTTTGCCATCCCAGAGGAAGAACCATCGCCCGATAATAGCGGGGTCCATTTTGGGGATGAGCTTGCTCTTGCGGTAGAGGCCTTTCCCTAATGTCTCCCATTCAGAAGCGATAATGGGATCACTGCCATCAAGCACGGCGCCATGCCCTTCTACTACGATTCGCTTGTCTGGCTCACCGCTTCTCCAGCCGAGATCAAGCGACTCGTAAAATCGGGTTGGGGCGAGATGAATCGTGTCACCCGGCTGTGCCATTTTTACTGCGCGATGGATAGTGCGCACCGGAGCGGCTGTGCCGTCGTGGCTCTCGTTGCCTTTAAGTGGATCAACATGGATATCCCGAGCGGAAGTGGCCATCGACAGTGAGCACGAGATGCAAATGGCAAGGACGAGAGTTCGCATGCAAACGAAGATCGGTTAACGAGTGGCGGGCACGGAGCTCATGGCTTCCTTGTTTTGCGTCCACTTTGAATTGGGTTTGGCCTGCCAAACTTTCAGCCGCCTGACACTGCCTTCAACGCCACACACGAACATGACGCTGTGCTTGCCGCTTGTGATCAAAGGGTGCGATCCCGTAAGGCTTTGGCCTTGAACCGTGACTGTCATCTCATCGCCCAAGATCTCGAAAACGACGGGAATCCATTCGTTGAGGGCGAGCGGCATTTTCTTTTCACCCAGCGGCACCGCTTTATCGGGGCCGCCATGGTCGTTGTCGTCTTTCTGGATGCGGAAGCCGTCGGGCTTTAGGATAACGCTGCACACATAGTCCTTTTCGTCTGTGGTGCGCACGCCCAAGAAGCGGGCGGGTCTCCCACCCATAGGCACGTCATTCATCCTCACCTCGCATTGGATGACAACGTCCTTGAAAGGAAAACCATGAGATGCTGTGGCGGGGTGCTTCGCTTCCAGGCTTTCCACACCAGTGAAGTAACCGTCAGCGATGGTCCATTTGCCGCCACGTGCGGCGGAGTTATAGCGCCATCCTTTGAAGCCGCTGGCGAAGCCATTGCTTTTGCCATCAAAGGGCGGGAGAGGCTTGTCTAAAGGCTGGTCCACCAACAAGGCGCCGCAAGTTGTCATGAGGGTTTGCGGCAGATCTTCACCCATTGCATTCTCACTGCCCGATCCGACGAGAAGGATCAGGCTGAGAAACAAGCAGACCGAAGAAGGCGCCTTCACAAAGATTTCCATCCTCCCGTAACGGCCAAGCCTGTGCCGCTATTGCTGGAATCAGTATTCGATCCGCTTCAAAGGAGTATTGCGGTAATACGTGGCCATCAGCTTCAGGTTGTCTGATTCCGCAACGACGGCATCAAGGTACAAGATCTTGGGGAATTCCTCGAACTCGATGGTGTGCACCGGCTCCTTGGCTTCCTTGAAGGCTTTATCCAAGTCCGCGAGGTCATTGATGGCCTGGCCATTCACCTTGGTCACGATGATGCCGCCCAGCCCTTCATAACCCTGAGTCGCACGGGTGGGCAGCGATGCTGTCAGGAAGACAATTTTGCGGCGACCCGCTTTTTCATATTCCTCGGTGTGCTTGGCGACGAACATGAGGCGCAGCGGTGCGTTGGCTTCCCATTCTTCACCGAAGCTTTGCAGGTATGGCATGCTCAATTCCTGGAAGAGAAGGCCGCCATGCACCAAGTAGTTGGGGCCGCGATCAAATCGATAAGGCGGAACAATGTAGTCGCTGGCGTTCTTGCGTGTGAGAGGGCCCGTCAGTTCCACCTCTTTGTGCTCTCTGAGAACTTTGACCTTTAACGTCTGTCCTACGAAAGCTTCACCCCGGACGATGTGGCTCATATTCAACGTCCCGTAGTGGGGATCCTGATAATCACCACGGGCGTCCACGGCATAGCCATTCATCTCCAGGATGATGTCGCCTTCCTTCAGGCCGATTTTTTCAGCGGAGCCGCCCTTGGCGACCTGTCCGACATAGACCCCTTTGTTGCGATCCTTTAGTCCGAGGTATTCCCTGAACTGGTCATCGAGTGTTTGGTGGAACTCGACACCCAGGCTGGGGAAACCTTCATAAGCGCCATCTGCCTCGTCCTTGAGGAAGTGCTCGATGATGGGTCCAGGTAATACTGTGGCGCTTTGATTCTTGGAGTCATAACGCAGCAGCAGGCCAGCGAGCTTGCCGTCTTTAATGACCGGCAGCGTGAAGCTGTTTCCTTCCGAGCGAATGATCCCGATGGTTTCATAGACAAGGAAAAGACTGGTCTCTAAAGCGTAACGTGCCGTCACCACCTTATTGACCTGCATGGGAGTGACGATGAGGTCACCGATGCGGCCGAGCTGCCAGGTCTCCAATTCATCGCCAATGCGAGTGCCAGAGTCGATTGCCATAGGCTTCAGGTCGGCGAAGAAGTCGCGAACCTCACCATCGGGCACGACTAGAGCCAGATTTGCTTCGTAATCCACGGTCTTGATTTTGGCCGGAAGCTTTCTGCCGGAGTCGGCAAGTTCCAGTTCGATGTAGGTAGCGTCGCTCACCAACTGGCCGGTGACCAGGATGCGTTGATTGTCCAACAAGACGCCGAGACCACGACGGGAACTGGGAGGCGTTTTCTGCCAAGGGATGCGCGAGTTCCACGCCTGCGAAGTGACGTTCACCTTCACCAGGGAACTGTTTTTGGAGGCGACCTTGCGCTGAGGCGCCGGCACGGCAGCCACCGCAGGATCTTCCTGAGGCACGGGAGGCTGCTCCGCTTTTTGAGCCAGGCCGTTGATCGTGATCAGGCCGAGGGTAAGAATCGTTAAGAAAAGTTTTTTCATGTTATCGAGAAGGCTTCCGCCGAGGAGATGGATGAGAATTTCTGAATGAGACGCTCGTGTTCGACGGAGTGTCATTCATCCACCAGATTGCTGTCCTGCGTAACATCATAGGTTTGCATGATGCGAGGGTGCGCCTGCTCGGCCAGATCGCGTTTGAGAACGATGGGGCGGTTCTTTTCCAGAAGCTTGATCACGATAAATTTTTGATCGGCCGGCTGATTCTTGAGTGCCCCGGCCAGGTCCGCCAAGGACTTGATTTTTACACCGTTCACTTCGTCCACCACGCTCTGCTGGAAGCCTTGGAGGTAGCTGTTCACCGCATCGGGAAGGATGGAAGTCAGGATGACTACCTCCGGTCTTTCTTTGTAAATCTCTTTGCTGAGATAATTGCTGAAGAGATAATTCACGAGAGGATCGCGAATGCCGTGGGCATCCATGAGGTTCCGATTCATCGGCTGAAAGAGCAGCCCGGCATACATCACATAGCGAGGGCGCTTTTTGTACTCTTCACCAAGGGTGAGGTAAGGCAGGAAGCGCTTCAGAGTGATTTCCTTCTTCAACTTTTCGCCTTTGCGTTGCAGTTCCATGCTGATCTTGTCGCCAGCAAATTTGCGCTCGACGATTTCATTCATGTTCACCATCTCGCCGTCCACGCGGATGAGGCCATTATTGAAAACGGGGTTGCCATCAATACTCAGAACGACATCTCCCACCTGCAGGGCCTCCCCCGCAGCGCCGGCGCTTTCCACACCACCGACCATCACGCCGACACCATTGCGGTCGAGTTTCAGAGCATTGATCTGCGCGGAGTTCTCAATGGGGAAGTCCGAGATGGCCAGATCCATGTAGTGGTCATACTGACCGTCAGAGACGTCTTTAAGGAAACGCTGAATGACTGGAACGGGGATCATGTAACCGACGTTCTGCGCGACGGCGCCGCTGTAACCCTGAAAAGCGACTCCAACGACTTTGCCGTTTTGCAGGACGGGACCGCCGCTGTTGCCAGGGTTAATGGCGGCGTCCACCTGAATGGCTAAATGCTGATCCACGCCGCTGTGGGAGAAGCTCTGGAAGTCAATGCGGGACACTACCCCGCGCGTGACACTAACGCGCTCTCCACCGATGGGATACCCAACGGCAATGACTTCGGAATTGAGCTTTGGAAGCCCATCCAGTTCGAGCGGCTTCATGTTCTCGAAGGCCCGACCATCTTCCGCCTCTATCATGGCGAGATCGCAATCATGGGCGATATGGACGACCCGCGCCGCGTAGGGCTCAGGATTGTTCATTGTACGGATCACCACCTTGGTGCTGTTGCTCACCACGTGGGCATTGGTGAGAAACTTGTTCTTACCGACCAGCCAACCAGTTCCGTTGCCGGACGAAGGACGGCCCCCGCTCCAGGGGGTTCGGTAGTCTGGCACCAAATAAGCGCCCTCGATGCGGACGATGCCCTCCCAAGGATCTGGCACGACGTCATTGGAGACCTTTTTATCCGGAACCGGCACCGGGTCCGCTGATAGGGTTTGAAGAGCGATAACCAAACAAAGTCCGAAGAGAGCACGCGACATCATGATGAGTGGGAAAATCTACAAATTTTGGAACTGGTCGTATGAGACAACGTAACCGCAAGTATTCTCAATATTTTTCCGCCAAGCGTAAGTTTGTAAGCTGTTGAGGCTAAATCTCCAATTCCACGGGGCAATGGTCCGAGCCAAAAATATCCTGACGGATACGCGCAGCCTTGAGATTGCCTTTCAGGGCCTCGGACACGAGCCAGTAGTCAATACGCCAACCGACATTCCTCTGCCGCGCGCCCGCGCGGAAACTCCACCAACTGTATTGATTGGGGCGCTGATCAAAGTGGCGGAACGTGTCGATGAATCCGGCATTAAGAAGTTCGGTGAAGCTGGCGCGCTCCTCATCGCTGAACCCCGGGCTTTTGCGATTCTCCTTCGGGCGGGCGATGTCGATTTCCTGGTGGGCAACATTGAAATCTCCGCAGGTAATAACGGGCTTCTTCTGCTGAAGCGTCAGCAGGTAATTACGAAACGCGGCATCCCATAGGAGTCGATAAGGGAGGCGGGCAAGACCATCCTGGGCATTGGGCGTGTAGACATTTACGAGGATGAAGTCCTGAAACTCCACAGTGACCAGGCGGCCTTCATTGTCATGCTCCGGTACATTCATGCCGAGCACGCGATCTGAGAAAGGGATGCGAGAGAGCACCGCGGTGCCTGAGTAACCCTTCTTGACCGCTGGATTCCAGACGATCTGGTAGTCCCCCAACCAACTCAGTTCAGCCTGATGCTGCTCGGCCTTCACCTCCTGCAGGCAGATGACATCCGCGTCACACGACTTTACATAATCGCGCAGGCCTTTGTCCATGGCAGCTCGAATGCCGTTTACGTTCCAGGAGGTGAATTTCATAGGAAGAATGCTCTCTGAGCCTATGGGCGGGGCGAAACGGAACGCAACCTGCGTGAAGGTATTTCGTGCGGAGGGCTTTGTTGTTAGTTCACACACCTAAATCACATCGGCGTTCAATCGTGTCGGAATCGTCACGGCTTCCGGCTTTTCTGCTCGTCACAGATATCGTTTAATATTCCTGACCACCTCCATGAGATTCATGATCGTATCAGATACGTTCCCACCGGATATTAACGGTGTGGCTCGGACTCTGCAAACGTGGGCGCGGGGGCTCGCGAAACGGGGCCATGATGTGCAGGTCATCACTACCACAGAAGATGCGGGGGCGGAGAACGCGCCATTCGGAGTCAAGGTTTCCGCCGTGGCGGCGCTGCCGATGCCAGGTTATGACGGCATTCGTTTGGGCATGGTCTCACGAGCCCAGATGCTGGGGCACATGCAGCGGCAGGGCACCGATTCCATGTATGTCGCGGTAGAGACTCCCATGGGGCTGAACGCCATTCGCGCCGCGAAGGACGCGGGCGTGCCGGTCGTCTCCGGCTTCCATACGAACTTTCACACTTACTCCCGAGATTATCGCCTGCCTATCCTGCGAGATGGTGCGGCTTGGTATCTGAAACACATCCACAATCGGACCTCGCGAACACTAACGCCCTCTGAAACGACGGCGCAGCAACTGCGTGAGTTGGGGATTAACAACGTGGGTGTCGTAGGACGCGGTGTTGATACGGAGAAGTTCAATCCCGGCCACAGGGACGCCGAACTGCGCCGCTCCTGGGGTGCAGATGACACCACGCCCGTTGCTTTGTTCGTCGGGCGGATTGCTGCAGAGAAGAATCTGCCTCTGGCAGTGAAAGCGTTTGAGGAGATCACCCGCATCCATCCGCGAGCGAAGATGGTGTTTGTGGGCGATGGTCCCAAAGCGGCTTCATTGAAAGCTGACTATCCTCAATTCGTCCACGCTGGTGCACGGACAGGACATGACCTGGCTCGTCACTATGCCAGCGCCGATCTCTTTGTATTTCCCAGTCTGAGCGAGACCTTCGGCAATGTGCTGGTAGAGGCACTTGCGAGTGGTCTCGTGACCGTGAGTTTCGATTACGCTGCCGCGCGCCAGGTCGTGCAGAACCGGCTCAACGGATTTGTTGCTCCGGTCGATGACGAACGAGCCTACCTGGAAGCGGCGGCTCTCGCCGCGTTGCACTGGAGCGACACTGCTCTCCGGAATGCAGCGCTTGAGGCTGCCAAGCTTCTCTCCTGGGATACGATCATCGAGCAATTCGAGCGAGAGCTGCAAAGCGCGACCGTGCTCTCCGCGACCGCTCCAAAAACTTTCACACCACACGACATCGCTCCCAACACGCCATCGACGACCTCCTCATCCCCATGAAACGGAAACTTCGCTTCAAGACCATCTTCATTTCCGATGTCCACCTCGGTGTGCCGGAATGCAAGGCAGCTCAGGCCAGTCATTTCATCCGCAATTCCCATTGTGAGAAGCTGGTTTTGAATGGCGATATCATCGATGCCTGGGCTTTAAAGCGGGATGGCAAGTGGACCAAGGAGCACACGCACTTCGTCCGGACCGTGCTCAAGAAGATGGAACAAGGTCGCACCCAGGTGATTTACTTGCGCGGGAACCATGATGATGTCCTGGAGCGTTTTCTGCCCCTCCGCCTCGACAACCTGCACGTGGCCGAAGAACACATTCATGAGTCACCCCACGGGAAGTACTTGGTGGTGCACGGTGACGGATTTGACCACGTGACGACCAATCACAAGTGGATGGCTGAATTAGGCGCGGTGGGATACAACACGCTTCTGAGAGCAAACCGTCTATATAACAAATACCGGGCCTGGAGAGGCAAAGAGCCGTTCTCTTTTGCCAAATGGGTCAAAGCGAAGGTCAAAGGGGCGGTGGGATTTGTCGGGAAATACGAGGAACAGTTGCAGAATCTCGCTCATGCCAAAGGCTGCAACGGCATCATCTGCGGCCACATCCACACCCCTGCGGACAAGCAAGTTGGGAGCGTTCATTATCTGAACTCGGGTGATTGGGTGGAGTCTATGACCGCTGTGGTCGAGCATCTGGATCGCACCTTTGAAGTGATCACCTATGAAGAGTGGTGCCGCCGCGCTAACCGCGAGCCAAAGGGATTGCTGCTCAATAGCCCGAATGGGACAGAGCTGGAGGACCTGGAAGCGCTGGAGGAGTCGGAAGCCGACTTCGTGGAGGCCAGCGGTGCCTTGGAGGCGGCGGGAGTGGCCAAGTCTTAGACTGGCTCTCGAAAAGGCTTTCACCTAGCCATAAAAAACCTTCCGCCTTTCGGAGCGGAAGGTTCGAATAATCGAAACGATTGGTTCGGCTATTCCACTTTCATCACGCCGTTCATGATGAGGGAGTGACCGGGGAAGCTACAGAGGTAAGGGTATTCACCAGCCTCGGCCGGAGCCGTGAACTCGATTGTCTGAGACTCACCCTGATTCAGAAGCTTCGTGTGCTGGAGGATATCGGGAGAGGTAGGAATGTAACCTTTGGAGAGACCAGCAGGATCGCTCAACATGGCATTGGCAGCGCCGATCAGTCGCTCCTTGGAGCCGGCCTTGCCCAAAATCCAGTTGTGCTGAAGAGGCATGGCACTGACGTTCGCGAAGGTGAATTTTACCTTTTGACCGGCCTTCACTGAGAAGGACTTCACGTCATACGACATCGGGTTGATGGCATCCGGCTTGATGGTGATGTCGGCAGCACCGCCTGCGGCAGGTGCTCCTGCGGACGGAGCCGCAGCGACTGGCGCAGCCTTAGGATCGGCTGCCACCTGCTGAGGGGTTAAAGGAACGACAGGCGCGGCTGTTGCCGTACCACCAACGGCTGGTGCTGCAGCGGCCTCTGCGGGAGCAGGGACGGCTTTGGAATATTTCCCTACGCCATACAAAAGCGCGCCACCCAGCGCGAGGGCCGTGCCGCCAAAGACGAGCGCCAGAAGACCGTTCGCGATTGTCCAAAACGCGCTGCCGTTCTTGTGGGAATGAGATGAGGTAGGATGTTCCATGATGAGGTTTTTAAACAAGCACAGGTGCGGTTCAGGTCAAGCCGTGGCTGGGCGCAAGCGACTTGCGGCGATTTGCCAGAGAGCACTTTTCTAGCCCATGCTTAGGAGAGGATGACCGCTGGGCAGTGAGTGCACCGGGGTGACATCCAGTTTCTTCATTTCCCCGAGCCAGTGCCGGGCGAGATCACGGTTCTTGAGATGCTGCCAAAGCCAGGTGGCATTTTCGAGAGCTGCCTTCGCCAATGGCAAGCGAGCATCCGGGAAAGACACCGCAGCGGCGCTGAGGCACTCCTGGGCGGCGGCGGTATCCATGTTTGCCGCCAGCACGCGAACCTGGAGTAACGACCAGTCGAGGCTGGCCTTCTGCGCCGGGATGGATTGGAACTCTTTGAAAGCCTCCGCGGACATGCCCAATTCCAGATAGCCTTCAATCACCGAGGCATCCACGAGTGCTTCATCACCTTCTGACGGTTTTTCTGCAAGAATGACGCCGCCCTGCAGGCGTTGCGTGATCGCGGCAGTTTGTTCGCCGCTGCTCTCCTGACTAACAAGGTAGACCCAACCGTCACCTTCCTTACTCAGACGCCAATGGTTGTAAGCCAGAACGCCAAAGAGAAAAAGCAACGCCGACGTCGTTTCCAATACGAAGGGCGTTGAAAAGATCAGAAAGATATTCGTGACCGTGGCACCGGCCACTTCGCGGGCATTCTCACTAAAAAACAACAATGCCGCGAACGCCCCGAGGGCGGACATGACCCCGATAATGGGCCAAAAGAATCGCGGTACGGAAGTTGGCATCAGCTTCGGACTTGATGATTAGCTGGACTTTTTCCGTTTTTTTGCCGGAGGATCTTCCTCCACCGCTACCGCCTTTACGGGTGGCGGAAACAACTCGGCAGGAGCTTGCACGGATGGCTGAGACAACCCAGCAGGTTGAGCGGGACGGATGACAATTTCCTCATCCGTGTTGGTTTCCCACGCTTTCTTATTTGCGGCTACCACCTCTTCATCCACCACAGGGATCGCTTTCACCACAGCCTGTTCTTCAGCCTTTTTGGGGGTCTCCTTGTCGGAGAACCACGCGTTCGCCAAAATTAGACCTACGCCCATCACAAACACGGACGCACTTACCACCGTGACGATGATCATCGAACGGTTCTGCGGCATCGTCTGCCGAGTCGGCTTGGAAGATTCGGGCACACTGCGCTTCCGAATCCAAGGGCCATAACTCCGTGTCAGATACTCATAATCCCGTGCGCCACCGAGGGGAGGCGTGGGCAACTGATCCATGATTTCTCCGGCATCCACACCTAACAACTGCGAGTAGGCCTTGAGATGGCTGCGCGTGTAAGTTAGGCTGCCAAACGTGGTGAAACTGTCGTCCTCCAAGTCCTTAAGCCTAGGCACGGGAATACGCGTCTCGTGACTAACGTCCTCCAGGGAGAGGCCGCGTTCTTCACGGGCATGCTTTAGTTTCTGGCCGAGGGTGGGGGGCATTCCAGATGGATACGTTCAGCACGTTACCACTGGCCGGACTATAATTCGACTAGAATTTCGCGGGGTTTGGCTCCTTCACCGGGTCCAATGATGCCGCGCTCTTCCAGAATGTCCATCATGCGGGCGGCCCGGGTATAGCCGAGTCGCAGCCTTCGTTGGATAAGGCTGGTCGATGCCTTCTTTTCTGTGCTGATCACGTCGAGAACTTTCTCCAGAATGGCCTCATCCTCAGGTGTTACGGCCTCGCCACCCTCTTCGTCGCCGAAGTCATCGAAGCTATCTGCCAAGGTAGCCTCGAAGGACGGGGAGCCCTGCTTGCAGGCGAATTCCACCAACTCCGTGATTTCATCGTCAGTCACCATGGTTCCCTGAGCACGAATGAGTTGGCTCGTTCCAGGAGGGAGATAAAGCATGTCCCCTTTGCCCACCAGTTTGTCAGCACCTTTCCGGTCCATGATGACGCGGCTGTCGAGGGCGCTAGAGACTTGGAAAGCGATGCGGCAAGGGATGTTGGCTTTGATAATGCCCGTGACCACATCCGCGCGAGGCGTTTGGGTGGCCAGGATAAGATGAATGCCGGCGGCACGTGCCTTCTGGGCGATACGAGCAATGGCAACCTCGATATCTGCCGGGGCGGTCTGCATGAGGTCAGCCAATTCGTCCACGATGACCACGATGTAAGGTAGCGAGTCGGGGATTTCGAGTTCTGGCTCTTTGCGGGGCGGTGGCTCGCTGTTGCCCGTCCAGATGGAGCCTTCCGATACGTAACCGTCTTCTTCGTCCAGCTCGGCCAACACATCGCTGCTATCATAGCGATCCGGGTGAGGCATGGTCTTGGAAGACTTTGCGGGCGCGGCGGCTTTCCGCGGAGCGCTGACTATGGCAGTCGCTGTTGCGGATTCCAGATCAGCGCTGATCTCTGATGTACCACCGCCGACTCGGGAGGTGGAACGCGCATGAGGCTTCCGATCCGTGCGGCCATTGAAGCTATCAAAGTTACGGCAGCCTTCCTTCGCGAAAATCTGGTAGCGCTTTTCCATCTCATTCACCACCCAGCGCAGGGCGAGCAGGGAGAGCTTGGGGTCTGTGACGACCGGCAGGGCGAGGTGCGGCAGATCCTTGTAGCCCTGCATTTCAACCACCTTCGGGTCGATCATGATGAAGCGCAGTTCATCTGGCGCGAAGCGGCAGAGCAAGCTGGTGATGATGCTGTTGATGCAGACCGATTTACCGCTTCCGGTCGCACCCGCTACCAAGAGGTGCGGCATGGATGCCAGGTCAGCGATAATGGCCTTCCCGTACACATCCTTGCCCAAGGCAATGGGAATCTTGGCTTTGCCATTCTGGAAGGATTCGTCTTCCAAGAGCTCCCGAATGGGCACAACGATCTTGTCCCGGTTAGGAAGTTCAATGCCGACAGTGTCTCTACCAGGGATGGGCGCGAGGATGTTGATGCGTTCGGCCTTGGTGGCGCGGGCCAAATCCGCTTCCAGATTCGCAATCCGGTTCACGCGCAGGCCATCGCTGGGATAAACTTCATACCGCGTGATGGCGGGGCCTTTCGTGATGTCTCCTGCTGTCACCTTGATATCAAAGGTGGAGAGCGTGCGGATAATGGTGTTCTGCATGTCCCGCAACTGAGCCTCATCCGCGGGAGTGCGACCGGTCACATCCGGCCACTGCAGCATGTCTAGAGGCGGTGTTTTGTAATTCTTGAAACGGGCCGTGAGACTGAGAGGAGGAGCGAACAAGGCGCGCTCCTCTTTTTGCTCCTGCCGCTTCTTCCAAACCTCGGACAACTGCGGTTTGGCCTTCAATTCCTTTGGTGCGGAGGCGTCGATGATCTTGGGCAGCGGCTGAGCGTCGGGAAGCTCGAGTTGCTCAGACTTGGCCGCGATCAAGCCATCAGCGGCCGACTCGTCCTCAGAACCGTTTTTCTTCTTCTTGCCACGCGCCTGCGCCTGGTTGGGCGGAGGCACGGTGAAGGCAAGGATGGCCGCTTCTTCCGCCTCCTGCTTACGGCGCTGGCGGTCGAGCCACCAGTTGGCGAGACCGGACCGCGTGGCGGCTACTCCATGGATCAGCACCTGCACGGGATGAAGGCCCGTGACAAAGATCATGCCGATGAGATAGGAAACACCCAAGAGGATGAGGGATCCGACTTCACCCATGATGCCAAGGAGCACCATGCCGCCCAGCACGTAACCCACCCCTCCCCCGGCACCGTGCGGGGTGATGTCGCGATTATCCCAAGTCCAGACATTCTGAAGGTACATCATGGCTGCTCCACTGGTGACCATGAGGACGAAGCCTGCCCAAGAGCGAAGATTGACGGGAGTGTGGGAGACCAGCTTACAGACCCCAAACCATGTCAGACAAACTGGAATGATGTAGTTCGCCGCGCCGAACATCCAGAAGGTGTATCCGGCCAGAATCGCACCCAAGCGGCCAATGAAATTCCGGGCTAATACGGTCGGGGTATCGCTCATCGGCAACCACGGACACCAGGACGGTAGATCCGCAGGATCGTAGGAAACCAGCGCCAGGAAGTAGAAAAGCGCTCCTGTGAGGAATAGCAGGCCCCAAGCGGCGTGCCAGGCCGGTGACTCCGCCACAGGCTCTGTGGTGAGCTTTCGCGGGGTGCGGCTAATGGCGCGGGCGGACATGGGCGTTGATGTCTGAGTGCGGGCGATGACGAGCTTTCTATATAGAAAAATTGATTGCGCGGAAGAGCAAACGATCAACTTTAGCTGAATTTCTAGAATTATTCAAGAGTGCGCCGTATTTTTCGTAAGTTTCTGCATTACCGGCATGGCATCTGCCTTGCCCGGCTTAACTCGATCCCAGCGATTGGCGCGGACTGACCCTTTATGAAATCCTCTCGAACCAAATCCGTTATCCGATTCATTCCTCTCTATCAAGACCGGGTCTGGGGAGGGCGCAGCCTCGCCACACTTTATGGTCGTCAGTTACCAAAAGAGGAGGTGCCTTACGGCGAAAGCTGGGAAGTCTGCGATCGGGAAGATGCCCAAAGTGTGGTGCAGGGGGGACCATGGGATGGGCGGACACTCCATGATTTGTGGACCGAGGATCGCGGGGCTGTCTTTGGATGGGAGGCTGGAAAACACCCCTCTCTCCGTTTCCCGCTGCTCATCAAAATTCTCGATGCCCGGGAGGATTTGTCTCTGCAGGTTCATCCCAACGATGAAACTGCGCCTATTGTCTCCGGCGAAGCGAAAAGCGAAGCCTGGTACGTCACCCACACCGAGCCCCACTCAAAGCTCTATATGGGGTTTAAACCGGGAGTAACAAAGGATGACTACACACGTTCCGTCGCAGACGGTTCCCTGGTGGACCTCGTGCAATCCCGGCCCGTGCAAGCAGGTGACTGCCTGGCTATACCAGGCGGACTGGTCCACGCGATCGGCGCTGGCCTAGTGATCTTCGAAGTCCAGCAAAACAGCGATACGACTTATCGCGTGTTCGACTGGAACCGCACAGGCCTGGACGGGAAGCCCCGGGAATTGCACTTGGAAAAGGCAGCCCAGGTGACGAATTTTGACTCGGGCCCAGCAGACCTCATCCGCACCTCGGAAACCAAACTTCTCGAATGGCCCTTCTTCAAAATTCATCGCTGGAAGCTCAGCAAATACGAAGGACGCCAGGTGCCCTGGCCCGGCCGATTTGCCATTGGGGCTGTTGCCGAAGGTGAAGTGGAATGTGCGCAGGAGGTCTTCAAAGCGGGCGATTTCTTCCTAGCCCCTGCCTGTCTGGAACCTGACCACCGAATGGTACGCACGCTTTCCTCAAGTGCCGCGATCTTATGGACAACATTGTGATCACTGGTGTTTTTCTTGACCGGCTTCGGGAAAACTTTCAACATTGTTTAGCCTTCACCCATCCATGAAAAAGCAAGCTATCGCTCTATTGGCCGCACCCCTGTGCGGATTCGTGTTCACCTCTCTCGCCTCCGCAGCGGACAAGGTGGATTTCGCCAAGCAAATCCTGCCGATTTTCGAGGCAAAGTGTTTCAAGTGCCATGAAAGTGAGCACACCGACGCCACCGGCAAACTGAAGAAGCCCAAAGGCGGTCTGGCATTGGACAGCCCTGCTGCCATCAAGAAGGGCGGGAAAGAATCCGGTGAGAAGACGCTGATCGCCGGCAAGGCCGATGAAAGCTCTCTCTATAAGTCGACGACTCTGCCTCAATCCGATGAGATGGCAATGCCACCTGAAGGCAAGGGCGATCCTTTGACCGACGCCGAAAAAGCAGTGCTGAAAGCCTGGATTGATGGCGGCGCCGACTTCGGCACCTGGGAAGGCAAGAAGTAACCGCCTGACTGGATCGGGAGCCGTATCGAGCGGCTAACCCCTCAAAATTCAAAACCCGTTTCCAGATGCGGAAACGGGTTTTTCTTTGGTTAAACTGTCTGGCGGGCCCTTGAGGCGAGCGTCAGCCGCAGATCTCCAGAACCTTGGAGATCACCACATCAGGATAAGGAAGCTGAATCTTCTCGATAGGCGGGCTGTAGAAAGCCGGGGTGTCCACTGAACCTACCCGCAAGACGGGGGCATCCAGATCGTCGAAGCAATGTTGCTGGATCATGGCCGTGACTTGAGAGCTTACTGCGCAAAACGGCTTATTTTCATCCACGCACACGGCCCGATGCGTCTTCCGCACAGACTGGTAAATGGTCTCTTCGTCCAACGGACGAATGGTACGCAAGTCTACGACTTCAGCACTGATCCCGTGTTCGGACTCCAGAATTTCCGCAGCAGCGAGGCAAGTAAGCACCGCCCGGCCGTGGCAGATCAGGCTGACATCGGTTCCTTCCCGCTTCACATCGGCAACGCCGAGAGGGATGACGAGTTCACCTTCGGGCAATTCGCTGTTCTCAGGCACTTCCCACTCCATCCCGTAAAGCATGGTGTTCTCCATGAACATGACAGGGTCATTATCCCGGATGGCAGCTTTCATGAGGCCCTTGGCGTCATAGGCGGTGGCCGGACAGACGCATTTCATGCCAGGGAAACTGGCCATGATGTTCTCCGGGGTGTGTGAGTGGGTGGCGCCCACATTGGTGCCGCCATTGGCAGGGCCGCGGATGACGATCGGACAATTGATAAGACCGCCGGACATGTAGCGCACCATGCCTGCGTTGTTGATGATCTGGTCCCACGCGACGGTGTAGAAACTCCAGAACATGATCTCCATCACCGGACGGAGACCCAGCATGGAGGCGCCGACGCCCATACCGACGAAACCTGCTTCACTGATCGGGGTATCGATGATCCGCTTGTCTCCCCACTTTTTCCAAAGGTCTTCCGTGACTTTGTAAGCGCCGTTGTATTGGGCGACTTCTTCACCCATGAGGACCACCATCGGGTCGCGGGCAAGTTCCTCATCGAATGCTTCACGAAGGGCGTGGCGGTAAATGATACGGCGCATGGTCTAGACAGAGAAAAGCTGGGGTAGGAGTCGGTCGCGGGCGTTGGAGGGTGGCTCCTGATGGTCAGTCATTGAAGAAGTGGCGTCCGGTTTGCCCGGCCTCAGTGCCATTGTCCACTTCCCAGTAGACGTCATCGAACATTTCGGAGGGATCCGGGAATTCGCTCTCCTCGGCGAAGGTGGCAGAATCTTCGGCCTCTTTTTGAGCGGCCTGATCAATCTTTTTGGCCTCGTCCGCAGTGAGGACACTCTCATTGATGAGGTGATTCCTCCAGATATGGATGGGGTCGTGTTCGCGTTGGTAACGCTCGATTTCTTCCTTGGTACGGTAACCGTCCTTGTGGCGGGAATCTGCCACGGAGTGTCCGTAGTGACGGTAGGTGGCGATTTCGAGAAGAGTCGGTTTGTATTCGTTCCGGGCGCGTTGAAGGGCGACGTCCACACGTGCACGCACCTCATAAATATCTTCGCCGTTCAATTGCTCCCAAGCCATGTCATAACCGACAGCTCGTTCCGCGAGGCAACCGGGATAGGCGCTGGAGCGCTTCTGGCTGGTGCCCATGGAGTAGCCATTGTTCTCGATGATGTAGACTACGGGCAATTCAAAAAGTGCAGCCAGGTTTAGGCTTTCGTGGAAAGCACCCTGGTTCACCGCACCGTCACCGAGGAAGCACATCGCGGCGCCCTTTTGCTCTTTATACTTCACTCCAAAGGCCAAGCCCGCACCCAGCGGCGTTTGCCCTGCCACAATGCCGTGACCGCCCCAATAATGCTTGTCCGGGGCGAAGTAGTGCATGGAACCGCCTTTACCCTTGGAGCAACCGGTCTTCTTGCCGAAAAGCTCGGCCATACACTCGTTCATGCCCATGCCAACTGCCAGTGCGTGACCGTGATCACGATAGGCGGTAATGACATGATCGTGTTCGCCCATGAGAGAGACGCAACCCACGGCGACCGATTCCTGGCCAATGTACAAATGGAGGAACCCACCCATCTTTCCTGCCGTGTAGTGCTTCAGAGCCGTCTGCTCGAAGCGCCGAATACGGCACATATCCCCATAGAGCTTTATCTTCGCCTCACGAGAAAGGCTTTTGTTGATAGGAGCGTCAGAGTGTTTGGTGGATGGTGTCGCGGCAGCAGCCATAGGATGCAAAGAAGGAAGGCGAAACTAGCGTGGCTGGGCTGAATGGCAAGGAACGCTTTTCCACCCCAAGCCCTCTTCATGAGAGCAGGACGGAAGCCATGTTTCAATGCTGCGGAAGATTCCGCAAAAGCCCGCCGCATCGCGTGTCTTAGTCCTTCTTGCCAAAACCGAAGAATCCCCGCTTTTTCTTTTCAGGTTCCTTGGCGACAGGCGCTGTCGTGGCAGGAGTCGGAGGACGCACCGCCGTTGTAGGGGCTGCATTTTGAGCACCCGTGCGGGGAGAGACGCTCATTACCTGCGGAGCCTGCCCAGGCGCTCTGGGAGAGTTCATGGGAACCTCTCTGGACTCCGTGTCCTTGATCAATTGGCTTCGGGAAAAATTAATGGTCGCCGGCTTCATGCTGGGGGCATTGACCGCGTAGTCGTAGGCCTTGGGAGCCAAGGCATTCCCGTTGATGTCATACTGCCGGATAACACGGCGGAATATCTGTCCCTGGACATTGGTGCAACGTTCCTCAATGACCCTGCCCATGTTATCGAAGTAGAACTTTACCCGGGCGATGAGGTTGTTGGCGCCGTCGTAGATTACGCCTTGCGTAGGCTCACCATTGGTATTGAGGAGGAAGACCTTTTTGCAGATGAGTACGCCCTGAGTGTCGTAGGTCGAGTCCGTCGTCTCCCCGGTCGTGAGGTCGCGAACGGATTCAGTCCGCGTACCGTCTTTGTGTAGAACCGCCTTGGCGTAAATCTGCGAGCCCTGGGCCAGCGCGGATGAGGGTAAGGCAACTGCCCAGACGACTGCCATCAATAGCAGGCAGGAAGCGGTCATCACAGGGCGCTGGGACATCATAAGCCGTGAATCGTATCACCCCGGCCCTTCGCGGGCAAGCATGGAAGGTGTCGCGATTAGTAACTGAAATTATCTGGCCAAGTTTTCCTGCTCTTTTCATACTTGTGGCATGAACGCTAAAACTCCTCCTACCACTGAAACCGTAGACTTTACCGCCCGCCAGCCTGTGAGCCGTCGAGATGCCTTGCGCTGGGGCGCAGGCTTTCTA
This sequence comes from Phragmitibacter sp., assembly GCA_965284365.1. GTDB lineage: Bacteria > Verrucomicrobiota > Verrucomicrobiia > Verrucomicrobiales > Verrucomicrobiaceae > Phragmitibacter. The sequence goes on from OZ260079.1 coordinate 1,412,744, forward strand.
GGCGCAGGCACCACGCTTTTCCCAACGGTTTCCGCCTTTTCCCAAGAGAAAGCGCCTGCCACTCCTCCACCGGCTCCGGCCAGCCCCCCTCCCGTGACCTCGACCATGCTGGTGGACCGTTTCCACGTTGTCTCCGGAGCAGGCGGCAATATTGCGGTCGTGGCTTCTGATGACGGTACCCTGTTGATCGACAGCGGACTCTCCACCGCTGTGCTGGGCACGGCCGCGGAAGTGGCCAAAGTCTCTCCGCAACCCCTCACCCTGCTCATCAACACGCACTGGCATTTTGATCACACGGGCGGGAATGAGCGTTTTGCCAATGGCGGAGCCCGAATCATGGCTCATGAAAATAGTCGCAAGCGACTGGCCGAGGGGCATTACAACGAATTCATGGACCGGAAATTTGAGCCGGTGGCGGCGGTGGCCCGGCCATTGGTGACATTCAATCAGGAAACGAAGGTATATTGGGGTGATGAGACACTGCGCCTCATCCCGGTGGCGCCCGCTCACACGGACGGCGATGTCATCGTTCGCTTCGAGAAAGCGAACATTGTCCACACCGGTGACCTGTTCTTCAATGGCTTCTATCCGTTCATCGATTTCACAAGCAACGGATGGCTTGGCGGGATGATCGAAGCCGCCAAAACCATCCTGGGCCTGACGGATGAGAAAACGACCATCATCCCCGGCCACGGCGCTATCGCGGTACAAAAAGAACTGAAGGACTATCTGGGCTTCCTCGAGCTTATGATGGAACGTTTCAGCAAGCTTCAGTCCCAAAGCAAGACAGTGGACGAAGTCTGGGCCGCGGCACCCACGAAAGAGTTCGACGAAATCCTGGGCAAAGGCTTTCTGAATCCCGAAAAGTTTGTGCGCTGCACCTACCTGGGCCTCCAGAAGCACGCCAAGAAATAGCGCAAGCGTCTAAGAGCCGGAGGCAAGCAGCAAAGCCGTGAGGGCCTTGCGGTAAGGGCTGGGCATCGGGAGTGAGGGAATTTCGGCCTCGCTCACCATCCGGTATTGAGGCTTCCCGGACAATTCAATCAACTCCGGGCGACCTTGGTGGACCCACAGTTGCACCCGGTATCGGGTAATGGTGTAACGAGACTGATGGAGGACCGCCGGAGGCTCCGCTTCCTCCGGGAGGCCCGGCAACTTCCAAAGGCCGGTTCGCCGTTTTCCCACTTCCTGTTCCAGAAGGACCTGCCCACCCATCCGGTGGAAGAAGACCCGCTCCGTCACCTCTGTGATAGCGATCTTTTTGTCCTTCACAGGAAGCGCTGCCGGATCCTCCGCCCCACACCACTCGCGAACGGGACAGAGAAGACAGACAGGTTCCGCGGTGCGGCAGAGGGTTTGGCCCAATTCCATGAGCGCGCTGTTGTGCACGCGCGCGCTCCTGGCAGCCGTGACCCATTCGGTGGCTCGATTCCACAAGGCCGCTTTGCCTGCCGTCGAATCTATCGGCGTCGGGTCATTGTAGAGACGCATCAGCACCCGGGCGACATTTCCATCCACCAAGGGCGCGGGCAGATTATAGGCGAAACTGGCCACGGCGCCGGCCGTGTACTCCCCCACCCCAGGGAGCTTTCTCAAGCCCTCCACATCTTCTGGAAACTGCCCCTGTTTTTCAGAATGGACGACCTTGGCCATCTCATGGAGAAAGCGAGCTCTCCGGTAATACCCCAAGCCCTCCCAAGTTCGAAGCACTTCGGAAACATCAGCTGCGGCCAGAGTCGCCACATCCGGAAACTTTTCCATCCATCTATAGTAATAACCGCGCTCCAGTACCGTAGTGATCTGGGTTTGCTGCAGCATCATTTCTGATACCAGTATGGAGTAAGGATCGGTGGTCTGTCGCCAAGGGTAGTCCTTCCCGTTCGTCATGAACCAAGCATCCAAAGCCTGGGCCATCGCCAATTGTTGTTGTGCGGTCAATGTGACGGACATGCGACTTGCAAACACGAGAATATTATCTTGGTAAAAGCTAGTTGAAAACCCCTTCACTTAGCCGGACTGAGTCGACATCGCAGACGGCCGCAGTGTCTGATCGCGCACTATCTACCAGATGCCGGCAATCACCAGCTATACCAAGCAACTTACGCAAGAGCAGGCTGCCCTGCTGCATGCGGCCATGGTTGAACAGGATTTTCAGTTCCAAGTGAAGCCGTATTGTCTGTTTGCTGGTTCGCGAGAGAAGACCAGCATCGCCGTTTACGAAAAAGGACCGAAGGTCGTAGTGCAGGGCAAGGGCACGGAGGATTTTGTAAAATTTACGCTGGAACCTCAAGTGCTGGGTGCGGCGGAACTGGGCTATGAAGAGGCCCTGCATCCAGAGTGGTTCACGCCACATATCGGTGTGGATGAGAGCGGTAAGGGGGATTTTTTTGGTCCGCTTGTGGTGGCAGGCGTGTATGTCGACCCCGACACGGCACGACAGTTGCTAGAGTTGGGAGCGATGGATAGCAAGCGCATCGGAAGTGACGCGCGGATTGAAAAACTCGCGGATGAGATGCGGGGCCTCCCGGGCCTGCGCCACGACGTTATTGCCATCAACCCAGCCAGATACAACGAATTACACACCAAGTTCGGGAATCTGAACAAGCTCCTCGCCTGGGGTCATGCCCGGATCATTGAGAACCTTTTGGAACGCGTGCCGGACTGCCCGAGGGCACTTTCTGACCAGTTCGCCAACCCTGCCGTGCTGAAAGCCGCCCTGCAAGAGCGCGGAAAAAATATAAAGCTTGATCAACGCACCAAAGCGGAGAGTGATCCCGCCGTGGCTGCTGCATCCATTTTTGCCAGAGAGCGCTTTGTGCGTTGGCTCCGCGACACCGGCAGTGAGCTGGGAGTGGATCTGCCCAAGGGGGTCTCCGCTTCTGTCAAAGCGAATGCGGCCACGCTGGTCGCCCGCTACGGCCCAGAAAAATTGTCCTCAGTCGCGAAAATGCATTTCCGAACTTCACAGGAGGTTCTGAGCTAACTTCCTCGCTTTCAACTTGAGGTTCACCGCCGCAATACGATTATTCCCATTCCATTCGATATCTATGGCTACCGTTACTAAGCGCGATCTGGTTGTGGAGCTGAGCAACCGTACTGGTTTGACTCAGAGCCAGGCGTTTGATTTATTCCAGCACTCACTTGATCTCATTACCGAAGAGCTTGCCAAGGGCAACGAGGTGACCTTACGCCGTTTTGGTTCATTCGAAGTCCGGGCAACCAAGCCGAAAATCGGCCGCAACCCGAACAAGCCAGGCTCCGACATGAAGATCCCGTCACGTGCGGTGGTGCGATTCAAACCGGGCAAGGAAATGAAAGCCCAGGTGGCAGGTGTGCTGCCCAAGCTGAACGGGAGCAACGGAGACAGCCCCGACGAGGAATAATGCAGACGACAGCGGCTGCTCGACTAGGCCGCCCAGACGCGAGCCTGGTAAACCAGCGCTGGCGGGACATTTCTCAACACGGTGCGGCTCATGTAAACCTGGTCGCACTTGCTTCTCAGCAGGCCCAGGAAACGCCTTCCTCCCGGCAGGAGGTGGAGACCTGTGTAGGCAAAGGTAACAAAGGTTCCGCCTGGTTTGAGCTTGGGCAGGACGTTATCCAGGATGGCAGTCTGCAAGCTCTCAGGAAAGGCTGTCCAGGGCAGTCCGCTGACGATGCAGTCGAATGCGCCCTCCTGCCCCAAAAAACTGCTGAAGTCGAACTCCTGAGCCGGACAGACCTCGAAGTTGAGCACTGGGAAACGGCTGCGTAGCGACTGTGCAAAAGCTTCGTTGATCTCGATGCCCAAATAGCGGGCGCCCGTCGGCATGGTATCATGAATCAACTTAGTAAACACACCAGTGCCGGGGCCCAGCTCAAGAATGTTCCTGGCCTGTGCGACCCCTGCCGACTCGACCATGCGCCGGGCGAGATGGACGGAGGAAGGTGCAATCGCCCCGGTATGCTGACGGTTGCGGATAAATTCCTTGAAGAAGGTCCACGACATTGTTCTGATATTATCCGGGTTGCATCCTTGCGCGAACGCTTTTATCTGTGGCGCAATCCTCTCCAGCATGCGTGTTAGGTGCCTCATCTTGTTTGTTTCATGCGCCCTCCTTTTCTGCGGAGGATGCGCTTCCGGCGGCTACAAGATCGTGCTCCGGGACGGGCGGGAGTTTCAGACATCAACCCAACCCGAATTCATCTCTAAAACCGGCTACTACAAATTCCGGACCAACACCGGCAAGGATTCCCTTATCCGTTCGGATGAGGTCCTCACGGTGGCCCCACTGTGATGGCCGCTGACCAGTCTCCTCCACCACTGATCTTGGCCTCAGCGTCACCCCGGAGGGTTGAACTCATGCGCGAGGCGGGTTTCGACTTCGACATCATGGTGCCTGAGGTCGAGGAAGCTCATGACGAGAATCTAACCTGTGACGAACTCACGATGGCGAACGCCAAACTGAAGGCTGCCGCAGTGGCTGAGCACAATCCAGATTCTCTGGTGATCGGAGCTGACACGCTGGTTTATCTCCAGAGGACGCCTTTGGGTAAACCCAGGGATATGGAAGATGCCGCAACCATGCTCACGCGACTGAGCGGTAAGACCCATCAGGTCTGCACCGGAGTCGTCCTCGTTTGCACCGCACGAGGAATCATAGAGTCCTTCACCGTCATCTCTGATGTTACGTTTAAGCATCTCACGCCGGAGATCATCCGCGACTACCACTCCCGAATCGAGCCGCTCGACAAAGCGGGCGCCTATGCGGTGCAGGATGAGAGCGCCATGATCATCCAGGAAGTCCGCGGTTCCTGGTCAAACGTGAAGGGGTTGCCGATGGAGAAGCTGCGGGAAAAACTGGCTGAATTCAGCGTCTATCCCGTGAACTGACCAAGTCAGCCGACTCAACCTGCTGCCAGAGCTTTGCTCTTTTCTGTGGCTTTCCGGACTGCCTGTATGAGCGCGTTTCTCAAGCCATGGGCCTCCAACTGCTCCAAGCCTGCAATGGTTGTGCCCCCGGGGCTTGTGACGGCATCTCGCAGCGAGGCCGGATGATCGCCGGTTTCGATGACCATGCGTGAGGCTCCCAGGACCGTCTGTGCTGCAGCACGCATGGCAGTGGCGCGGGGCAGTCCCATCAACACCCCGCCGTCCGCCAATGCTTCAATGATGGAAAAGATATAAGCAGGTCCGCTGCCGCTCAGCCCTGTTATGGCATCGAGTAGATTCTCCGGGACCTCGTCCACCAATCCTACCGCGCCGAAGAGGTCCGATGCCGTCTTTGCATCCTCATCAGTCGCACTGGAACCGCGAGCGAAAGCAGCATATCCACTGCCCAATAGCGCGGGTGTGTTGGGCATGACGCGAATGATGCGCGCTTTTTCGCCAAGCCAACCCTGCATCTGAGCCAGTGTCACTCCTGCGGCAATGGAGATAAACAAAGGACCCTCGCTCGTGCTTGACCCGCACTTTTGCAGTAGGGCTGCCATATCTTTCGGTTTCACCGCGAGGATCACGACCTGCGCAGCCTTGGCGACGCTAGCGCCGTCTTTTTCAACAACCAGGCCTGGATGCTTTTTCTGGATCGCCTCGGTAGCGGGAGCATAGGCATCACAGACGGAAGTATCGGCTGGCTGGACGAGGCCAGCTTTGATGACGCCGCCCAGAAGCGCGTCTCCCATTTTTCCACAGCCGATCAAACCGAGTTTCATGATACAAAAGCAATAAGCGTGACTGCCAATAAACCATACTGGCTGGCGGACTCCAGATGTTTTACTACTGGGGCACGCCTACGAATGCATCCTGCCCAAACCGTTTGGGCTGAGTTCCGCCCGATTCCATGACCGTCTCGCCCTTCCTCGAAAACGCTGCTATCGCCTTCAGTGCGGTGACCGGTGTACTGGCTGCGCGGACGCGTGGACTGGATCTCTTCGGCGCTTTGGTACTGGCGATTGTCACCGCATTCGGGGGAGGGACGGTCCGCGATTTGTTGGCAGGAGACACGCCAGTCGCCTGGCTCCGAGATCCCAGTCTGCTTTACATAGCGGGCATCAGTGCGGTGCTTTTCTTCTTCATTATGCGGATCTGGGAGCCTCCGAGTCGCCTGCTCGACCTGGGGGATGCGTGCAGTCTTGCGCTTTTCAACGTCATTGGGGCGAGCAAGGGCATCATGCTGGGATTCGATGCTAGTGTGGCTGTTATGTTCGGCGTCATCACTGGCGTGGCAGGTGGCATCTTGCGCGATGTACTGACCAGTCAAATACCCATCGTCTTTCGACGAGACACTTACTTTTATGCCACAGCGGCGGCGGCAGGCGGAACCGTTTATGCCGTCCTCATGCGGTGGAATCTCACGGGAGCGGTCCCCGCCGAGATTAGCGGTATCGTGGTCTGTCTTCTCATGCGCCTTGCCGCATTGCGCTGGCGGCTGGCTCTACCCGGCTTCAGAGAGAAGCCGTGAGTTTAAGATATTCGGTCGCTCACTTGACCCTTCTTATTCCGGATAGTTATCTTTGGTGATGGCCGCAACCTTGACGGGCCAATCCAGATCGGTCACACCGACTTTCCGGGCCAGGACGCAGGACTGCATGAAGCCCATCGCTTTTTCGGCATTCGCCTGGGCTTCTTTCCAGATTTGCGGAAGAATGTAACAAGTCTCCTGCAAGCAAGTTCCAATGACCTCGAATCCCGTGGCGGAGTTGAAGATGCCCTTCCAAGACGTATCGGAGAAGCGGAAGTAATCCCAAGGCCGGTCATGCATACCTATCGTCTGGTGCGTGCTGACGAAGACCAAACCTCCCAGGCGAAGGACATGGTTCATCTCTACAGCCACTTTCCATGGCATGATGAGGTGCTCGAACACGCTCACTGAGTAGATGGCATCAAGAGATCCGGCAGGGAAATGACTGCTGAGTTCGTGGGCATCTCCCACCACATCCACGCCTTCGTCAGGGAGGATGTCGAAGACGATCGTCTGCTTCTCCCCGAGGGGCGATGACTGGAAAGTGCCACTTCGGGCGCGCCCACCGAGATTCAAAATCTTTTGAAATTCGCGGCCCTCCTCCACAGTCCGCCAAAAGCGTTCATACAAGTCAGACTGCGGTTGCTTCACCCGCTCCCAGAGCTGATCCGATCCGAAACGCACTTTGGCTCCTGAAGTCAGGCTGAAGGTTAAGGATAGATCCGCAGGCATGACAGGCTTCTGCGACAGAAGCTGAACTTCGAAGCGCGCCTTGCTCCAGCCATCCTGCATCTCGGTAGCAAAGATTTCTCCTGAGCTAGCCAGGCCCTCTGCACCGGAAGCTGCAACCTGAACAGCCCTGTCGGCTTGTTCTTTCCAATAGAAACTTCCCGAAACGAAGACGGTGCGATGAAATTTGGTGAGGGAGTTGACGACTACCTTGGTCTTGCCAGCGGCACTCGGTTGAGCATCCTTCAAGAACCGATGGGTTTTCATACCCCAAAGATTCGACTGAGGTTCAGCAACCGGAGGCAGGGTAATCGCGCCTTTACTCTGGATAATGATCCTCAGTTAGATCCGCGGCTTTGGCTGGCCAATCCAAAGTAGATTCTCCCGTCTTCCGGGCAAGAACACAAGACAGCTTGAAGCCGCATGACTGTTCTGCTTCGGCATGACGAGGAGCCCACACAAAAGGCAGGACATAACAGACCTCAGTGAGGTCTGTCTCGACAATCTCGAATCCCGTATGCTTGTTGAAGATACCCTTCCACGAAGTGTCCGAAAAGCGGTAGTAATCCCAGGGCCGATCATGCATACCCACCGTCTGATGTGTGCTCACAAAGATGAGGCCGCCCGGACGCAAGACGCGGTTCATCTCCACGGCGGCTTTCCAAGGCATGATCAAATGTTCAAAAACACTGACAGACATGATGGCATCAATGGATGCAGGTGCGAAGTAGGCACTCATTTCATGCGCATCACCCACCACATCCACACCGTCTTCCTGCACGATATCGAAGACAAGGCTCTCCCGGTCACGGAAGTCTGTTTTCCGTAGATATCCGCTGCGAGCGCGGCCACCGAGATCAATGATCCGACGGAATTTTTGATGATCCTCAATCATGCCGATGAATTTCTCGTACAACTGCGACGAAGGTTGTATGACAGCCTTTTGCAGCTTCTCACCATCATAGGCCTGTGCATGCCCGGCCTTTTGGCTGACGGTAAAAATGAGATCCGGCGGAAACTCCGGGCGCACCAGCAAAGCTTGCACTTCAAAGCGCGCCATGTTCCAGCCGTCCTGTGTCTCAAATGGTCGCATCCTCGCGTTGCAACCCGCGACGAGCGAGCTCTCCAGGTTCATTGCAACAGGTTGATCTTCTTCCAGCTTCCAATAAAAGGCGCCAGACACGAAAACTGAAGAGTGAAACTTGCTCAGGCTCTCGATGGAAAGCTTTGTCTTACCCGGCTTGTGCGCAGAGGCCGCTGGCCGTGAAGACGATTCACCACCGCCGAAGAGGTTATTGAACTTGGGAAGTTTCACCGTTTGGCCTCCATCCATTGTATGATCTTACTCGCGAGCTTATCGAACGCGCGCACGCACAGTTCCAGATGCTCTTCCTTGGTGTCCTCGATCTTGTTATGGCTAATGCCATGCAGACTCTGGACGAACATCATGATCGTGGGGATACCCGCACGGGCCGCCTCGGCGGCATCATGCAATGGCCCAGATGGAAGGCGATGTGAAACGCCGCATGTCTCCCGAATGGCATCATCGCAAAGATCGATGAGTGTGTCATCAAACAAGACAGGCTCAATCTGCCACAGCCTTTCCCACGCACACTCCACACCACCTTCGGTAGCGAATTTCTCACTAGCCTCTTTTGCTTCAGCCAGCATGGTAGTCAAGGCTTGGGCATCCAGATGACGCTGGTCCAACGTGATGCGGCAATCCGCCACAACGCTGGTCACGATGCCGGGTTTTGTGGTGCAGGAACCAATGGTGCAAACGCCGCCGTGTCTCTCCGCGATGCGATAGATCTCCGGACTCATGCGGGCTGCCGCCAAAAAGGCATCGCGACGCCGGTTCATGGGAGTGCTTCCAGAATGCGCGGCCTGTCCCCGAAAGGTAATGGCGTGGCGCTGCACGCCATAAGTGCCCAGCACCGCACCGAGGGGCAAATCAAGATCCAGCAACACAGGGCCCTGCTCAATATGCAACTCCATGTAGGCGGCGGCGTTCGCCAGTTCGTGGCCGCTATCCTTCACCTTCTCGAAATCGATACCGACCTTTTCCAAAGCAACGGACAGGGAGATACCGTCCTTGTCCATCAACCCCCGCGCTTCATCCAATTCGAGATTGCCTGAACAGGCTGATGATCCAAACAGACTGCGGCCGAAGCGTGCGCCCTCCTCGTCGGCCCAGTCCACCAGTCGAACCGTTACTGGTGGACGGCCTTGATACTCGGCATTGATCCTGTGCAAGATTTCAACTCCTGCCAACAAGTTGAGGCAACCATCCAACCAACCTCCGTTGGGAACGGAGTCGATGTGCCCGCCAATGAGCAACGCTTTTTCAGATGCTCCGCGCAATGTGGCCCAGCTATTCCCGGCGGCATCTTCATGCATCTCCACCGGCAGGGCGGAGAGCTTCTGCCGCATCCAATCCCGTGCCGCAAGCCAGGTAGGCGTGAACGCCACCCGCTGCGCGCCATTCTCGTCCCCAGTCAGCAAGCGGAGCTCTTTCAAGTCCGCCACAGTCCGCTGGGGTTCGAGCAGATCAGTCATGGTGTCTTACTTCTTCTCGACTTTCGCAGGGATCACGCGCCATTTGCCTTGCGTGAATTCGCGAGCGGTGAAGACCCACACCACGATCTTTTTTGTGGCCCAGAAATTCGGGTCGCGCGCTGTGGAGCGGGCGATCTCCACACGGGGACCATCGGCGCCACCAGCCTGCATCGAGATTTCATGCACCGCAGTTGGCAAATCCACATTGAGCTGATCTACGAAACCGCCCTGAACCGCCAGCATGTTCCCACCCTTGCGGAAGACCTGCAGGTGGCTGTCACCCATCACCAGCATCGCACTGCGGGGGTCGCTTTCGATCGTGGTCACTGCCTTGCCATCGGGCGGCACGGCCAGTCCGGCCCGCTCCATGGGCAACTTTTCTTTGGGCAGGTGCGCTTTCTGGTCGTCACTAAGCAGATCACCATGGAACTCGATGGACTCTGCGGGCAGGGCAATGAGGTCAGCGAGGCTGAATTCGCTGATCTCTTTCCGCGCCTTGTATTTGTCCGCGACGAGCTGCGCAGTGACTTGGCAAGCATACGGGGACCAATGCGAATCGGTGGCGCAGTAAAGTTGCTTGTCCGGGCTTTTGGCTTTTTCCGCTAGGAACACGGTTTCCAGGTCGAGCGTCTCCACGCCTGCTGCCTTCAGTTTTTCATAGAGGCCCTTCATGCTGGGCACAGTCTTCGCGTCCACGCTCGCGGCTAGTTTCTCCGGATAGATGGCCGCCTTGGGAGGCACAGGAACGACGAGCAGTTCAATGCCGAGGGCTTTCAATTCTTCGGCATATTTGGTGATGACCGGAACGGGATCCGTTCCTTCCTTGTTCGCGGTGGACAGATTGGCGGCCCCGAGGTCTCCTAAAGAAAGATGCTCCAGTTCCTTGCGAAGGAAAAACCAGCCCTCGCCTTCGCCGGGAGCGGCCAGCGCGGTGGCATCGGTTTTCGAAAGAACGGCTTTGACAGTCTCCGTGAAATCCTGCGCCTTAAGGTCGGAGCAGGATAGGATCGTCATGCCTGTCAGAAGGGTGAGGAAAGATTTCCGAACGTGCATGGCACCATGGTAGGGAGGTGCGCGCAAGTCCTCAAGCGCATCTGTGAGTTTTCTGACACTGAGCGAAAGGCTCGATTGACCACGCATTGGGGCACTCCTTGACTTAAACCTGCTTTGAGCGATTTTGGGTACCCAAAGCGATCGACCCGCCTTCCGGCTATGCACTTCCGCGCCTCCAACGATTTCTCCTGTCACGCGCCTTCTGTGGCGTTGGCCGGACCGTGGAGTTGACCCTGCGCCCGGCCATCGTGCCAGCGGACTAGGCTTTCCTGGTCGGCACCCCTCTCATCGCAGCAAACAGCAAAGGCTGATTCTGCTTTCGACTGGCAATCAGCCTCGAGCCGCTGATGCCATTGATCTCGCCCTCCGGGTCAGGCTCATCATCTTTCAAAAAAAAGTTTTTCCATGCAAGCTTCAGTTCAGTTTCACTCCAACATGCGTTACGGCTGGTCCTTCGACGACTTCACCGAGCGCTATGCCCAATCTGCCATGCACCGCATTGAGTTCACGCTCACCAGCGAAGGCATGACCGCGCTCGCCGAGCGCTACCCCGGCCAGATCATCCGGGACCGCCACCGCTACTCGGATGGGAAGCTGGTGCGACACACCATGCTGCTCCACTTCGGTGAAAACCTCTTCATCCAAGGACTGGGCAATGGCATCGACGAAGGCGAAATCATCGCGCCGGATGCCGCCACAGGCCTCAAGCTCTGGGAGGAGATCCGCCCCATCCTCGAAGCCGTCAAAGGCCCGGTCAAACCTGTCTTCCACATGCTCACCTATGACGGCTATGAGATGGCGACGGTGGAGGCCGACAATCTGCCTCCCGAGCCAAGTGCTGCGGAACTGGTCCTCACTTATGGTGAAGACATCCAAAAGTGGATTGCCAAGTTTGGCAAAACCACAGTGGCGCGGACAGGCGGTTTCACTCTGCTGGAAGGTCCTCCCGGCACTGGTAAGACCAGCCTCATCATGCAGTTCATCCGGCAGTTGCAGGAGACCCATGTCTTCTATGCGCTGCCTGCGTCACAGGCCAATGCATTTGCTGCTGCCGAGTTCGTTCCGTTCTGGCAACGCCAGCACACGCTGCATAACTCGAAGGTGAAGGTGATCATGGTGGAAGACGCGGATGGACTGCTGCAATCGGAACGGCGGAGAGCCGGTGATCCGCTGCTGGCTGCGATGCTGAATGTGGCGGATGGGCTCTCGGGCCGCCTACTGCGCCTGCATGTGCTCTGCACGGTGAACTGCAAGGTATCCGAACTGGAGCCTGCCTTTCTCCGGCCGGGCCGTCTCCTGCAACACCGCCGCGTCGATCTGCTACCAGCGGATCGCGCCGCCGCTCTGGCTGCGCACCGAGGACTTGAATGGCCGCCAGCAAAAGCAAAGGAGGAGTACAGCCTCGCGGAAGTATTGAATCCGACCATCGCCACGCCACTGGATCCGAAACGGAAAGCCATCGGCTTTGGCGGCTGATCCGGAACGATAGCGTCAAACTTCAGGAAGCTTCCATTCGCCACGGAACGGCAGCTGATTCAGCAATGCATTGGCGGCTTCATCAGAACCAAAGGATTCCGCGACGGGATCCCAGGCCAGCTTGCGCCCTTCCTTCAAGGCGATGGACGCGAGCTGGCTAAGCATGTCAGAGCGCACGGACGTCTCGATGTCACAGATGGCACGGCTGCCCGACTTCACCGCGTCCACGAAATTGCGGGTATGCTCCACACTAACAGGCAGCTTAATGGGCATGGTGCCATCCTTGTTGGCAGGATCACGTAGCAGATTGGGATCGCTCGCGGCGATGTAACCACGCCGCACATGCAGCCAGCCGTTTTCTCCAATGAAGCGCGTGCCATGCGAGATGCCATCGGGATTCTCGTTCACAAAAGTGATCGGTGCTCCCTTGGCAAACTCATAACGCAGCTTCCAACTCAAAACGGCATCGCAAGCGCTGCCAGCCGGGGGATAAACGCCGGTTCCTTCAATACTCGTGGGGCCGGTCATGTCCGTGCCATTTCCCCAGTTGGCGATGTCGAGGTGATGGATGCCCCAACAGGAAATCATGCCCAGGGAAAAGTTCGTGATGTTTTCGTGATTGTCCCGCTTCAGTTTTTCCGAATGGAATGGCGTCATCGCCGCAGGCCCTACCCAGCGTTCCCAATCCACATAAGGCGGCGTCGGTTCCTCGGGCAATGCCGCCAAAGACTTGCCACCAGGCACGCCTACCAGAATCTCTTTGAGCGCCCCCAGTCGACCATTGAGCGCCAGTTCACAGGCCCAGCGGAACTTCAAATCGCTTCGTTGTTGGGTGCCGAATTGAAAGACAACGCCCTTCTTTTTCACCGCCGCTCGCACGTGCTTCGATTCTGCGAAGGACATGCCCATCGGCTTCTCATGGTAGATGTGTTTCCCACGCAGAATAGCATCCGTCGACGGAATGCTGTGCCAATGCACCGGCAACGCCATGAGAACGGCGTCTACTCCGGCATCCGCATTGAGTTCGCGGAAATCGGCATGCACCTTCACAGCTGCATCACCATATTTTTCAGCAATGTATCCTTTGGCCCGCTCCAGATTCTTAGTGTTCACATCGCAGATGGAGACCACCCGGACATCGTCGTGATTGAGGAACGCCCGCATGTCCACGGTGCCTTGAGCACCCACGCCAATAACTCCCAACGTCATCTTGTTGGATGGCGCGGTCTGTGATCTCAAGATGCGTGCAGGCACAATGAGGGGCGCAATGCCTGCGGCGAGGATGGTCTTGAGGGAATGGCGGCGATTCATACCCGGACAGAACGCAGATCTTTGGCGATTTTAGCCTGTCAGGTTTTAGGCGGGATCGGACAGTGTCGGCCAGCCTGCTGCATTTCTTTGGCTAGACGAGGGGGTTGAGTTTGGGAATTTCGCGTTCACCATCCACCCCATGAAGTGCTGGGTGGGCATCATCGTGATTTTCTTTTTGGCAGTCGGCCACACGGCTTTCGGTGCCGAGAACGCCCCGACTGGGCCTCTCTTCAGAGCCATTCAGAATGGAGACGCGGATACCGTGAAGACCCTGCTAGAAGCAGGAGCGTCCCCTGATGCCAAAAACGCAGACGGCGTCAACGCCCTCTACTTTGCCTGCGACAAGGAACAGCCAGGGATCGCGAAATTGCTGGTGGAGCGAGGCGCTGACGTGAACCTCACGCCGACTCATGGCAGCACCGCGTTGCAGGTGTCGATCTATCGAGGCTTTGATTCTTACAAACTCAAACCGAAGGCTTGCTACCCCGAGTTAATTCAATTGCTCCTCGCCAAAGGCGCGGATGTGAATGCCACCGATGTGGACGGAAACACCCCACTAATTGCAGCCGCCGAGAAAGACGATGTCACCACCATGAATCTCCTCCTGACCAAAGGCGCTGACCTTGCACACACCAATGAGAACGGATGGACTGCGCTGGAGCGTGCCGTGCAATATCGCCGCCGCACCATTGCCCGGCTATTAGTCGCCGCAGGCGCTCCATTGGACGGCCGGCAAAAGAAGTATCTAGAGAACTACCACTTCGCCCGCAAGAACGGGAATCTCTTCCCTCTCTTGTTCCTCGGTAGTTTTATCTTCGCAGGCTACATGCACAAACGCTCCAAGGACCTGCCGAAGCGCAGTGCAGCGCCTCGCATGGGCGACGATCTGCCGCAACTGCAACCTCTCAAATGCAACACATGCGGTGGCAGTGCCTCCCTCCGCCCCGGCGAAGCCACTTGCTCTCACTGCTACGAACCCGTGCCAGTCCCCCAGGATTACACCGACATCCTGAAGCTACGCGAACAAACGTTCAGCCTCATGAGTCGAGCCGTTAAGCTGTGGAAACGCGTGCGTATCGTCTCCTCCTGGCCGATGCGGCTCCTCCTTCTGGCTACTGCCATCTATCTCGTCTGGCGCGCCGGCAGCGGCATCTTTCCCCATTTCATCCGCGATGCGTTCTACAATCTGATGACCTTCACCGGGACCATGGTGTGGTGTCTTGATGTCCTCGCCATGAGCGCCCTGGGCATCGCTCTCATTGGCTACGCCATCTATCTCTGGGAAGTCCGCAGCCGCATCCCCGCTCCGCCACTCAAGAGCCCCGATTTGGGCAAAGCCGAAACACTCCATTGCCCCAACTGCGCGGGCACAGTCGAACTCAAACCTGGCGATTTGGTCGGCATCTGCGGTTACTGCGGCGGAGAAACCTATCGCGTGGCCCTGACTCGCCAATCCAAAGGCATCGCAACCACCGAGAAAGACGACGCAACGCTCTCACTCTACGAAGCGATGCGGAACGTCTACGCGCTGCGCGAGAACGCGGCTCTGGCGATCCCGGCGGCGATCATTGTGATCGGGATTGGGCTGGCGATCGCGTTACGGATCGCCGTGGCGTTCGTGTGACCCAGTCTTAAACCTTGTAGTCCTGCAACGCCTTCACATCCAGATCGCGCTCCTTCAGTGACTTCACTGCCCGCAGCGCGGCATCAGCCCCGCGGATCGTCGTCATGATCGGGATACGATTTGCCACCGCGGCGGTGCGGATCTTGATCTCGTCTTCACGCACAGTCTTCCCGCTGGGGGTATTGATGATGAACTGCATGTGCTTGTTCTTCATCATGTCCAACACATTGGGCCGCTGGCCACTGGCGAGCTTGGGCAGTTTATGCACTTTCACACCAGTCGTTTCAATGATAGCCGCTGTGCCACTCGTGGCATAGATCTGGAAACCGAGATCGGCATAGCCTTTGGCGATTTTTGCCACGGCGGCTTTATCAGTTTCCTTCACGCTGATGAAGATATTGCCTTCAGTCGGCAGCGTGCTGCCGGTGGCCATCTGGCTTTTCGCAAAGGCGAGGCCGAGATCGGCATCAATGCCCATGACCTCCCCCGTGCTTTTCATTTCAGGCCCGAGGGTGATATCCACGCCGGGGAACTTGCTGAAGGGGAAGACCGCTTCCTTCACGCTGTGATGCGCGGGGATGATTTCCTTGGTGAAATTCAGATCCTGCAGCGTCTTGCCCACCATGATCTTGGCGGCCAATTTCGGAAGCGGCACACCGATGGCCTTGCTCACGAAAGGAGCCGTGCGGCTGGCGCGTGGGTTCACTTCGATCACATACAAATCATCGCCCTTCACGGCGAGCTGCATGTTCATGAGGCCGCGCACATTCAGAGCCTTGGCCAATTTCTTGGCAGCATCGCGGATGCGATCCTGCATCGTAACACTCAAGCTGAAAGGAGGGATCACACAAGCCGAGTCACCGGAGTGAATCCCGGCTTCTTCGATGTGCTCCATGATCGCACCGATCACGGTGGTCTCGCCATCGCTGATGCAATCCACATCCACTTCGGTGGCATCTTCCAGGAATCGATCCACGAGCAAAGGACGATCCGGCGTGACTTCCACGGCATTGTTCATGTAGTGAGTCAGTTCCGCATCGCTATAAACGATCTGCATCGCACGCCCACCTAACACGAAGCTGGGGCGAACGAGGCTCGGATAGCCAATACGCTGAGTGATAGCCAAAGCCTCCTCCAGCGAAGTCGCCGTACCACTGGGTGCCTGGCTCAAGCCGAGGTCATCCAGCAGCGCCGCAAACAGCTTCCGGTCTTCCGCGAGCTCAATGCTCTTCGGCGAAGTCCCAATGATACGCACGCCATTGGCTTCCAGACCCTTCGCCAGATTCAGCGGTGTCTGCCCACCGAACTGCACAATGACGCCGAGCACCTGATCATTCACGTTCTCGCGCTCATAGATGTTCAACACATCTTCAAGCGTGAGCGGCTCAAAGTAGAGCTTGTCGGAAGTGTCATAATCCGTCGAAACCGTCTCCGGGTTCGAGTTCACCATGATGGTTTCGTAACCCAACTCGCGCAGCGCAAAGGACGCATGCACACAGCAGTAGTCGAACTCGATCCCTTGGCCAATGCGGTTCGGCCCGCCACCCAGAATAATGACTTTCTTCTTATCATTGTCCCGTACCTCATCCTCCACCCCATAGGTGGAATAGTAGTAAGGCGTGTAGGCTTCAAATTCCGCCGCGCAGGTATCCACCAGGCGATAGGTAGGCACCACGCCGTACTTTTTCCGGCCCGCGCGAATGTAGGACTCCTCCACTCCGAATTGATGGGCGATCTGCCGGTCCGAGAAACCCCAGCGTTTCCATTTGCGCATGGCTTTGCTGAGCAGCCGGATCTTGTTCTCCTCAGTCCGTTCTACTTCTGGAAGTGAGGCGAGGAGCGCCTCGCCGGTCTGCGTCGCGATCTGCTGCTCTTCCTGCACGATCTCTTCGATCTGGCGCAGGAACCACGGATCGATTTTGGTGATCTCAAAAATGTGCTCGATCGTCCAGCCCTTCACAAAGGCTTGGGCCAGATGGAAAATGCGCTCTGCGTTAGGCACGCTCAGTTTGTTCGTGAGGAGCTCATCATCCACCACCACATCTGCCCCGTCACCCAGCAGGCCAAAGCGTTTAATTTCCAGACTGCGCAGAGCTTTCTGAAGGCTCTCTTTGAACGTGCGACCAATGGCCATGGCCTCGCCCACAGACTTCATCTGCGTGGTCAGCGTGGTATCCGCCTGCGGGAACTTCTCAAAGGTAAAACGCGGCACCTTCGTCACCACGTAATCAATCGTCGGCTCAAAGCTCGCCGGCGTTTCACGCGTTATGTCATTCTTCAGCTCATCCAGCGTATAGCCGACCGCCAGTTTGGCCGCGATCTTCGCGATTGGGAATCCTGTGGCCTTGGAAGCCAGCGCGGAACTACGGCTTACGCGCGGATTCATCTCGATCACGATCATGCGCCCCGTTTCAGGATGCACGGAGAACTGGATATTCGATCCACCCGTCTCCACACCAATCTCGCGGATACAGGCGAAGCTGGCATCCCGCATGATCTGGTATTCTCGATCCGTCAGGGTCTGCGCCGGGGCCACCGTGATGGAGTCGCCCGTATGCACACCCATGGGGTCCAGGTTCTCAATGGAGCAGATGACCACGCAGTTGTCCGCGCGGTCACGCATGACCTCCATTTCGTATTCCTTCCAGCCGAGAAGTGATTCATCGATCTGCACCTCGCTCACGGGAGAGAGATCCAAACCGCCCGCCACGATGGTTTCAAATTCCTCGCGGTTATACGCGATGCCGCCACCTGTGCCACCCAGGGTGAAGGCCGGACGAATGATCAGAGGATAGGTGCCAATCTCCTCGGAAATTTGAATCGCTTCTTCCATCTTGTGGGCAATGCCGGACTTCGGCATATCCAATCCGATCTTCAGCATCGCTTCCTTGAAGAGGTGACGGTCTTCCCCTTTCTCGATGGCCTCCGGTTTGGCGCCGATCATCTGCACATTATACTTTTCTAAAACGCCACTCTTGTGCAGGGACATGGCGGTGTTGAGCGCCGTTTGGCCGCCCAGGGTCGGCAGCAGCGCATCCGGCCGCTCCTTGGCGATGATCTTTTCCACGATCTCCGGCGTGATAGGCTCCACGTAGGTCCGGGCCGCGAATTCTGGATCCGTCATGATGGTGGCCGGATTTGAATTCACGAGCACGACTTCATAGCTTTCTTCTCGAAGCGCTTTGCAGGCCTGCACACCTGAGTAGTCAAACTCGCACCCCTGTCCGATGACAATGGGGCCGGAACCGATGAGCAGGATTTTCTGGATGGAAGTGTCTTTGGGCATGGCTAGCGTGCTGGCACAGGCAAAATGGGGAAATCCCTCGCATGGGGAGGGGGCGGTGTAAAGCGCTGCCCGTAGCGGATTTTCACCTCCGAGGTGGCAAGACACCGCCTTCCCTTCGTGCTGCTGCTGGACATTCGGCGGAACTTTCTGCTAGTGTCAAAAAAATCACCGCTTTCTCATTATGACGGAACTCCTTGTGTATGCGCCCGGCCTTCGGAAGGGGGACTACCTGATGCACCTCAGCCACCAGATGGACATGCTCGCCGCCCGTTACAAGGTGGATGCCCCGCACGACATGGTGTACTTCGAGATTGATGATCCCTCCAAGGTTTCCTTAAGAGTCATTAACAATCTTTTCGAAAACATCGGCTTGGAGCCCCGGTTCGTGGGCCAGATCCCCCCGGAACTGAAGCGTGGGGACATCACCGACCGTCTCGTCCGGTAGCGGACAGGTGGACAAATCTGGGTCGGCCGGTGTAAGCCGGATTCTGTGCCAGCGCCGTTTCCAGCGCCGGTGGCGGCCATTTCTCTGCGTTTCACCTTGCGGCAAACCGCGCCCGCTCGCGCGGACTGCGACTAATACCCGAGGTCATCCCCGCCCCTTTCGGAGCGGTTGCGGCCAGGGCGGGCCGTTTCCTCTGTTCTGTCTTGCACCATGTGGGGTTTGTCCTGCCTCCTTCCTTGCAGTCGGAGCGGTGAGCTCTTACCTCGCCATTTCACCCTGGCCGCCAGGATTGCTCCCGACGGTGGTATATTTTCTGTGACACTTTCCGTGACGGAGGCCTTGCGTCCTCCACCCCCGCGTTTTCACACGGCACACTGCCCTGAGGTGTCCGGACTTTCCTCTCTCACGCACCTTGCGGCACACGACAGCGGCAGCCCCCGGCCGACCCAGCCCTTAAGCTAATGCTGATTCGCCCGGGCGCAAAGTACGAATGGATTAATCAATCCCGCGAACCGGGCGTGATCTTCATCTCCACCGATTTACCGTTTCGCAGCACAGTAATGCCCGTTTCCTGGCCGATCTTCAATTCGCCCATGACATACGTGAAGTCATAGATATTCTGGATTTCCTTCCCACCCAGCTTCACAATGATGTCTCCAGACGTCACACCCGCCTTCGCGGCCGGACCCGTGCCGGAGACACCGCTGAGCTTCACCCCTTTGATGTCGCCCTGCGCGTAATCCGGAATGGTCCCCAGATAGACCCGGAGTCCGGTGCGGGTGCCCTGGTTCTTCGGTGGCTCCATACTCTTGTAATCGGGCATCTCATGCGTGGAGGTCAGGGACCGGGCGATCAAGCCCATGAGTTTCGCCACTTGGGACGTCTTTTCGTAATCGATCTTGTCCGCCGTATCGCTCGGCAGGTGATAGTCCTCATGAGCACCGGTGAAGGCATTTAAGGTAGGGATTCCGCGCAAATAAAAACCGGTGGAGTCCGTGGCCAGATGCGCATCCGACTGAGTGGTGATGGGCAGCCCCACCACCGCATTCCGTTTTTCGATTTCCTTTGGCCACCAGGAGCTGCTGCCTACCCCTTGCAGCACCAAGCTCTTGTTGAAGCGCCCGATCATATCCATGTTCAGGTAGGCATCGAACATGCCGTTGAGCTTCGCATTGGCGTCGCCTTTGATCATCTTGGCGATGTCCTCCAGGAAGTGATTTGAGCCCAGAAGGCCGAGTTCTTCCCCGGACCACGCGGCGAAAATGATATCACGCTTCATGTCCAGCTTCCCCTCCTTCTTCAGAGCGGTGAGCCATTCGGCGATTTCCATCATGCCGGCGGTGCCGCTGGCGTTGTCGTCCGCCCCATGGTGGATCTTGTCCGCCTCGTCACCCTTGGCCCGTGAGTTCGAGCCACCGCGGCTGCCGAGATGATCCACGTGGGCACCGATGACGAGCGGTGGCGTATGAAAATCCGGCTCAGCCGTGCGGCAGAGCATGCCCAGCACGTTCCGTCCCTGTTTCTTCTCCTGCTGAATCTCAATGTTCGCGCCCAGCTTCAGGTCTTTGCAATCCAGGCCGCCCATCAGGTCACCGGTATCCAGCTTGTCCTGCAGTTCCTTCAGCGTTTTGCCGGTTGGTGCCAGCAATTTGTTGGCGACATCATCCGTCACACTCACGACCGCGACTCCTGACGAAGCCATTGAGGCGTCATAAGACATGGGCACCAGTTGTCCCACGACTTTGCTGTTGGGCCCGCTGACCACGATCAAACCACGCGCCCCTTTCTGCCGGGCCGTCAGCGCCTTATGCCTCAGGCTGGAATAACTGGCCAGTTCATTGCGCCGCTCCTGGCTGATGCCTTCAGGCAAATAACGGAAGACTATCACCCATTTGTCTTTCACATCCAGGTGCGCATAGCTGCTATACGTCTCGACTTTCTTGCCATCGTTGCTCGCGGCTTGCTCCGGCGTCTCCACTCCGTAGCCTGCAAAGACGATGCTGGCAGGCTCGATCTTCCCCGTTTGCGAAAAGGACAAGGGGCGCCAATCCTTGTCCGCAGACAATTCTTGTTGGGTCTTTCCGTCGTTGAGAGTCAGCGTATTTCCAGCCGCCAGCGAGACTCCTGCTGTGAAGGTGAAATTGCTAAACCAAGTGTCCTTGTCCCCCAGCGGAATCAGCCCAATCTTCTCAAAGACATCCGCGACATACTGCGTCGCCAGCTTCTCGCCTTCCGTGCCCGTGAGACGCCCGTCCAGTTCGTCACTCGCGAGGTAGGTGACATGGTGCCTCACGTCCTCTGGCGTGATCTCTGGCGAGGCTGCAAGATTGATGGGGCTCGTCTTTGGCTTTTCCTTGTCGCCTTCACCTGCGGCGCCGAGCCCCAAAGCCTTGCGTGCGGCGGCATCATCCCAATCCGCCATGAAGATCTGCGACTTCTTGTCAGCCGTGCGGCCACTGGTCCAGCTCAGCTTCTTGCCATCGGGCGTGAATACCGGCAGGCCGTCGAAGCCATCCGTGTAAGACACCCGCACCGGCTCATGCTTGCCCGCTGCATCCACGATGAAGAGCTCGAAGTTTGCGAAGCCCTGGGTGTTGTTCGTGAAGATGAGGTAGTCTCCGGTCGGGTGAAAATAGGGCGCCCAAGACATGGCGCCCACACGGGTGAGTTGCTTCTGGTCCGATCCGTCCACCTTCATGGTGTAGATCTCCGCCGTCATGCCTTTCTCATCAAACCGCCGCCAGCAAATGCGCTGCCCATCTGCGCTGAAGAAAGGTCCGCCATCATATCCCGGCACATCCGTGAGTCGTTTGGCATTGGAGCCATCCGCATCCGCCACGTAGATGTCCATGAAGAATTGTTTATCAATCTTCAGCCGCTCCGCGTCTTCCTTGCTGAGTTCATGGTCATAAGCGGCACGATTGCTCGCGAAGACGATCTTCTTCCCATCGGGCGAGTAACACCCCTCCGCATCATAGCCCGTCTCCTTCGTGATCTGCGTCAGCTTCTTCTCCTGAATGTCATAGGAGAAGAGATCGAAATGTTCATCATAATCCCAGGAATATTTCCGCACCTTTTTGGGATTGAGCCGCTCGTCGATCTCGGCCTTTTCCTTGGCCTTCGATTCCTCATCAAGATGCGTACTGGCGAAGAGCACATGCCGATTATCCGGGTGAATCCAGGCGCACGTCGTCTTGCCCACTCCGGGAGAAATCCGCTCCGTGTCCCCTGTCTCCAGGTCCATCAGGTAAATCTGATAAAACGGATTCCCTGCCTCGCGCTCGCTCTGAAAAACAATCTTTTTCCCATCCGCACCGAAATAGCCCTCACCCGCGCGCTGCCCTTCAAACGTCAGTTGCCGGATACCCTTGAGAAACGTTGCCTCGGCATTCGGATTGGGAGCTTCTTCAGCCCGCAAGGCCCCTATGCCCACACCACCAAAAATCGCTGCCGCTAGAAATGTACGTCGTATCATGAGGAATTGAGAATACGCTGAGACAGCGCCAATCTATTGGGTGTTTGAAACAGAGGAAAGCTTCTCTTGAAGGATGGGAACAAGGATTGACGCCAGGACATCATACCCCTTCGGGCTAAAGTGGGTACCATCCAGGGTCAGCTCTGGCTTCCAAAACCCTGATTCACCCGTCATAGATTTATAACATTCCACCACTGTCACTTGCGAAGGCCATGACTTCTCGGCCAAAGCCCGATTGGCAGCCTGAATGTTTTGCCTGAGTTTGCTGTCTGCCTCATAGCCGCTGGGAGGTATCTCGAGGAGCACCACTTTTGCACGAGGCACCTTCTTCATCAGCAACCCCACTGCTTTTTCAATTGCCCTGACCACATCTTCGGGAGCATCGGACGGCTCCATCCCAAAGTTGTTGGTTCCCATCATCAGCACAAACATCTCCGGATTTGCACGTTGGAAATCCAGTCGCGAAATACGATTGAGAATGTGTTCGGTCCGATCGCCCGCCACGCCCAGATTTAGGGCTGCGTAATCTTTCTCGATCGCCCTCCACGCCGCCTCCCCCGTACTCTGCCAAAACTCGGTCAATGAATCCCCAATAAAGCAGACTCGACAGCGCCTGTTGGTAAGAAGCATTTGCTGATCGCCGACCTTGCGCAACCATCCCGCTTCTCCAATCCCTCTTGGAATATAGGCGGCCCGTGGCATGTCGGCTTGGCCGATAACGCTGCATCCCGATGCACGCCAAGCAACAACGACGAGCACGAGCCCCCATTTAAAGTTCGACAGCATTTCTCACCAGCGTAAGAACTTCTGCAATGCTCTGCAAGACCAGCGGTAGCTCTTCAAAGCACTCACTCTCGCCACCCTTCTCCCTCCCATGAACTACTGGATCCTCAAAACCGAGCCGGACACCTTCTCGTTCGACGATCTCAAGAAGCGGCCCAAGAAGACCGAGCCTTGGAACGGCGTGCGGAACTACCAGGTTCGCAACCACATGCGGGATGACATGAAAGTCGGCGACCTCGGCCTGTTCTACCATTCCAGTTGCCCCGTGCCGGGAGTCGCTGGTGTGATCAAAATCGTCAGCGAAGCCAAGCCAGACCCGACACAGTTCGATCCCAAATCCGACTACTACGACAAAGGCAGCAAGGAGGACAATCCGCGCTGGCTGCTCATGGATGTGGCCTGGGAAAAGGACTTCACAAAATTCGTCACGCTAGAGGATCTCCGCAATGAACCTCGTTTGGCTGAGATGATCATTCTCCGTCGGGGAAATCGTCTATCCATCGCACTTCTAACAAAGCGAGAGTTCGAAATCATCTGCAAGATGGGCGGCGCCAAAGCTTGACTGGCGGCACGCGAGCCCCTCATCCCCAGCCTTTAACATAACATAACGTTTTGCGGCGATTTTGTTGACAACCCTCGCTGACCCCACCTAGACTTGCGGGAAATAAGGGACTTGTAAGGAGGCCAGATGAGCATGTTCGGATTCGGAGGAGACGACCAACAGCAGCGCGGAGCGCCGCCGCTGCACACGGAAAAAATCGTGGGAGACCGCAAAATTTTCTTTCTTGATCTCAAGGAGAATGACCGCGGCCGCTTTATCAAAATCACAGAAGATGTACGCGGACGACGCGACACCATTATGCTGCCCATGGAGACGGCTGAGGAGTTCCTCGATGCCCTCCAGCGCACCGTGCAGGTAGCCAGAGATCTCGACGGTTAGATTAGCCCTTCGCCCGTTGTGGCGGAGGAGTTAGTGCTTTTGATCAAAAGCGGCTTATGCGCGCCGCTTCTTTTTCCCTTTGGCCCGGTAGGAAACCTCTTGCCGACCCACGGGAAGATCCGCCCCGCTGCTATCGCCCGTCTGGCGTTTCAATTCGCGGATCTGGTCACGCAACAAAGCGGCGCGTTCATATTCCATGTTGCTGGCTGCCTCAACCATCTCGGCTTCCAGTTCGCGCAGAATTTCCGCCACCGCATAGCCCCCGGCTTCATCCCGCACGACACTCTCTTCCACCGCGTGGCCGCTCTTGTAGGAGTGTAAACTTTCCTGCACAGCACGCTTCACCGTCTGCGGCGTGATGCCATGTTCCTCGTTGTGATCCATTTGCCGCTCGCGGCGGTAGGCGCTGATATTTAGCAGCGCCTGGATGCTCTGGGTGATCTGATCCGCGAACAGCACCACCTCTCCATTCACATGCCGTGCAGCCCGTCCCGCCGTCTGTAGCAGAGAGGTCTGACTGCGTAGGAAGCCTTCCTTGTCCGCATCCAGGATACAAACCAGACTCACTTCCGGCAGATCTAGACCTTCCCGCAGGAGGTTAATCCCCACCAGAATATCGAAATCTCCAGCGCGTAACGCACGCAAAATCTCAACCCGCTCGATCGCATCGATCTCACTGTGCAAATACCGCACTTTGAAATTCAGATTCCGCAGGTAGTCGGTAAGGTCTTCCGCCGTGCGCTTCGTCAGAGTCGTAACCAGCACACGTTCCCCCCTCTCGATTCTCACACGACAAAGCTCCATGGTCTCGTCGATCTGCCCTTTGAGCGGCTTCATCGTCACCACTGGATCCAGCAAACCCGTCGGCCGGATGATCTGTTCCACGACCAAATTCTTCCCTTTAGTCGTGACGTCGAACTTCTCCACGGATTCGGCACTGCCAGAGATCCTCACGATCGGTTTCACTCCGCCTGGAATGATCGCCGGCACGCTCTCCTGATCGCCAATGCGCTCGCGCTTGTGCGGCACATATCCGGTGACGCCCACCACACTGTTGTCTATCTCAAACTCCGCCGGCGTCGCGCTCACATAGATCATCTGTTTCATGTGAGCCATGAACTCAGGGAACTTCAGCGGTCGATTGTCCATTGCGCTGGGGAGGCGAAAGCCGTGTTCCACCAACACCTTTTTCCGAGACATATCGCCCTCGAACATTCCACCAATCTGCGGGATTGTGGCGTGGCTTTCATCCATGAAGGTCAGGAAATCGTCGGGAAAGAAATCTAGCAACGTTCCCGGCGTGCTCCCAATGGCTCGGCCCGTCAGGTGACGGCTGTAGTTCTCAATGCCCTGGCAGAAGCCCATCTCCTGCATCATTTCGATATCATACTCGGTCCGCATCCGGATGCGTTGCGCTTCCAGAAGTTTGCCTTCCCTTTCAAATTCAGCCACACGCTCATCGAGTTCCACGCGGATGCTCTTGATCGCCTTTCGCAGCTTATCCATGGGCGTCACGAATTGCTTCGCAGGATAGAAAGTATAGCCCGGTAGCTGAGCTGTAGAGGTGCCGGTCAGCGGGTCAAACACACTGATGCGGTCAATCTCATCTCCGAAGAACTCCACCCGGATCGCCTCATTTTCCAGATAGGCGGGGAACACTTCAACCACATCACCACGCGCTCGGAATCGCCCTCGAGAGAACGCGATGTCATTCCGCTCATACAGCATGTCCACGAGCTTGGTCAGGAAGACCTCCCGCTTCATCACATCACCCTTTTTGATCGGCACCATCATGCCCTCGTAGTCCTCTGGCGAACCCAAGCCGTAAATGCAAGAGACGCTGGCCACTACGATCACATCCTTTCGTGTGAGCAGCGCGCCCATGCTGGAAAGCCGCAGCCGCTCGATCTCCTCATTCACGCTGGAGTCCTTTTCAATGTAGGTGTCAGACCGCGCGATATAGGCCTCTGGCTGGTAATAATCGAAATAGCTGACGAAATACTCGACCGAATTGTTCGGGAAGAAGTTTTTGAACTCCGAGTAAAGCTGTGCCGCCAGCGTCTTATTGTGGGACATGATCAGCGCCGGCTTGCCGATTTCCGCGATGACATTCGCCATCGTGAAGGTCTTTCCCGAGCCCGTCACACCCAGCAGCGTCTGATGCCGATTCCCCGCCCGGACAGACTTGGTCAGCTTCGCAATCGCCTGCCCCTGGTCCCCCTGCGGCGAGTATTCGGAATTCAAAGAAAACACAGACACGAAGAGAGATTACGTCTCGTTGCCCAAGCTGAAACCCGAAAGTGCGTTCGTGTCGTCAACTGGCCCACATTCTGGCCAAAACATCCGGCTCAGGACCTAACCTTTAGCCCCATTACGGCCTTTCGGCCTCGGCCTCATCACCTTCACCCGCCCATGGGCCACGCTCACAAGCGGATGTTCCGCCGCCAGGAAACGCCAGGGATGTTCCACTGCCTTCGAAATCCCAACACGGACATCCGTTATCACCTCATGCGCCACCCCAGACTTCGGGATCCGCAACCCACAGTTCTTTGGTCGCGACGATCCCGTCATGGGCGTCCCGTGATCCGACCCAACAATTCCCAAAGCCTGACACAGCTTCCCCGGCCCGGAGCACAAATCCCGCTCGGCCTCCTTTCCCCGCAAAGCCCGCATCAATTCAATCCCCCGCACCGGCTCCAGCGCCCGCACAAGAATCAACCCATCCTGCGAGCCACCCTTCGCCAGCAGGTTGAACATCCAATACATCCCATAGTTGAAATACACATAAGCCGCCCCAGGCGGCATCACCCGCACAAACTCCCGCGCACTGGGCCGGTGCATCGTATGGCACGCCTCATCCCCCTCCGCCGCATAAGCCTCCGTCTCCACGATGATCCCACTGCAACCCTTCCACACCAACTCCACCCCAATCAACTCCCGCGCCACAGTTAGCACATCGCGTTTGAAGAAGGAGGTCGGAAGCATTTCATCCACCTTAACCAATGACCTACTTCGCTGCAAGCGCACCAGCCCAATGGCAACCCGTCATCACCCTTCAACCCTTTGCACTATGTGAGAACCAACTAACGTCAATCTTTGCCAAAGACTCCATCCCACTCCAATCCAAATCGCGCCAAATACTTCTTCAGTCGGTCCGCATCATTCGCCTTGGCTTTGCTCTGACGCGATACCGCGAACAGTTTCCGGCCGGCATCGGAGAGACTTCGACTCGCGCGGCAGACGCGCACCACAAAAGCAAGCTGCGCCACATCAAACGGGTCGATCTTGGCCACACCTTCTTCACCCACTACCTTCCTTAGCAGGCTCACTTCATCTTCGTCTCCGTCCGCCGACGACCGTGAACCAGCCTCATTCCCCGGCCGCTTCCAGCCGTGCTTCAATCTGCCGATCTCAGCCTCCACACAATCCTCCGTGATCCGGCCTTTAGGAGCCAGGGTCGCCAATCTCGTCACCGCCGCATTCAAGTCGCGGAAGTTGGCGGTCCAGGTTGCGTCGCGATCTCGCGCAAACTTCAAAAAGCGCTCCCTCGCTTCTTTATTAAACTGCACGCGACGATGGTTCAGGCGAGCGTAGCGTTCCAGTTCATACTCCACGTTCACCGGGATGTCCTCCCGCCGTTCTGCCAGACCCGGCAACGTGAACGTCCATAGGTTGATACGCGCCAGCAGATCCTCACGGAATTTGCCGTGAGCCACTTCTGAGCGCAGGTCTTTGTTGGTTCCCGCAATCAGTTGAAAATCACTCTGCACTGGTTTGTCGGAGCCAAGTGGCAGAAACGTCTTTTCCTCGAGCGCACGCAACAGCATCGCCTGCTCGTCCAGCCCTAGTTCGCCGATCTCATCCAGAAACACCATCCCCTTGTCCGCTTCCTTCAACAGGCCCGCGCGATCCGTCTGAGCTCCTGTGTAAGCGCCACGCCGATGCCCGAACAGCGTGGACATGGCTTGGTCTCCCCGCAGCGTGGCGCAGTTCACATCCACAAACTTCCCCGGCAAATCCGCCCGCGTCTTGCGCAGGTCATAGATGCGAGCCGCGAGAAGGGATTTCCCTGCACCCGTGGGCCCTGTCAGCAAAATGGGCGCCGTAGATCGCAGCGCCACCTTTTCAATCTGCTCCATCAGCGCATTAAAAGCCATGTTCTTCGTCGCTAGTCCTCGCTTCAGGAAATCCAGAGTCTCCTCCTTCTCCTGCTCAAATCGCGTCGCCAGCCGGTGATATCGCGACAAATCCAGATCGATGACCGCATAACGACCCGCCGGGTCTTCTCCCCGAGCCGACAGCGGAGGCGGCGAGGTTTGCACCAGACGCCCCGGCACATAATGCGCTTCGTTCAGCAGGAACCAGCAGATCTGCGCTACGTGGGTTCCCGTAGTGAGATGGATGAGATACTCCTCTTCATCCTGATCGAAGTGGTAACCACGCGCCCAGTCGTAGAGCTTTTCATACACCTCCTGAAAATCCCAGGGATCGCCGAAGGGAAGGTGTTGCAGCCGCACTTCGGTCTGCGGCGAGATGAGCTTGATGTCCTCCTTCACCGATTCCGCCAGTTCGCACGAACGGTCATCACAGAACAATTCAAAGCGGTCCACCACCATATCCTGCTGCTGACACAGCGCCACGGTCGGCCGCCATTTCGACCAACGGCCCAGTCCCGTGGCGCGATCTGTCACGGTGCCGATGAATCCAAGAGCGACTGTTTTCATTTAATCCCAAGATCAAACTTAACGCATAACCCGACTTTGTATAATAACTTATACAGCTAGATAAATTATTATGACTAGAAGAGCTTTACTCATTGAGCAATGTTAATTCATTATGTCGCCCAACATGCTCATTATGAGGTTTATACAAGAATACATCTCCGACTTGAAAACCAGTTGGCATACTCTCCGCATATAGGGTCACAGCGCTGCGCATCAGCGGCACCTCCAAAGTCCTTTATCCCCTTTCATGAACACGCACACACTCCACCCCACGGCCGAAGCGGAGGCTTTCCTCCCAGCCTTGGACAACAAAGGCAAGCCGATCACCGTGATCGGCACGGAAGCTATCCGGCAGACCTTTGATCAGGCCACCCTGCAACAGGCGCTCAATGCACGCTCCTCCCCGGGCGTGACGGAGGTTGTGCTGAACCCGGATGCGCATGTGGGTTACGGCGCGCCGATCGGCTGCGTGATGGTGTCTCCTACACACATCTATCCAGGACCGGTGGGCGTGGATATCAAATGCTCCATGAGCCTCATGCAGTTTAACGTCCCGAACGAAGACCTCGCGGACAAGCGTGTGCGTCGTGCTCTCATCGATGCCATCGTGGAACGCACTCCAACCGGTGCCGGTCGAGGTCAGCGCGAAGCACGCAAATCCCGTCACGTCTCAGCAGAACTTGGTGCCCAAGTCTGCGTGGAAGGCGCCAGCCAGACTGTGTGTGAAGCCCTCGGAATTCCACCAGCATGGGCCGCGCATTGCGAAGACAGCGCTCACTTCGGTCACGATGGAAATGTCTCCACGTTAGCCGAGCGACTCAATCGTCTGCGCAACTGGAACCGTTTCCCAAACTTCGCCAACAAGATGGCGCAGCTGGGATCCTACGGCGGCGGAAATCACTTCGGTGAATGCGAGGCCGTGAGTCTCAGCAGCGACCCATCCGTGCAAAAGGCGGCAGAGGTTTTCGGTTTGAAGGACGGCCATGCCGCCTTTCTCAGTCACTGCGGTTCCCGCGGTTTCGGAAACATGCTCGCCCAGGCTCAGTTCAAGACGCTGGAAAAACTGTTCTCCGCTTGGAGCACGCCTTTCCCTGCGAATGACAAGCACCTCGTCTATGCCCCTCTCGGCACTCCTGAAGCGAACGACTACCTCGATGACTTGGCTCTCGGAGCGAACTTCGCTACGGTGAATCATCTCCTCATCAATGCCCTCGTTTTGGAGGCCTTCCAGGAAGTGCTGCCAGGAACCACCGGTCACTTTGTGTACTTCATCAGTCATAACATCGCCCGCCCTGAAGTTGTGAATAACCAGGTCTCCTGGGTGCATCGCAAGGGAGCGACTCGTGCGTTCCCAGCCGGTCACCATGCCCTGAAGGACACAATCTATGCCGAGACTGGACACCCGATTCTGTTGCCAGGAAATCCTCGCGACGGTTCGGTGGTGATGGTCGCGGAGCCAGATGCCGTGAAGACGTGTTACAGCGTGAATCACGGCGCAGGTCGTGCGTTGGGCCGTCGTGCTGCCATCAAAGCCCTGGATCAGAGGACCATCGATGAAGATTTTGTGAACTACGATATCCTCACCAACTGCCGTCTGTATCCCAAGGACGAAGCACCCGCCGCGTATAAAGACTTCCCCGAAGTCTTGCGCAGCGTGGAAACCGCTGGCCTGGCCAAAACCGTGGCCTCATTGAAAGCGCGCTTTGTGATCAAAGACTCTAGCGAAGCAGATGATTAATTAACGCCACTTGGAGGTAATAGACACTTCCTATTACCTCCTTCAAAAATCTTCGCGTCTTCGCGGTGAATCTCAATCACTGAGCTACCCAGGATCCAGAAACCCCAGTCATGAACATCATCTCCATCGACGGCTCCAGCGGCGGCGGGCAATTGCTCCGATCGTCGCTGTCGCTATCCCTCATCACAGGCCAGGCCTTTCACATGACAAACATCCGGGGCGCGCGCAAGCCCAAGCCAGGTCTGATGCGTCAGCACCTGACCTGCGTGCAGGCTGCCGCGCAAATCGGTCAGGCCCAAACCGAAGGCGCTACCCTCGGTTCTCAGGAACTGCGTTTTCTTCCCGGAAAGATCTCTGCTGGCGACTACCACTTTGCCATCGGCACCGGCGGCAGTACGACTTTGGTGCTGCAAACACTTTTACCAGCTCTGCTCTATGCCGATGGCAAGAGCACGGTGCGCATCGAGGGGGGCACTCACAATCCCATGGCGCCGCCTATGGACTTCATCATGCGCTGCTACCTACCCATGCTGCACCGCATGGGCGTGAAGGCCACGACCCAACTTGAACGCCACGGCTACATGCTCGCCGGTGGCGGCTCCATCTTCTCTGAGATTCATCCCATCAAGAAATGGAAGAAACTCAACGCCACGGAGCGCGGCGAGTTGAAGCAGTCCTCCGGCACGCTTCTCTACGCTCATCTTTCGTGCGATGTGGCGGATCGTGCACGCCATTCCGCCGCCAAAGTGTTTGATTGGGATGATGAGCGTATCCAGCTTCAGAATACTCCCGATACAGCCGGTCCCGGCGGCATCCTCATGCTCAGCGCGGACTTCGAGCACATTACGGAAATCTCATCCGCCGTGGCTCAGCTGGGCCGCACGTCGGAGTCCGTCGGTGCCTCCGCGGCGAAGGGATTGCGAAACTTCCTGAACGCGTCCTGCGGTGTGGGCCTTCATCTCGCCGACCAGTTACTGCTGCACATGGCTCTGGCTGGCGGAGGCCGCATGACCACACTCACCCTCAGTAAGCATTTGCTGACCAACATGGCACTCATCCCCAAGTTCCTTCCCGTGTCTTTCCGCTCGGAAGATCTCGGCGGAGGCTCCATCCTCGTCGAAGCAGTAGCAAGCAAAAGCACCTGAACCGCGTAGCACTGACCACGCCTCATGAAGCTCCCGCCAAAGCTCTTCGTCTTCTCACTTGCCGTCACGATAGTCATCGTAGCATCGGACCTGCAGGCGTCCACGGAAGACTGGCCACGCTTCCGAGGCGCTCAGGGCAATGGCTCCTGGAATCCCCCCTCACTTCCTGCGGATCTCACCACCCTTGAGCCGAAACAACTTTGGTCTCAGAAGGTTGGCGGTGGCTACGGAGGCGTCACTGTGAGCGATGGTCGAGTCTATCTCATGGATCGCCAAACGACCCCTGAAGAAGTGGAGCGCGTATTGTGCTTTGAGGCCAAGTCTGGCGAGCCCCTCTGGACCCACGCTTATCCCGTCCGCTATGAAAATCTCAGCTACGGAAACGGACCGCGTGCCAGCGTCACCATCCATGACGGGAAAGCCTACACCCTGGGCGCACGCGGCATGGCCCTCTGCCTGGATGCCAAGACGGGCGCAATGCTCTGGCAAAAAGACACCATGAAGGACTCTGGCGCCGAGATCCCTGAGTGGGGATTCGCGGCGTCAGCTTATATCTGGCAGGACACCATCTTTCTTCATGTCGGCGCCAAGCCCAGCGGGACAATCCTTGCCTTGGAAGCCAGCACCGGCCGGGAACGCTGGCGCGCCGGGGATGACCCCGCCGGCTATTGCACACCGTTCGTCATCGAACAACAGGGTCAGCCCCAACTCATCCAGTGGAGTCCTCTCCATGTCTTAAGTTTCAATCCAAATACGGGGGCCGAGAACTGGCGCTTCCCCTATAAAATTCAATACGGCGTGTCCATTGCCCAACCGATTTTCCACGAGAACATCCTCCTCGTGAGTGGCTATTGGCATGGCACACGCGCGCTTCGACTCGGACCCGGCATCAAAGACATGAACCTCGCCTGGAGCCAGGAGAAGCTGCTCTGCGGCCTCATGAGTCAGCCTCTTTGTAAAGATGGCACCGTCTATTTGTTGGACAAGGCTCATGGCCTCACTGCCTTTACCCTGGAAACGGGCGATATCCTCTGGCGGGACGATCATCAGGTCACACCCAAGGATCGCAATCCCCAAGTCAGTCTCGTCTGGGCTGACGAAAGCAAAAACGTCGCGGCCGGACTCAATGCCTTGGGTGAACTCATATTTATGCGGCTCACGCCGGAAAAGTTCGAGGAACTCAGCCGCCACCAGGTCGTGGGAAAGACCTGGGCTAACCCTGCCTTCACACGGAACGAGATTTTTGCGCGGAGCGATACGGAACTCACTGCCTGGCGGCTTTGGGAGTAGTGCGCCGCGTGCCCGACGACCTGCCACCATATACAAGGTGGAAACGCGGTGAGCAGCACCTCGGGAAAACCTTGACCGCTGTCTCGGGCATCCGCAGGATGAAAATGAAATTCTCACCCAGTAGGCCGCGTTTACTCCGGCCCCATTCACCAACGCAAACTCTCACCCACTCATCATGGCCCGATCTTGTCTCGTTCTCATCCTGACTTGTTTGTCAGTCTTAACCATCCGCGCTGAGGAAGCGCTTCCCCAGTGGATCTGGCCGCAAGCGAAAGGTGCCGACCAAGAAACCGTCTATTTCCGGAAGGCATTCAAGTCCAGTGCTCGTGACACCGCGCGTGTCTACGCTGCCTGTGACAATGAACTGACGCTCTACGTCAATGGAAAGCAGGTCGCCGAGAGCACCGCGTGGGAGACCCCTGTCGTGGTGGACGTGACGCCGCATCTCATCGCGAAAGGCCCAAATGTGGTAGCGGTGAAGGGCGTCAACAAAGGCGCGGGTTCCGCCGGCCTGCTGGTGAAGCTCGTCATCGAGCGCAATGGTCAGACGGAAGTCATCGCCAGCGACCCTGCCTGGAAGTTTTCTGACAAAAATGAGAAAGACTGGAACCAGCCCGGTTTCAACGACTCCGCTTGGAAGAATCCCATCACCGTAGCGAAACTCGGCGAGGGTCCCTGGGGCAAACGTGTGAACGAGAAGTCTCTCGCCGCAGCAGGCGAAATGAAAGAGCCGGAAGCTACGGCTCCGGATCAGATCAAATTGAAGCCTGGCTTTAAAGCAGAGCTGCTATACACGGTGCCGCTGAAGACTCAGGGCTCCTGGGTGGCCACCTGCTTTGATGACAAAGGCCGTCTCATCGTGAGCGACCAATACGGAAAACTCTACCGCGTCACTCTCCCCGCTCTAGACGGCAAACCGACGGACACGAAAGTCGAAGAAATCCCCATTGATCTGGGAGAAGCCCAAGGACTTTGCTACGCATTCGGCAGCCTCTACGCCATTACGAATTCCGGTAAATATCCCCGCGCCCTCTATCGTGTGAAGGACACGAACAACGACGATGTGCTAGACAAAATTGAGCAACTTCGCGTCCTCCCTCCCTTCGGAGGTGAGCATGGCCCCCACGCCGTGATTCCTGGTCCCGATGGCAAATCGCTTTACGTTGTGATTGGCAATCAAACGCCTGTCACTGACCTGAACTCCAGCCGCGTGCCCAAGCATTGGGCGGAAGACAATCTCCTCGATCAGCCTCTCATCGGCCGTGGCTTCATGCGCGAAGTGATGGCTCCTGGTGGTTGGATCGCGAAGACCGATCCCGATGGCAAGAACTGGGAACTGATCACCACCGGCTTCCGCAATGAATATGACGCCGCCTTCAATCGCGAAGGTGCCCTCTTCACTTTCGATGCGGACATGGAGTGGGACTTTAGCGTACCGTGGTATCGGCCCACCCGCGTTTGCGAGGTCGTCAGCGGCGGTGAGTTCGGCTGGCGCTCCCTTTCCAAGAAGTGGCCCGTTCGTTGGGAAGATAGCCTGCCCCCCACCGTAGACATCGGCCCTGGTTCTCCGACTGGTGTCGGGTTCGGCTACGGCGCCAAGTTCCCGGCCAAGTATCAGGACGCCCTTTACATCCTCGATTGGAGCTACGGAAAAATGTATGCCGTTCATTTGAAGCCGAACGGAGCAGGCTATTCTGCTGACTTTGAGGAATTCATCGCCGCGAATCCTTTGCCGCTCACGGACGTTCTCATCGGTCCCAAGGACGGCGCCATGTACTTCACCATCGGTGGCCGCCGTGTGCAAAGCGGTCTCTATCGCGTGACCTACTCCGGCCCTGACAGCACCGCGCCTTCGCAACCTGCCCCTGTGGATCAAAAGATCGCAGACCTGCGCAAAATCCGGGCTGATCTGGAAGCCTTCCACGGCAAAGTAGACGCCAAAGCTGTAGAAAACGCCTGGCCCTACCTCGGCCACGAAGATCGCTGGATCCGCTTTGCAGCTCGCATCGCGATCGAGCATCAACCAGTGGAAACCTGGAAAGACAAGGCTCTCAAGGAAACCAATCCCCGCGCCTCCCTCACGGCCCTCATGGCATTGGCCCGCAGTTCCAAGGGAGACAAGACCCTTCTGCCCCCAATCCTGGAGGCTCTCGGGCGCTTGGAGTTCGCCAGCCTGAAGCCCTTCGATAGAGAGACCTATGTGCGTGACTATCAGCTAGCGCTGTCACGTCTTGGCCCTCCTGATGACGCACTACGCCAAAAGCTGGCGACTAAGCTCTCTGCCTTGTTCCCCAGCAAAGACCCCTGGCTCAATGTGGACCTCACCGAATTGCTCACCTATCTCGGCGATGCCGCCTTCCTGCCCAAAGCCATTGGCATCATGGAAAACGCTCCGACCCAAGAGGAGCAGATCGCCCTCGCCAAGAGCCTGCGCCTTGCCAAGGCTGGCTGGACGCCGGAACTCCGCGAACGCTTTTTCAAATGGGCTTGTCTGCGTGCGCCCACTTTCAAGGGCGGCGCCAGCTTCGGACTCTTTATGCAGGACATCCGCAAGGATGCTGAAGCCGGTTTGACGGATGCTGAGAAGGTCGCCCTCAAGCCGATCCTTGAAGCCCAGCCAGATGTAAAGTTGCCTCAGTTCACCTTCACTCCCCGGAACTTCGTGAAGAACTATACTGTGGACGATATCAATCACCTCTTGGGCGCTGGCCTGGAAGGTGGCCGCAACTTCGCCAATGGCCGCAACCTCTTTGGTGCAGCAGCTTGCTTCGCCTGCCATCGTTTTGGCCAGGAAGGCGGGGCCATTGGACCAGATCTGAGCAGTGTGGCCGGGAAATACAGCCCACGCGATTTGCTGACTCACATCATCGAACCCAACAAGGAGATCAGCGACCAATACGGCCAACTAGAAGTCACCCTCAATGACGACACCAAAGTCTTTGGTCGTATCATGAACCTCTCGGGTGACCGCATCACGTTTAACATCAACATGATGGATCCGAATGCCACTCAAGCGGTGGATCGCAAGGTAATCAAGACCATGGAACAGAGCAAGATCAGCATGATGCCTCCCGGTCTGCTCAATACCCTCTCGGAAAATGACATCCTCGACCTGATGTCCTACCTGCTCAGCAAGGGCAACCAGGACGACCCTATGTTCAAGTGAC
This sequence comes from Phragmitibacter sp., assembly GCA_965284365.1. GTDB lineage: Bacteria > Verrucomicrobiota > Verrucomicrobiia > Verrucomicrobiales > Verrucomicrobiaceae > Phragmitibacter. The sequence continues at coordinate 1,448,932 of OZ260079.1, forward strand.
GCTATCGCCGGGCTCGTCAGTCCGGTGAATTCGCCATCAGATCAAACAAAAAAAGGCGAGCCCACAGGCTCGCCTTTTTTACGAACGTTTGGTGTCAGACACCGGACTACGCACGGACATATTCCGCGCCGCAGCTAGTTAGTGCTTGTGCTCCGTCTTCTTTTTCGCGTCCGTCGCGCAGCACGCATCGGTCTTCTTTTTTCCTGCATCAGTCGAACAGCAGGAGTCAGTCTTCTTGCCAGCGTCGGTGGAGCAGCAACTTCCTTTTTTCATGCCGGCGCAAGAGGTGGCGAGGCTAAGGCTGATGGCAAGGGCGAGAAGGGTCAGGGTGCGGATCATGGGTAGGGTGTAATGAAGGAATGTTTAGAGTCTAGCGAATATCAGTTTAGCGCTAATCGTAACGGAACACGATTACCGATTGCTGCAAAAAAATTTGGCGCTCCGGCAGAAACCGGAACGCCACAGGAAAATCCTTATTGGATTACTTGCCGCTGGTCATGCCCATGTCAACTGGTGCAGGAGAGGGTGCGGGCTTGGAGGCGCAGGAAGCCAGGGTAAAGGCAACAGCGGCAAGAAGGAGAACGGAGAGCTTCATGATGGATGGGGTATGACTTGGATTTGGTTCGTATTGGATGCCCCCAGTATAGACCGGGAACGCTTGGATATAACCACTAGCAGGAATTTTGCCAATGAATATTGTACTTGCGTCTTTGTCTGGATTGCTGCTCCTACGGCAGTTCTCGAATGCGGATTTTTCGGAACTGAATGGGCGAGCCTTCGCTTTCCAGGCAGAGAAATCCCGACTTTGGGTCAATCGCGGTGCCACCGCTCACCTCTTCCCCATTCACCCAGAGACGCACCTCGCCGTTGATCCCTCTCACGTAGTAATGATTCCACTCCCCATGTCCCTTGGCTAAGTGCTTCCTTGGGAAACTACGTTCGCCATTGGGCGAGAGAGGAGGAAAGGGGGTCATTTTAATCCGCACTGGGAATACATCACCATTGGTGCCAAACCAGTCCGTCTTGCCTCCTTTGCTGGCCACTTTTTCCGTGTAGCCATGATCCAGGATTTGAACCTCGACTCCGTCGGGCAATCCTGGCTTCCCGGCTGTCGTTAGCTTTTCAATGGAAGCCGGTGTCGCCCACACAAACACCCCTGAGTTTCCTGCGGCCTTCTCGTGCATCCATTCCACCACCAGCTCAAAGTTCGTTACCTCTTTTACTGTCCGCATCACGCTCACCGGAGTGCCCGTGCAGTGGAGCACTCCGTCCTTCCATGACCACGTGTCATCCGCGCTATTTACTTTGGTAAAATCCTCCGCCTTCAAATCCCGCCATCCGGGCTGGGTATCGTCCATTACCGCCTGAACGGTTTTCGGTGTCTCCGCCGTTGGCTCAGCTGCCGATAAACCACCGATGCCGAGGGCGATGAGGAACAGAATGGGAGAAAGATGTCTGTGTATTTTCATGATAAGAAATGAAAGGACGCTGGAGACTTACGGTTGGAGTTCCGCTTCCTTTTCGCTCAGCCACAAGACGATAACGACTTTCTCAGATCTGACGAGGGGCTTGCATGCTCCGCAAGGAACGTTACACTGCTCGCGTGAATCGCACGAAGCACAGCCTCCGAATTTGGCGGACCACCGGGTCCGGTTGGCGGCGATTGCTTGGGCAGTGAGGTTCTTTCAACTCCAGCCCTCTTCTAAGAATCAGCTCCCATTCCGCATTGACCCGCCCGCCCTACAGCGCGCGGGTTTTTTGTTTTCACCCCTCAACCTCTTTCCTTCTCCCTTTCGCCGCCTTCCCCTCGCCTCATGTCCTATCCCTCCCGTCCTTCTCCTCTCCTGACCTTCGGCGTTGTCGCCGCCAGTTCCCTCTTCTTCTGTTCAAAGGCGATTTTCGTGAAGCTTGCCTTCCGTTATGGTCTCGACGCCGTGACGGTCCTGGCGCTGCGTATGGCAATGGCCTTTCCGTGTTTTCTTCTCGGTGGCTGGCTGGATTCGAAACACAACTCCCGGCCACCCATTCCATTGGCAGACTGGCTGCGGCTTGCCCTTCTGGGATTCTTCGGATGGTATCTCTCTTCCGTCGTCAATTTCATGGGCCTGCAATACGTGACCGTCGGCTTGGAGCGCATGATCCTCTACAGCTACCCCTCGCTGGTCATTATCGCGTCGGTCTTGTTCCTGAAGAAGCCACTGCGCCTCGGCGTCGTGGCCGCCATGCTGGTTTCATACCTTGGCATTTTCATCGGCTATTTTGCTGAGGCGAAAACCTCCGCATCCTCGGATCACACGCTGTTGGGTGCTGGACTGGTCTTCGCCAGCGCAGTCAGCTACGCAATCTTCGTCCTGCTCAGCGGGCAGATGGTGGCCCGCATCGGCGCCATCCGCTTTACCTCATGCGTCGTTGGCTTCTCATGCTTGTTTGTCTTGATCCATTACTGCCTGACGCATCCCGTCAGTCTTCTGTGGACCTTACCGAAAGCAGCTTACTGGTGTGGTATCACCCTGGCCATCGCAGGCACCGTGATCCCTTCCTACCTCTTCGGCATAGGCCTTCGCATGGCGGGTTCCCAGGCCTTCGCCGTCATTGGCATGGTCGGACCACTGGGCACCGTATTCCTAGGCTGGATCATCCTCGGTGAACACTTCAATTTCACCCAGCTTCTGGGACTGAGCCTAACTCTCGCGGGAGGCTTGTTCGTGAGCTTGCTCAAAGACAAGCCCAAGGCAGTATCGACAGTAGAACACGCAGTCCCTGTGCCCGAGGAGCCTCCGGTCAAGTCTACCGAATAGCCTGGCGTGAACCAGCTATTAGATGGAAGTCCGGCGGCGCTTCAGATGAAGCTGGGCCATGGACTTTTGAATCGCTGCCTGCACCATCGCCATCTCTTCGGAAGCGCTATCGTGCTTGATATTTTCCAGGCGCTCCTGAGCGCGACGCAGTGCGTCTTCGACGCTCTTCTCATCGATCTCGGATTCGCCCATGGCCATGTCGGTCAGGACAGTGACGTGGTCACCCGTGACTTCGACAAAGCCGGTGCCCACGGCGAAATAATCCGTCTTGCCACCATGCACATAAGCGAGTTCGCCCGGCTTCAGGGTGGTCACCAGCGGAACGTGGGCGGCAAGAATCCCCAACTCACCGTCGGTGCCTGGTACAGTCACCATCTCCACGTCCTGTGAGAGAACGCGTTTTTCGGGAGTGACAATATCGAGGTGGAGTGGCATCGGAGTGAAAGGGGAAACGTGGTAACTTCAGCAGGTGCTCCGCGCCAGAATAATCGCAGCGAAGCACCCGAATACTAAGCGCAAACTAGCTCTTTTGGACCGAGTCGATGCCGCCCTTCATGTAGAAATTGGACTCAGGCACGTCGTCGTGCTTGCCATCCAAAATCTCGGCGAAGCCTTGGACCGTGTCTTTAACAGGAACGTACACACCGGGGTGGCCGGTGAAAACTTCCGCCACGGCGAACGGCTGGCTCAGGAAACGTTGCAACTTACGAGCGCGGAACACGGTCAGCTTGTCTTCGTCGTTCAGTTCGTCCATACCCAGGATGGCGATGATGTCCTGAAGGTCCTTGTAGCGTTGCAGCACGCGTTGCACACCACGAGCGACACGGTAATGCTCTTCACCCACGATTTCCGGGGCGAGCGCTTTGGACACCGAGGAAAGCGGGTCAACGGCAGGATAGATACCAAGCTCAGCAAGGGAGCGCTCCAACACAACCGTGGAGTCAAGGTGGGCAAAGGTGTTGGCCGGAGCAGGGTCAGTCAAGTCATCCGCCGGCACATAAACGGCCTGGAAGGAGGTGATGGAACCGTTTTTCGTGGAAGTGATTCGTTCCTGCATGGCGCCCATTTCAGCGGCCAGCGTTGGCTGGTAACCCACCGCAGAAGGCGTACGTCCGAGCAAAGCGGACACTTCGGAACCGGCTTGGGAGAAACGGAAAACGTTGTCCACGAAGAAAAGCACGTCCTGGTTCTTCTCATCACGGAAATATTCAGCCATCGACAGCGCGCTCAGAGCGACACGAAGACGAGCGCCTGGAGGCTCATTCATCTGTCCGTAAACCAGAGCCACTTTCGAGCCGTCCTTCAGGATCGGGCGACCGGCGGAATCCTTCTTGGGATGTCCCTTTTCGTCTTTCTCCGTCGCGATAACGCCGGACTCGATCATTTCCCAGTAAAGGTCATTTCCTTCACGAGTACGCTCACCCACACCGGCGAACACGGAGTAACCACCGTGGCCTTTGGCAATGTTGTTGATGAGCTCCATGATGACAACGGTCTTGCCCACGCCAGCACCACCGAAGGCGCCGACCTTACCACCCTTGGTGAAGGGGCAGATCAAATCGATAACCTTGATCCCCGTCTCAAGAATCTGAGCGGAAGGATCCTGGTCCACCAGAGACGGAGCCTTGCGGTGAATCGCGTAACGCTTTTTGACCACAGGTGCAGCCTGGTCATCCACGGGGTCACCCGTCACGTTGAAAATACGGCCCAGCACTTCTTCACCCACTGGCACGGTGATTGGGGATCCGGTATCTGTGACGTTGTAACCGCGACGCAGACCGTCGGTGTTCGTCATGGCCACGCTGCGAACCCAACCATCACCAAGGTGCTGCTGCACTTCGCATATCAGACGAGTCGGTTTGCCGCCTAGGTCGTAGTTGATTTCCAGCGCGTTGTAGATCTCAGGCAGCTTGCCGGAGGCGGAGAAATCCACGTCCACCACGGGACCGATAACTTGAACGATAGTGCCGATGTTGCTCATGGGAAAATGACGAAGGATAGAGTGGTGACGTTTACGGAAAGGGAGGTTAACCGAGGGCCATCTTGGCCGTCGTGATTTCGAGAAGTTCGTTCGTGATCGCAGCCTGACGCAGCTTGTTGTACTCCAGCGTGAGATCCTTGATGAGTTGCTTAGCGTTGTCCGTGGCGTTCTTCATCGCCACCATCCGGCTGGAGTGCTCCGATGCGCGGGCTTCTAGCAGCATCTGCCAAAGAGTGTTGTTCACGTATTGAGGAAGGATCGCTTCCAGAACTTCCTGCGCTCCAGGCTCGAAAATATAGGCTGGCGTGTCAGTGTCCGTTTCCTTCACGTCGATCACTCCGGCCATGCCTTCGAAGCCACGCTTGCCGCCGAGTTTCACGCGATCCACAGGTAGCAGTTGCTCCACCGTCGGGATGATCGTGACGGTGTTCACGAAGTTGTTGAAGGCCACAAAGACTTGTTTGTATTGACCCGAAATGAACTTCTCCTGGACGAAGTTGCCCACGGTCCGCAGTTCGGAAAACTTCGCAGGATCTTTGATCGTAAAGTCTGCCAGCAGCTTCTTGCGCATGCGGCTGATAGCCTGCGCCGCCTTGCGGCCGACAGTGACGTATTCCACTTCGCCCGGCAGGCTCGTGGATACGAGCTTCTTGATCAGGTTCGTGTTCAGCGCGCCGCACAGACCTTTATCACTCGCGATCACCACCACTAGCGTCTTATCGCCTTTGCCTTCGGTGAAGTAGGAATGAATTCCATCCTCCACACCTTCACGCATGCTGACCAGCACCTTGTTCAGAAGCTCCGCATAAGGACGGCCATGGGTGGCGGAGTCCTGCGCCTTCTTCATTTTCGCGGCCGCGACAAGCTGCATGGCCTTGGTGATCTGGGCCGTGTTCTTGACCGACTTGATGCGGCGGCGGATGTCGCGGGTGGATGGCATGAGGAGAAAGTTTCGAGAGGCGGCTGGCGGGTCTTCCCCGCCATTTCAGCGTATCAGATCGGGCTTACTTCCAGCTGGACTTGAAGTCGGCGAGAGCGCTCTTCAAATCGTCGGTCGTGTTGTCCAAGGACTTCTCGTTACCGATTTTCACCAGCAGAGGCTCCTTACGGGTGGTCAGGAATTCTTCCATCTTGGCCTGGCACTCACGGATGCGAGCCACCGCCACGTCATCGAAGTAACCGTTCTGCATCGCGAACAACGTCGCGACCATGATCGGCAGGCTCTTCGGCTGATACTGCTGCTGCTTGAAGAGTTCCACGATTCGCGCACCGCGGTCGAGCTTGGCCTTGGTAGCGGCGTCGAGGTCGGAACCGAACTGGGCGAAAGCGGCCAACTCACGGAACTGAGCCAAGTCGAGCTTCGTCGTGCCAGACACCTTCTTGATCGCCTTCGTCTGCGCGGCGGAACCCACGCGGGAAACGGAGAGACCGACGGAGATCGCAGGACGGATACCTTGATAGAACAAGTCCGTTTCGAGGAAGATCTGACCGTCCGTGATGGAGATCACGTTCGTCGGAATGTAAGCGGACACGTCACCAGCCTGCGTTTCGATAATCGGCAGCGCGGTCAAGGAACCACCACCGTAGTTTTCGTTCACACGAGCGGAGCGCTCAAGCAGACGGCTGTGGAGATAGAACACGTCACCAGGATAAGCTTCACGACCGGAAGGGCGCTTTAGCACCAGGGACACCTGACGGTAAGCCACGGCTTGCTTGGAAAGGTCATCAAACACGATCAGCGCGTCCATGCCCTGATCCATGAACCACTCACCAATGGAGCAGCCCGTGTAAGGAGAGAGATACTGGTTAACCGCGGAGTCAGAAGCGGAGGCGCTCACCACCACGGTGTATTCCATGGCGCCAGCGTCCTCGAGGGTCTTCACCACCCGGGCGACGTTGGACTGCTTCTGGCCGATGGCGACGTAGATGCAATAGAGAGGCTTGTGACCTTCCAGCTTACCAGCGGCGGCAGCCTTGTTCTGCTGCGCCTGGGAAATGATGGTGTCCACCGCGATGGTGGTCTTGCCCGTCGAACGGTCACCGATGATCAACTCACGTTGGCCTCGGCCAATCGGGATCATGGCGTCAATCGGCAGAATGCCCGTCTGCACCGGCACGCTCACGGATTTACGGGTAATGATACCAGGAGCGATCTTTTCCACTGGATATTCGGCTTCACCCTTGATGTCACCTTTGCCGTCGATTGCCTGGCCAAGCGCGTTAACCACGCGACCCAGAAGGCTCTTGCCGACTGGCACGGAAAGCAGACGACCTGTGGTCTTTACTTCGTCGCCAGCCTTGATGCCTTCGCCGGAACCCAGCAACACGCAACCCACTTCGGTTTCTTCAAGGTTCAGCGCCAGACCGTAGAGCCCGCCTGGGAACTCGATCATTTCGTTCAGCATGACGTCGCTCAGGCCTTCGACCTTCGCCACGCCGTCACCGATTTCCCGCACCACGCCGACGTTGGATTTCGTGACGGAAGTCCTCAGACCCGCGATTTCTGATTCGATCTCCTGGAGGATGCTGCTCATAACTTTTTGATCAATGCTTGGTGGGTAAACTTAAAATTTGTTAACTCTCTGTAGAGGGGGCTCAAGCCAGCTTCTCGCGAAGGGCATCAAGCTTGGCGCGGACACTTCCATCCCATACTTGGCTGCCGACTTTGACGCGCATGCCGCCAATGAGCTCAGGGTTGGTGGCGAATTGAAACGTCAAATCCTCGCCGTATTTCTTCTGTAGGTCGCCGCGCAGTTGCTCGCGGGTCGCTGCATCCAACTCCGTCACGCTCTCGATCAACGCCGTGCGCTTTGCGACTTCAAGACGAAGCAGGCGCTGGAAGGCTGTGAGGATGCCGAGATAATTGCGAGGCTTTGGTTTAGCTTCAGCAATGCGCTTCACCACCTGCTTCGCACGGCTCAGGTGCAGCTTGCCACTGCCATCAATGCAGACTCGGAAGAGTTGCCGGGCGGCGCGGAGGGCGTCTTTGCTGACCTTCATGGTGAAGCGGGTAAGAGAGAAAAGGTAAAATTAGAGAGCCACCTGGGCAGATGTCTCGCGGTTGATGCGATCCTGGTCATCGTTCGTCAGGACCTTACCGGATACACGGGAGGTGGCGTCCACCACCATACGGCCGAATTCGCGCTTGAGTTGAGACAGCAATTGCTCGTGCTCTAGCTTACCAGCTTCACGAGCCTTGGCCAAAATTACCGTGGCTTCCGCGATAGCTTCCTGGCGCTTCTTCTCAGCCAGCATGGAGGCGCCTTCGCCAGCTTCTTTAACCAGGCGGTTGGACTGCTCATTAGCCTTGTCCAGAATCACCTTGGCGTTCTCTTCAGCGGTCGCCAGATCACGCGCGATTTTCTCAAGCTTAGCCTCGCCGTCTGCGATGCGCTTGCGCCGCGCTTCCAGCATCGCCAGGATCGGACCAAAGGCGTAGCGGTTCAGAACAAAATAGACGAGCCCGAAGATCAGGACCTGGGCCAGGACCTTGCTCCACTGGAGGCCGAAACTTTGCGCGAAATCATCCATAGCTACTGGGCGGCTGAAATTAGGAAGAGAGAGAGGAAGTGCGGCGGGCCACACTGTGCAGCCCGCCGCGAAACGATATCAATTTTTACTTGGCAAGGAACAGGGCCATAACGCCCAGACCTTCAGCAAGCGCCATGGCGATAATGCCGATAACGAGGATGTTGCCGAATGCGCCTGGATTGCGACCAACGGCTTCAACAGCCTTGGAGCCGGCAAGGCCCACGCCAAGAGCAGCGCCGAGAGCGCCAAGACCGCTGGCGATGTTACCGGTCACGCCGGAAGCGACGGGGACTACGTGAGCAGGAGCTTCAGCAGCCATGGAGACGAGTTCAGTGATCATGAGTGATGTATCAGTTTAGTAGTTAGCTTTTGTTGTTTCGCCCTCATCCACACGTTGCGCATGGTCCTGAAGGCAAAGGATTCAAATGGGTTTAATGATGACCTTCCTCCTCGTGGCCATGGTCGTCATGCGTCGTGGAAAGCTGGATGTAGACCGCGCTCAGCAGCGTGAACACCATCGCCTGCAACAGGCCGACCAGCAGTTCCATAAAATAGAAGGGGATCGGCAACAGCACGCTACCCAGAAAGGCTATCGCGGGATGCGTCCCGTCCAGCATGCTGCTCATCGCGTGAATCACACTCTCACCGGCGAAGACGTTCCCGTAGAGACGAACCGACAGCGTGAGCGGACGAATGACGATGGAGACCAACTCAATGGCGCCAACGAAGAGAAACACCGCCGCTACAATCATGCCCATGAAACCTTTCAGCCCGCCCTTGGCGCCGAACGTGTGCTTCACAAAGCCCCAGGCTCCGATTTCCCGGATGGTAAGATAAAGCCAGACAAAAAACGAGGTCAACGCCAAGCCAATGGTCAGATTCAAATCACCCGTCGGCGGGCGCAGAATAGGATTCTCCATGTCGTGCTCACCTGAGCCAATCGTGAGCGGACCCACGCCACGGCCCCAGCCGATGGTGCCGACGCCCGGCAGCAAACCAAACCAGTTGGAGACCAGAATGAAGATGAAAAGCGTCGCAAGCAGCGGGAACGCCTTGGGCGCAATCTTCGGCCCCACAATACTTTCCACGCGACCATAAAGGAACTCGACGATGAGCTCAAAAAAGTTCTGCGTCGGATGTGGCACCAACGACATGTTGGTCGTGGCCTTGCGGGCGAACAGGAGCAGGCCCACCATCACGATCACCGCCACCACAACCGAGCTCGTGATGAACGACACCGTGCTCGATTTGCCAAAAAATTCTGCTGCTGCAGGACTCACCGAAGCGAGCATGGTAGGCAGCATTGATGCGGGCAGAGCAGAACCAAACATAAGAACAAAGAAGCACCTAAATGGTGAAGCGGGCCATCATTAAAGCCAGTCCGAAAATCTGCGCAAGAGCTATTTGTGAAAAATTTCACAAAGTCCGTCCCATGCGGGCTGGCGGCGCATTTCAGCGAATTTTCGCCCATTTGGCAAGCCTAACATTTTGCCAATTTCTTCACCCGAAAAATGCCCCGAAAAAAATGACCCCGATTCGCCCTCAATTCAGCCCAAAACTCATATTTGCCAAAATACAAAACCCATGCATCATGATCAGACCCAACCACGCGCAGGTAGCTCAGCGGTAGAGCGGCTCGTTTACACCGAGTTGGTCGGGGGTTCGATCCCCTCCCTGCGCACCATTCAAAAAATAATGGTGCATTACAGCGGGCCAGATATTTTCCCGGTTCGCTGATTTGTTTGAGACATCCTGAAAAATCGCGGCTCGATCCGCTAGATTCGCCGGACAAGAATAAGCGCCGTCCCCCTAACCCGAAGGCGTCAGCACACTCCCCTTGCTGTCTTCCTTCAGCGCCGCTTTGATCTCCATATCCCCGCGCTTGCGCTTCTGATCTTCCGGCGGCACATCCTCATACATGGACTCATTCATCTTGGCCTGAGTGCCCACGGGCAGAATCCGAAGCGCCGCCACCATCATCTTGTTCATCGCCCCGGGTACCACAAAGAGTTCTCCCGCCATCACCGCCTTGTAGCCAGCTTCCGCCACATCCTGCGGCGCGGCGAGCGGTCCCTTCTGGAACCCTTTCACGGCTTCCATGTCCGCCTTGGGAAAGAAGTCCGTATCCGTCGCCCCAGGGCACAACGCCGTCACAGTCACATCGGTGTCTTCTAACTCAATCGCCAGAGCTTCCGACCATGACAAAATGAATGCCTTGGTAGAGTGGTAAACATTCAACAAAGGCCCGGGCTCAAAGCCTGCGATGGAAGCCGTGTTCAAGATCCTGCCCTGATTCGCTGCCACCATCTTAGGCAGGAAATGCTTCGTCAGTCGAAGTGGTGCCTCAATATTCAGCCGCACCATCGAAATATCCTGCTCCAGCGGGATCTCCCACGACTTCCCGCGGAAGCCATGGCCGGCATTGTTCACCACGATCTCGATCTGAATACCAGCGGCCTCAAGATGGGCCCCAATCGCCTCCACCGCATCGGGTTGCTCCAGATCTTGTGCAATCACGTCTACGTCCACGCCGAATTCACTCTGCAACCCCTGCGCCAGCGTCTGTAATTCGCGTTCATCAGGAGCCACCAGTACCAGAGGATGCCCATGTTTGGCGAACTCCCGCGCCAAGTGCAAGCCAATGCCACTCGAAGCTCCCGTGATGAGTGTCATTTCTGCGGTCATATGTTGGGATTCGCGGCAATCCCCACCTGTGGCCTTTGCACAGACGTCCTCAGACCATCTTGATGGCAAAAGCGACCCTCCTTGGGTTTAAAAGGAGTCGCTATAAAGCCGAGCAGGCCTCACTCCCCTTCCCCCCGCCGCCCTGCCGAATGCAGCGTTTCCGGCGCATCTTCCACTGCCTCGGCAGGCTCTGACACGCGGAATGCCTTGAACAACATTTTGAACGGGTACCACAGGATCATAAAAATGAATCCCACGGTCGCTTCATAAAAGCGAATCGGATACATCGACACCTTCAGGAAAGGCCGGAGCACCGCTTTCACGCCTGCTGACTTCTCATACCAGAGCGTTAGCGCGATGATCGCCACGATGCCCACGAACTTCATCCACACCTTGATGTCCACATGCCATGTCAGTTCCGTCAGCAGCAGCATCCCCACGAAACCAATCAGCAAAAACGCGGTGTGCTCCAAAATCGGGAATTTCTCAATAAGCTTGATACAATGCCCCGCCACAAAGCGCAGGGCCAGGATGCCGATAAACACACCCGTGCATACTACCCAGAACTTGTCGCTCAGCGCCACGGCGGCCACTACGTTGTCCACGCCTAGGCTCAGATCCATCAGTTCGATAGACGCCACAGTCGCCCAAAAGCCCTTATGAACCACCGCCACGCCAGTCTCTGCTGCCGTATTCTTCCGGTGCACGTGCGCAAAATGGTAGGCCAGTAGATGCACGAGGTAAGCCGCACCCAGGGCCTTTAACCACGGATTCGCCATGATGTAGGTGGCAAACAACAGTGCCACTCCCCGGAACACGTATGCCCCGATGATGCCCACGCGCAGCGCCCAATACTTCTGTTTTCCGGGCAGGTGGGACGCCATCGCTGCAATGGCCAGGGCATTGTCTACTGAGAGCAAACCCTCGATGATGATGAGGGAAATAATGACGGGAAGTGCTTCCGTCATGACGGGGATGAACCACGGGGGTAGGATTTCTGCAATCATTCGGTTGGAAGTGAGACCTTTCGGGGAAATTTCGCGCGGAAGCAAGAACGGCCTTACTTGGAGAGTTCTCTGAGGCTTATGGGTAATCTCCGCAACACACTCCTTCTGGCTGTCTTCATTTTCGGCTTTGCACTGCCGACCTTGGCCGCTCCCAGGAAGGTTCTCGTCGTCTCCATCACCACCGGCTTTCGTCATTCTTCCATCGAGACGGGCGAGAAAGTTCTGGAGGAACTGGCTAAAAGCTCCGGGGCCTTTTCCGTGGATTTTGTCAGGCAACCCGAGCCTTCCCCCAAAAGTCCTCAGAATCCCAAGCGCGATGCCAGGGACACGGATGAATCCTTCGCGGCGAAACAGGCCGCCTACGCGGAAGCCATGAAGACCTACCTGCCCGAGCGCAAAGCTTGGGAGGACAAGATCAACGCCTACAGCAAAGAAGCGCTGGCCCACGACAAGATCAAAGGCTACGACGGCTTCATCTTCTGCAACACCACGGGGGACCTACCGTTCCCTGACCCGCAGGGCTTCATCGATCTCATCAAAGGCGGCAAAGCGTTCATCGCCATGCACTCCGCCACGGACACCTTCCACAAGTTCCGTCCTTACATCGAAATGATCGGCGGCGAGTTCGACGGACATCCCTGGACCCAAAAGGTCACCGTGAAGAATGAGGACAAGAAGCATCCCGCCGGCGCTCCCTGGCCTGAGGTCTTTGAGATCGATGACGAAATCTATCAGATGAAGAGCTACTCCCGTGACGACAAGCACGTCATCCTGAGCCTCGACAAGAGCAACGACGACCGCCCCAAAACCAAGTCCAAAAGACCCGACGGCACGGAAGGTGAACTCAAGTTCTTCGAACGCGGCAAACGCACCGATGGCGACTACGCCGTCTCATGGGTGAAGGAATTCGGCACAGGCAAAGTGTTCTACACCTCCCTCGGCCACCGCGAGGACGTCTGGAAGGACCCCACCTACCAGGCCCACATCCTCGGCGGTATCAAATGGGCCTTGGGTGAGTAGAATCGCCGGCTACGGAGGCTCGAAAGGCAGCGAGCCTCCCGCTAGCCCAGATCGGCCAAGGCATTTTCCGCGTCACCAAAGTGGTTCACCTTCACGCCCATGCGATCCATCAGCGCGACGTGAAGGCGGCACAGTTTGCGGTTCGGATCCTTGCTGTAGTCAAGGAATCGCCCGCCCTTGATGGTTCCACCGCCGCCGCCCGCTAGAATCAGCGGCAACTGCGTCGAGTCATGCGCGTTCCCGTCCCATAGGCTGGAGGTGAGGAGCACCATGCTGTTCTCCAGGAGACTGCGTTCACCTTCATTCGTGGCATGCATCTTTTGAAGCGCCTCGGACCAGACTTTCACCATGTATTCGTTCCCCTTCTGGTACATGGCCAGGCGGTCGGGATCGTTCGCATGGTGGGAAAGTTCATGCTGCCCACCTTTCACGCCCAGGAAGTTCATGTTCATCTGGGAAAGGTCATTGGTCAGCATCATGGTCGCCACCCGTGTTCGATCCATTTGCAAAGCGAGAACCATGATGTCCATCATCAGCTTCAGGTGATCCTGCTGTAGCGCGGGAATGCCTGGACCCGGGCGCTGCATCGTCGGGGCCTTTATGGATGGCTGCCAGCCTTGGCCGTTCGTTTCAGCCTGGCTAAACTTCTCGGTGCGTTCGATGCGCTGCTCGAGTTCACGGACGGAACTGAGGTATTCATCGAGCTTCTGTGAATCCCGACGGCTCAGGCGCGTGCGCAACGCATTGGCATCACCAAGCACAAGATCGAGCACGCTCTTGTCGCGCTTGCGTTTGCTGCCGTCGTCAAAGAGCTGATCAAAAGCCTGCTGAGGATAGATCTCTTTCGGCGCAGGCGTCGTCGGCCCGCTCCAGGAGACATAGGCGGAGTAGATGGAGGTGTAGCCGGAGTCCGTGCTGAATTTCGGCCCTTCCGTGCCAAGCACCAGACTGGATACAGGAGTTTGTTGGCCTATCTGATTGGCTATGATCTGGTCCATCGTGGTGCCAACTTCCACGTCCGTAGTCGTCTGCTTCACCTTCAATCCCGAAAGGATGTTCATCTTCGGATAGTGACCTCCCGGACCATCAACGGTCGTAGGATTCCACAGCCCCTTAAGCACCAGAACCTGATTCTTGATCGGATCCAGCGGCTTCAGGGACTGTAGGAACTCCATGCCCCCCGGCCCCGTGCTGGCGCCCCAATGATGCGGGTTTACTCCATTACCAAAGAAGCAGGCGGCGAGCCGGCGCGGCGCAATGTTCTTCTTGCTTGTCTCAGCGCCAAAAACCGAAACGGATTCCAGCCAGGGAAGGCCCAGCATGACACCTGCACCTCGAAGGAAACGGCGGCGGGAAAGAGTGGTGCTCATCGTGGTAAAATAGGTGGCGAGTGGTAGGCGTTTAGTTGCGGCGATTGAGGAATTGACGGCTGTTCACGACAGCGAGAACCGCAGCCGAGAATCGGCCCTCCTGTGCAGCCATTTGATCGGACATCGACTTCAGCAAAAGCTTGTCAGAAGGCATGACGGAGCGGCCCAGTGCGAAGCCCAGCAACTTGCGTGAAAACTGATTGGTGACTTGGTTCTCACGGCTGATCAGATAACCCTTTAGCCCCTCAAATCCTGTGAACTTCGGACTCCCCTTGACCTCACCCGTGGCATCCAGCGGCAGACCAGATTCTTCTTTATCCCGGAATCGTCCAATGGGATCGAAATTCTCCAGCGCGAAACCCAGAGGATCAATACGGTCGTGGCAACCCATGCAAGCCTTCTGGGCGCGATGTTGTTCCAGCATCTCCCGCACCGTCGCAGGTTTCGCACCATGCTCTTTCAGTTCCGGAACATCACTCGGCGGAGGCGGAACCGGCGTTCCAAGCACGGATTGCAAAAGCCAGTTACCACGCAGCACGGGACTGGTGCGGTGGGAGCGCGACATCTTGGTGAGCAGACTACCCTGGCCAAGCAGACCTCCGCGATGCTGTGCCGTCAGACTCACTTTGCGTAATTGACCGCCGGTCACACCGGACACGCCATAGTGTTTAGCCAGGCGCTCATTGATGAAAGAATAATCCGCCCCAACGATTTCGCGCACGGGCCGGTCTTCCTGAATGATGTGCAGGCAAAAGGCAACAGTCTCCGCGTAGAAGTCGTTCCTCAGGGCATCCGTGAACTCCGGAAATTTTTTATCGTCCACATTGCTGTGTTTCTGGAAACCATCGAAGTCGAGCCACTGGCCCATGAACTCCTTAGCGAGAGCCTTGGCCCTCCAATCGCGCAGCATGCGTTTCACCTGAGCGGCACGCACTTCCGGTTTCAGCAGGCTGCCATCCTCGGCCGCTTTCCGGAGCTGCCAGTCCGGCATGGAAGACCAAAGAAAATAACTCAGTCGTGAGGCAAGTTCCCAAGCCGATACGGCAGATTCCGGCGGAGCCGAACCATCAGTCGCCGCCACAACCGGAGGCGGCGTGAGTTCAGTTTTAAAAAGGAAATGAGGTGACACCAGCACCCGGATGACGGTCTCGCGTGCCGCAGATTCCGGACTCATCTCCGCCGTGCGGCTCGCACCATAGAGATTGACGATTTGCTGTTTTTCCTCACCCGAGAGCGGACGGCGCCAGGCACGGGACGCGAAGTTCTGCAGATGTTGCTGAACAAGTTGGTCGTAAGCGACCTGCTGATCCTTCTTCAGCGTTTTTGGCCCACAGTAACGCCAGTCCTCCAGAAGCTGACGGAAGTTTTCTTTCTCGTTCGCAGGGAGAAGCGCGGCAAGTTGGTCGTTGTTGAAATAATACACCCCGGGGCCTGGGCCGTAGCGGCGGAAGTTATTGGCCACTTCCTCCAGACGCCGGTCATAAATGTCCGGGAAAACACCCTTCATCCGCCCGAAATCCGACATGGTCTCGCTGGCCTTCTTCGTCTGACGCTTCCATATCGTCAGCACCCCAGGCATGATCTGTTTCGGATCAATCGGATTCGTCGGCATCATCTTCCACTGAACCGTGGCTTCATCGCAATCAGGCGCGCTAAAGTCGAGCTTTCCTGTCGCCGTGACCTGCCAGATCTTTTCCGGCAAAGGCAAGGTGATGACCCGCGGCGCTTGCACGGCGAGGACATTGTCTGCAATCGGTTTCCCCAGGGGATTTTTGCCAAACAATGCGAGAGCACCTTCGGCTTCGGCGATGCGTTTCTTCAGAGCGGCCGCATCCAGCTTCTCCGGGCCCGCGGGCGCTTTGCCGGCTTCCAGATCCTTTAGCGATTTCTTGTCCGTGTCACGCTGCTTTTTCATCAAGGCCACGTAGTCGATCTGCCGTTTCTCCTTGAAGAGCCTAATGCGGGACAGTTGCACATAATCGCCAGCATTACCGTCGCCGACGTCACCAACAATGATGTGCACCTGACGGCTTCCATTGGTCTGCACGCCAAATGTAAAGGGTCTGATACCGTCTGAGTCCTGCTGCTGCCGCTGCACGCTGCCGTTGCCTTTGAAATACCAGGACTTCCTCTGCTCTTGTATCGCGGCTAAAGATTTCGTCACCGCCCCGGGCACCGCCTTGGGATTGGCAGCATCCGGCCCGGGCAGCTCATGCCAGGGCTTGCGGGTCAGATCCAGATATCGGGATACGATCTTGTCATTGTGAAGCATGGTCCACCAATTCTGGAGGAAGGCCGGTGACAGCTTCAGTTCTGCAGCGAGTTGCTCGAGTGACTGCGCCCCCGTCAGATCTTTGTGTTTCCACTTCCAGCAGGCCAGCATGTAGTCTGCCTCCCGTAGGTCGTCGGTGTCCTTGGGCAGGTGGGGGCCGGACATCTTTTGGTACCAGACATAGAGCGCCGTCTCTGCTTGATCGCGCAGTTGCTCATGTCCCCGCATCCCCACGCGCTGAGCTTGGAAATCAATGCCAGATCCAGGGGTGATGGCCGCGTGATCGGCCAGCTTCCGCGCTGCGGCGAGATACTTGTCGAGCTGCTGTGGATTGGTAAAAAGAACATCTCCCGTGTTGGAAAAGCCTTCCCCGCCCCCGCCGTCTGGCATGAACTCTTTGCCGAGGCCAAAGTCCACGCCGGTCAGGTCGCGAACCGTGTTGTCATATTCAAAATTGGTGAGACGCCGCAGGGTGACCGGCCCAGGGTCACCGGCATTGCGCGTGGCCACCACGTCGAGCTCGTGTTTGATCCAGCCGGTCAGGAGGTTTTTCTCCTCGGGACTCAGCTGTGTCTCGTCTTCAGGAGGCATTTCCCCCTTCGCGATAACCTCCTGAACCTTCTCCCACAGAGCGAATTCCGGCTCTACCTTCGGATCAGCAGAGAGTCGCTTGAGATCGACTCCGCCCTTTGCCTTGTTCGTCTTGTGGCAGTCGTAACAACTGGTATCCAACAACCCTTGTACCGTTTTCCAGTCCGGTGCGGCCTGAAGCAGCAGTGCGGAACATTGGAGTGTCAGGAGAGTGTGGTAGAAAAAGCGTGGCATTCGTGTAGCAGAAGAGGGGGCCAGTGTGCGAATTCTGGCGCAGGGGTGGCAAAAGGGTACGCCATTGGACAGCGCATTCCTGCGAGAGATAGGTCTGCGGCGTTTAATTTTGGACAAAAGAAATTACGAAACTGGTCTGTAGCCAAGCGAGATAAGTAGCCAAAAAAAGACCGCGTGGGTATGCCACGCGGTCTGATGATTGATTCAGTGGGTCCCTTCTTCCGAACGAGACGAACTATTTGAGAGCTTTCTGCAGAGCAGACGCCTTCGCGGTCGATTCCCAAGTGAGATCGGCGTCGTCTTTGCCGAAGTGACCATAGTTGGTGGACTTCGAATAGATCGGGCGCAGCAGGTTCAATTGCTTCACGATGTCGGCTGGCTTGAACGAAAACACCGAGAGAACGGCGGCGAGGATGTCGGCGTCAGGCTTGGTGCCGGTGCCAAAGGTGTCCACGTGCACGCTCACAGGTTGTGGGTGACCGATCGCGTAGGCGAACTGGATTTCGCACTTCGAAGCAAGGCCAGCGGCGACGACGTTCTTGGCAACCCAGCGGCCCATATAAGCAGCGCTGCGGTCCACCTTGCTCGGGTCTTTGCCGGAGAAAGCTCCACCACCGTGACGGCCCATGCCACCGTAGGAGTCCACGATGATCTTACGGCCGGTCAGACCGCTGTCACCCTGAGGACCGCCGACGACGAACTTGCCGGTCGGGTTGATGAGATACTCGGTGTCCTTCGTGAGCAGGTCTTTCGGAAGCACCTTCTTGATGATTTGCTCGATGCAGAACTTTTCGATCTCAGCGTGCGTCGCGTCAGCGGCGTGCTGGGTCGAGATCACGGCGTTCACGATACGGGTCGGCTTGCCGTCCACATATTCCACGGATACCTGGCTCTTCGCGTCGGGACGCAGCCACTTGGCCAGCTTGCCAGCCTTGCGGACTCTCGTCAGCTCACGGCCGAGGCGGTGAGCGAACATGATCGGAGCAGGCATAAGCTCTGGGGTGTCATCGCAAGCATAGCCGAACATGATGCCCTGGTCGCCAGCGCCTTGTTCTGCCGTCTTCTTACCTTCAGCGGAAGCTGCGTCCACGCCTTGAGCGATGTCAGGGCTTTGGATGGTCAGGTAGTTGTTGATGAAAAGCGTGTCAGCGTGGAAAACGTCGTCGTTGTTCACGTAGCCAATGCCACGGACGGCGTCACGAATGACTTTGCCGATGTTGATGACTTCATCGATGGGCTTGGTCGTGCCCTTTTTCTTGTCCTGAAGCTTCGGGATCGTGATTTCGCCACCGACCACAACGATATTGCTCTTCGCAAACGTTTCGCAGGCCACACGGCTCTTGGGATCAATGGTCAGGCAGGCGTCGAGCACTGCATCGGAAATGGTGTCACAAACTTTGTCAGGATGGCCCTCACCGACGGATTCGGAGGAGAAGATATACGTGTCAGGCATAGGTGTTAATTGATTGATATGGACAGATTATGATGCGTTGATATGTTGCACTCACGAAACGTGTCGTCAATACTCAAATTTTTCGCCATCCTCTCTGATGCAACACGCGCCCGCATCCTGGCGCTGTTACGTGAAGAAGAGTTGTCGGTCGCTGAGCTTCAGGAAATTCTTGGGCTTGGTCAATCCAACATTTCGGCTCAGCTTGCCAGACTGAAAGAGACCGGACTTATTGCAGATCGGCGCTCCGGCAAAAACCGGTTGTACAGCATCGAGAAACCGCGTCCCAAGGATCGTGCGATGCACGAGCATTTGCTGGCCCTGCTCGATGCCGCCACGCAGGAAATTCGAGAAGCGAAGAGCGACATGACGGCACTCCGGCTTGTCAGGCGCAAGCGCACTGATTCAGCCCGCTCTTACTTTGATGGTTTGGCGGGCAAGTTCGGGCGGCAATATGTGCCAGGCCGGTCGTGGAAGGCTTTGGGAGAGATGCTGCTTAACTTTGTGCCGCCTCAAGTGATCGCGGATCTGGGCGCAGGTGAAGCCACGCTTTCGCAGATGTTTGCTTCCCATGCTCGCAAGGTAATCGCCGTGGATAGTTCTGAGAAGATGGTGGCCTACGGCGCTCAGTTGGCGAAGGAACACGGCTTCAGCAATTTTGAATACCGGCAGGGCGACCTGGAGGATCCGCCCATCAAGTCCGGGACGGTGGACATCGCTTTGTTTAGCCAGGCCCTGCATCACGCTGGCAGACCTCCGATAGCCTTGGAGTCCGCTTACCGGATTTTGAAGCCCGGCGGACGTATCATCATTCTGGATCTGCTCAAGCATACTTTCGAGAAGGCTCGACTGCTTTACTCCGATGTGTGGCTCGGCTTCTCAGAAGTGGATCTGGACGAAATGCTGACCGACGCGGGATTCAAAAACATCGATATCCGCATTGTCGACCGCGAGGAAAAAAGCCCTCATCTCCAGACCGTTCTCGCCGTGGCCTACAAGCCGGTGGAAACAGGCAAAAAGGATGCGGTGACTGTTGTAGCGGAGACGGGACCCATCATGGCCGAGTAGTCATCCCATTGCGGGCGCTTCGACCGAGCAGAATCACTCAATTCTGATTTCCTGAGGCATCCTCAGCTTTCGGCGGCTCAGGCGCTGCGTCTGGAACTGGAATAGCCGCTGGCGGGGCTTCCGCCGGAGGGCCAGGCGCAGGTGCGGTTGCAGGATCAACTGGCTGAGCTTTGGGCACGGTAGCTTCCACATCCGCCGGTGTCGGTGCAGGAACCGCCACAGGCGCCTTCATTTCCTCGTTGTCTTTGAGAGGTTTGCGGGGCGCGCCCGGCGGTTTGGGCTCGTAGTTGGGATACTTATCTTTGACCTGCTTGCGTAGGCCGTCGGCCTTGGATTTTTCACCCACTTTTTCCAGAGCCTCAGCGGCTTTCCATGCTGCTTCCGGCGTGATATTGGGATCCACAAAAATCTGACTCACAACCACGAAGTCTGCCGCCGCATCCTGCCATTCTTTGGCCGCCGCCGCTTGGTCGCCACCGGCAGCCAGGGCATCGCCGCGGCCCATGGAAACATCGCCATCCAGCAATTGCAGGACTGCGCGCAGACGGCCTTGTTTGGCAATCGAGAGGCCTTCCTGAGCACATTTGGCGGCATCGTCATACTTGCTTAATCCAAGAAGCGCCCGGCCTTTGGCCCAGAGCGGCTTTGGCTTCTGGTTGTCATCGGTTACCTTTATCAGATAGAAATCCAAGGCCTTGATCGCGGCGTCATAATTCTCATTCTCAAGTTCCGCCATACCTAGGACATTCCATACGAGCGGGTCAGTCGCATCTGGCTGACTGGGTGTGGTGGCCAAAGTGAGATAGCGGGCCGCGCGGGAGTAGTCGCTCTTCTGATAAAAGTTGTTTCCCAGAGCGATAAGCGCCTTGGGCGAGATGGACGCATCCTGCCGTGCCGCGAGGTAAGCATCAACTTCCTTGGCCATGGCATCGAAGTCCTGCCGGGTCCACTGCACCAGGATGAGCAACTGGCTGGCCTTATCCAGAAACTGCTTTGAATCGAGCGCTATGGCTTTGTGAAGAGGATCCACCGCCTTGCTCAACTTATCCGGCTGTCCCAGATCGAAATAACCGCGCCCGATACGGTAGCTGGCCTCAGGAACCGCAGGGCTGTTGGGGAACTTCTGCACGAGCGCCTCAAAGTCAGCAATCATGCCGGCGATGTCACGTGTTTCGCTCTTGGTAAGGCCACTCTGATAGTAGGCCATCTCAGCAGCGGGATGATCGGGGAAATCTTTGACGATGGCCGCGAAGTCTGCCAGGGCCTTATCAAAAGCGCGCACCGCTTTGTTGGCAATACCACGTTGGGCCAGCGCCACAGGGGCATTGGCATCCTTGGGATAGTCAGAAAGGAACACCGTCAGCGTCGCGATCGCGTCATTGAACTTTCCGGCCTCGGCTTCGGTGAAGCCTTTCTTGTAGAGCACACTGGCGCGCACCTTTTGCGGAACCTTGGATGCGTCCACGCCGCCGAAGGACTCGGCTGCTTCCGCGTATTTGCCCTTGGTGAAATACCAGTCCGCCCGAATGAGACGGGACATCAGCAGGTATTCGTGCTTGGAGTGTTTCTCCTTGTAGCGGTTCTCGAAATCTTGGGTGAATTCCGGCACATCCTTGTCGCCCAGTTGGCTGAAGCAAAGGAGCTTCTGATATCCCGCTTCTAGTGCTTCGGGCGAGTCTGGGAAGTTCTTCTCCAGCATGAGGAAAGTCTGCACTGCCTCGCTGTAGCTTTTCAGATTCTTTTGTGCCGTGCCGACAATCAGCAGTTGCTTGGCACGGAGGTCGTCTGGCGGCAGGACTTGGGAGTTCTGCGTGTAAGTCTTCAGTACGGCTTCATAGTCGCCTTTGACGAACTCGCCTTGAGTGATGCCAAAGACCGCCATGCCCCGCTGATCCGGTGGCAGCACAGGGAGAGAAAGAACCCTCCGGAAGTTCTTTTGGGCAGCTTCTGCCTTCCCGGTTTCATTGAGAAGCAATCCGGCTTTGAGCAGGGCATCCCCCAGAACTTTGTCATCCTTGGTGACGGTGCTGAGTTCGCTGAAGGCAGCGAGCGCTTCTTCTTTTTTGCCATCAGCCAACAGGGCACCAGCAATCTCGCTCAATGCCGTCTCGCGGTAGTTGTTGTTGGTCTTGATCTCTGCGACGCTCTTGAATGCCGCCAGCATCTTGGTTTTGGAACCAGCCTGCTTGTAGCACAGCGCCGCATTGTAGAGTGCGGCCAGCTTGATGTCCGCTGATGTGGTCAACTTGGCGCATATCTCAAAGTAGGAAGCCGCGAGGGGAAAATCCCGGCTGTTGTACGAAAAGGCTCCGAGGCGATAAGAGGCACTTGAAGCGCTTTCGCTTCTCGGGAAACGCGTCATCACCTCGTTGTAAGCGCGTTTCGCTTCATCGTTCTGATTCGTCTTCAGGTAGCACTCACCCAAACGAAACCAGGCCTCAGAGGCATGCTTTCCAGTGGGATAGGTGCTGACGTATTCCGAGTAGGGCTTGATGGCGATCTGATAGTCCTTCTGCGTGTAGCAGAGGGTCGCATAATCAAAGAGGTCCTGATCTGGGCCCGCAGACTGCGATGCCGGTTGGGTGACAGGTTGCGCACGTGGCACGGCTGCAGCGGGTGCGTCCTCCACAGGAACGGCACGGGGGACTTGCTGGGCGGACGCCTGCGAGGCAACCACCGATGCGAGGGTCGCCAAGGCGACACGATGGATTCTCTGGGGAATGAAAGAAAATAACCTCATGCGGGCGCGTGAAAGTAAAGTCAGGGCGCCGCAGGAGCGGGAGCCGGGGCGGCAGTGTTGTTCTCGGGAGGAACCGTCGCAAAGGACACGTTCCAGATACCGGCTTTCTGGCAGGTATTTAAGACATCCATGATTTTCTCGTAGGATGTAATGCCATCGCCCCGGAGGATGACGGCTTGATCTTTATGAACAGAAGTGATGTTCCGAAGCTTGGCCAGAAGTTGGTCAAGGGTAACAACATTCCCTTCGACGGCGATACTGCCGTCCTTGCGGACATTCACCACAATTTCGCCGTAATCGCGGACGTTGTGATCTTTCCCTTCAGACGCGGCAGGCAGGGCGATTTCCACTTCTGTCTCCCGGCGGGAATAGTTCATCGTGATGATGAAAAACAGCAGAAGCAACAGCAACACGTCGATCATCGGCGCCAACTGAAGCGGAATGGGTTCAATCTGCCGGACGTTGCGGAACTTCATGGGGAGCGAAAAGACCTTCGGGGTGGAAACGCGCAGCCGTTAAACTGACTCGTGGGAGGCGACGCTCCGGGTGGCGGCGGCGCGGGCAGCGCGTTTGTATTGCGCGGCGAGGAGAGCCATCAGGTGCGTTGAAGCAGCTTCCAGTTCGGAAACCAGGCGCTGCACCTTCCCCCGATAGAGCGAATAAACGATCAGCGAAGGGATACCGATAATAAGCCCCACTGCGGTGCAATAGAGGGCTTCATAAACACCGGTCGCCACCCCAGTGGCCTGGCTGCCGGCGAATTGCGTCTGGGAAATTTCTGTGAAGGAAGTGATAAGACCGAAGACCGTACCAAGAAGGCCCATCATCGGAGAGATGGCGCCGATATCCCCGAGGTAGGACACGCGCTGGAGCAGGAGACTGGCCTGACGGCTGCCTTCGGCTTCCGTGACCTCGCGCACTTCATCGAAGCTGGCGGTGGGGTTTTTCGTCGCAAAGTCCAAGGCTTTGGCGGTCACCTTAGCCACGCATTCCCCGCGGCGATTGCAGACGGAGAGAAGACCCAGGTAATCCTGCTTCCGGATGAGCGCGTCCGCGGAGTTCATGAACGCGTCGCTCACCACCGTATTCTGCCGGATCGTGAACGCATTAAACATCATCAGCGCCAGCGTGATCATGGACAGAACGATCATGGGGTAAAAAAGCACCCCCATCTTCCGGCTGATGTCGGCGACACTACCAAGTTCTAGTTTATGAGCTGGCGGAGTCTGGCCGGGCTTGGCCGAACTCATCACCGGTGAAGCCGCACCAGATGCCGGAGCGGGAGCCGTCTGCGCCTGCAGACCGGCAGGCATCAAAGCCAGGAAAAAAAAGATCGCCGCGAAATAGAGGGAGATGGAGCGCATTGAAGGTCAAAGTAGGGGCGTCGGGCTGATTTGCAAACCATTCGCGCTTCACCGCGAGCAGGTTCTAGGCCGAACATTCTGCCCCATGGCAAGAGAGGGCGCAGGAAAGATGACGGACAAAGGGACAACATCCGACCTGAACTCGTATTACTTTGGATAGTCTCTCCTTCCAATCGACAGGTCTAAACAGATTTGTCGGTTGCCCATCCACGTGAGAGTATCTCAACCTGACATGTCCTTTCGCCGCGAAAAACCTGACCTGAACGCCCGCCTGCATGAGGTGCCTCATCAGCCGGGTGTTTACGTGATGCGGGATCGGCTGAACCGGGTGGTCTACGTGGGGAAAGCTCGGGATTTGCGGAAGCGGCTGAGCAACTACTTCACGCCAGCGCGGTCTCGGCTGGCAGACCGGAAGACGCGGGCGCTGATCGATAGCATCTGGGACTTCGAATACCACACAGTGCGGAATGAGGGGGAGTCGCTCATTCTGGAAATGCGGCTGATCAAGGACTACCGGCCGCGCTACAACGTCAGCTTCAAGGACGACAAGCGCTACCTGATGGTGAAGGTGCAGATGGCGGATCCTTTTCCGAGGTTCATTCCGACACGGCTGAAGAAAGATGACGGGGCGCAGTATTTCGGGCCCTTTGCCCACAGCGGTGCTCTGCGGACGACGCTGAACTGGATGAACCGGCACTTTGGCCTGCGGGTGTGCCGCCCCATGCAGCCCGATGACACGGACTACAAACATTGTAGCAATGACATCATCAAGAACTGCTCCGCCCCATGCATCGGCCGCGTGACACCGGAGGAATACCGGGATCGTGTGCAACAGGGATGCGATTTCCTGGGCGGGAAGTCCAAGGATCTCATCACTGCGCTGGAGGAGGAAATGCAGAAAGCTGCCGCCAGGCTGGACTTTGAGAAAGCCGCTGAACTCCGCGACATGATGGAAGATTTCAAAAAGACGTTGCGGCCCATGCGGACATTTGAGCGGGCTCCTCACAAACGCGTGGCGACGACGATCGACCCCAAAGCGGATGTGGCGGAGCTTCAGGAATACCTGCGGCTGGATCGCCCTCCCCTGGTAATGGAGTGTTTTGACATCGCGAACATCGGCACGGCGCATTGCGTGGCCAGCATGGTCCGGTTCAAAAATGGCACACCGGACAAGTCCGGCTACCGGCGGTATCGTATCAAAATCGTGAACGGGCAAAACGACTTTGCCTCCATGAGCGAGGTGGTGCGGCGGCGGTACTCCCGCATCCTGCTGGAGGCCAATCAGACGTTGGATCCAGAGTCCGTGGACTTGAGCCAGGAGAACCCGTTGGAAGTGATGCGGCGGCTGGAGGAAGACGAAGAACAACTCCAAAAGGCGAACCCGAAATTTCTCCGTCTGCCGGACCTGGTGATCGTGGACGGTGGCAAAGGACAGCTTTCTTCCGCGACGGATGAGTTGCAGCGATTGGGCCTGCATGAGCTGCCGATCATTGGATTGGCCAAAGAGAATGAAGAAGTCTATTTCCCCGGTCGCTCTGAGCCTCTGCAAATCCCGCACGAACGCGGGGCCTTGAAGCTGTTGCAGCGGATTCGTGATGAAGCGCACCGATGGGCCAATGGTTACCACCAACTGCTCTTAAAGCGCCGGGTGGCAGAGAGCATCCTGGATGATTGTCCCGGGGTCAGCGAAAACCGGAAGACCAACCTGCTGCGGGCTTTCATTTCCGTGGCGCGTCTGCGGCAGGCTAGCGTGGAGGAGATCGCGGCAGTGCCGGGTATCGGGAAAAGTTTGGCGGGGCAGATCGCGACGTTTCTCAAAGAGCGGTCCAACTAGGTTTTGCTACTCACGAGGTGACAACCGCCCCGAACTCCGTATGGGAGGCGCATATGGGCGAGCAGACTCCAAATGTGCCGGAAGAAGTGGCAAAACCTTTTGGGGTGCAACGCGCGGAGAAAATCTTCTTGGTAGGGCTGGCCCGGATGAAGCCGGAAGTGCCGGTGGCTTTTCCGGAACTGGAAGCCAAGGCGCAGGAGATGATGTCGAAGAATGCCTTCGGCTACGTGTCCGGCAACGCGGGGCTGGGCCACACGGCACAGGGTAATCGCGATGCCTTCAATTCGTGGGAGATTGTGCCGCGTATGATGCGCGATGTATCTCAGCGTGACTTGAGTGTCGAAGTGTTAGGGCAGCGATACCCCTTCCCCGTCTTTCTCGCGCCGGTAGGCGTGCAGGAGATTATTCACAAAGACGCCGAGCTCGCTACGGCCCGCGCGGCCAAGCAAATAGGAGTGCCCATGGTGTTGAGCACGTTTTCCTCGACTCCCATGGAGAAGGTGGCGGAGGTGTTGGGCGATGCGCCCCGGTGGTTTCAGCTTTATTGGCCTCGAGTCCCGGAGATTTGTTTGAGCTTTCTGGAGAGAGCGGAGAGGTCGGGATACAGCGCGCTCGTGGTGACCCTGGATACGGGACACATCGGATGGCGTCCGGCAGATTTACAGAATGCCTATAGCCCCTTTGCGCGGGGCGATGGGCTGGCGAACTACCTCTCTGATCCCACGTTCCGCGCGATGCTTAATCTTCCTGAGAAGGTGTTCGACATAGGGGCAGTGAAGAAGTGCCTGCCGCTCATCACCAATCCCACCATCACCTGGGACGATCTGAAATTTTTGAAGGAGCACACGAAACTGCCGATCGTCCTGAAGGGCATCCTGCATCCTGATGATGCCCGACGGGCAGTGGAGGAAGGAGTGGCCGGGATCATTGTCTCGAACCATGGTGGCCGGCAGGTGGATGGGTCTGTAGCGGCGCTGGATGCCTTGGTCGAGGTGGTGGACGCAGTAGGAGACAAAGTGGATGTGATGTTCGACAGCGGAATCCGCTGCGGGGCGGACGTCTGCAAGGCGCTGGCGTTGGGGGCGAAAGCCACGTTTGTAGGCAGGCCGTATTGCTATGGCCTGGCCATTGCAGGGGAAGACGGGGTGCGGGAGGTGCTGAGCAACTTCATGGCCGAAGTGGATCTGACGCTGGGACTTTCCGGCGGTGTCCGGCTGGCAGATTTGAAGGGTCTGGTGAGGCGCGTGGTTATTTTAACAAGGTTCCTAAATTCGAGAGTCGAGCCAGCACCAGCTAAAACGGGCGATACCGCTCGCATTCGATTCTTATTTGCCAAGCGGCCCATTCTGTCTAGGCTATCTCCCCCCTTTGTACCTTTTCATCCCCAAAACTGACTGACTGTCATGAACATCACTGTTGAAAGCCAGCCCAACTGCCGCGCGGTTCTCCATATCGAAGTCTCACCCACCGAGGTGCAGGAAGCCCGTACGTCCGTAACGGACAGCTACGCTCGTCAGGCCCGCTTGCCTGGGTTCCGTCCGGGCAAAGCCCCCAAATCGGTGGTAATTCGCAAGTTCGAGCCACAGATTCGTGAGGAATTGGAAACTGCGCTGGTCCGCAAGGGCTACCAGGCTGCGATGAATCGTGAAGATGTGGATGTGCTCAGCGTGCTGGACGTGAAAGACCAGTCCCTGCACACGGACGAGTCCTTTACTTTCACACTGGAAGTCAGCACCACGCCGAAGTTTGAGCTGCCGGAATACAAGGGTATTTCGGTGAAGATTCCACGTGTCGAAGTGACGGAAGCTGACGTGGATCATGACCTGCTGCACTTGCGCGAGCGGTACCAGACCTTTACGGACGTGGAGCGCGGCGCCAAAAATGGCGACTTCGTCGTTCTGCATGCCACGGGGTCCGTGGACGGTCAGCCTGTCGCAGAAGCTTTTCCTGATGCGCCGGCTTATCTGAAGAAGATCGACGGAAACTGGTTCGAGCTCATGAGCGAGGAGAAGTTTCTCCCTGGCTTCTTCGCCGGCCTTCAGGGCATCAAGAAGGATGAAGAGCGTGAAGTCGCGGTGACGCTGGGTGAAGATTACGAACAGGAAGCTCTGCGCGGCAAAACGATCACGTTTGCTGTGAAATGCGACCAAGTGAAGGAGCGGCAGCTTCCTGAACTGGACGAAGAGTTTGCCAAGAAGATTAACGCGGAATGGGATCTGAATCAGCTCCGTATGGAAGTGCGCGAGTCGATCCGGGTTCGCCGCGAAGACAACCGCGAGCAGTCCAAGACGGAGCAGGTAATTTCCCATCTGGCTGACAAGCTGGAATTCGAGCTTCCCCAGGAAGTGGTGAATCGTGAGGCCCAACGCCGCACGAATGACATTGCGATGAATGCGCTGCGTCAGGGCATGGATCAGGAGGCCATCATGGGTGTCCAAGAGCAGATCGTGAGCGCCGCGACGCAGCAGGCGCGGCAGAACGTGAAGGTGAGCTTCATCCTGGGTGAAGTGGCCAAGCAGGAGAAGCTGACCGTCTCTGAAGATCAGCTCCGCATGGCGCTGGCCCGGATCGCGATGCAGCAGAAAGTGACGCCGAAGAAGCTTCTGGCCGACGCCAAGAAGAACAATCTGGTAGAGCGGGTGCGCGAAGACATTCTGATTGAGAATGCGATCCAGTTTTTGAAGGAAAATGCGGTGATCGAGGAGACGGAGCCTCAGGCGGAGGCTTGCGGACATGATCACGGGCATGATCATGGTGATGACCATGGGCATGGGCACAGCCATTAAGGGCTGGGGCGTGTGAGTATTTGTCGAAGGCGGTTCGGAGCGTTAATGCGCCGGACCGCCTTTTTTTGTGGGGTCGGTGAAGCGGTGAGTTTGCCCTTGGCGGCATGATGTCGTGAAGACTAGGGTCGGCCTGGGTATGGTGGGGTGAGTCGTCGAGGTCCCCTGCCCCGTCGGAGCAAGCTCCTCCAACCACAAAGCGGCGGCGAGCCGCGCGCACTCCAAACCGGACAGGCTGGTCGGTGGCAAGGGGGTGGGAAGAATCTCAGGAGGCAGGCGATGAGGCCGAGAAGGTTGTTGAACAACCATCTCAGCACTCCGAAAAGACCTGGGTGAGCCAGCGGTTAGCGCGGGACGCCATCTAGGTATTCTGAAAAAGTCTAGGGTAGGCGAAGAGGATGGAGTTTTTTAGACTGGTGCGGTATTGAATCTCGTCACTTGTGGCTGTGATTTTACTACCAACTGGTACACTGATTTATCAGTCTCTTTTTTATGCTGCCCTTTCATCGGCTTGATACTTTAGTTGGTTCTGTCGGCCTTTTTCGGAAGGTTGGTTTGATTGCTGCCATTCTGACCCTGCATGGAAGCATGAGCGCTCTGTTTGCGGGCACGCCTGCGGTGATCAATGATCCGGATGGGTTCACCAATGTCCGGGCGGAGAAGAGTGCCTCATCAGCGGTCGTGGCCAAGGTGGAGAAGGGTGAGGTCTTTGAGTATGAAGACGTGGCGGCGGAGACGCCTCCGGAATGGCTGAAGGTGACGACAAAATCCGGCAAATCCGGGTACATGCGCAGCGACCGTATCCGCATGCATTTCACCATGAAGGATTTGGCTGATGGCGGGCCGGACGATGAAATCAATCTCTACGGGAAACGAGCAGGGATCGAGTATTACCCGATGGCGCGCGCCGCTGCGCGTGGGGAGGAAAAGGAGATGAAGCTTTTTTTCGGCATCACGGATACGGATGGGGCCGCAGCGGAGGCCCATTGCGCCGTCATGGGGATCGTGCTGCACCTGTTGGGTGATGAGAAGTTTTTTAAGTTTCTCAGTAAGCAGCCGGCGGATTATGTGACCGCATTTCAGGAAGGCTTCGAGCCTGTAATCACATATTGGCCGTTTGAGCCCGAGGCCTATGTGAAGGCGAATTTTCCGAAGTCCGCGAAGTATCTCCTGCGACCGAAGCTGTGAGGATTTTACAGCGAAGGTGGCTGCACCCTAGTTGAACCGCGAAGACGCGAAGGCGCGAAGAATTTCTTTGGTTCGAGAAGGCTCGATTACCTTGCTGGGACAGGTCGGGGTGTGCCCGTCCCATGGGATTATTGTCTCTTTGTTACGAGACGTGGCGAATCAAAACGGGATGTCGTCGTCGTCGAGGCCATCGGTGATGGGGCCGTCGCCGAAGTCGTCGCCGCCTTGATTAGGGCCGCTGCGGCCGCCCGCGCCTTGGGGAGGACGGGCGCTGTAGCCTGAACCGCCGCCACCACCACCACCACCGGAACCGTATCCGCCGCCGCCGGAGCGTTGCTGGTTGGAACGAGGGGGTGGGCTGGTGGCGCCACCACCACCGCCGCCGCCGCTAAAGTCGCCACCTTCGCCGTCTTTTTTGCCGCCGAGGAACTGCATAACCTCACCGACGACGCGGATCTTGCTGCGTTTCTGGCCGGTCTGTTTGTCTTCCCAAGTGTCCATCTGAAGACGGCCTTCGATGAAAACGGGATTGCCGCGCTTTAAGTACTGGCCGGCCAATTCCGCCAAGCGGGCCCAAAGGACGACATCGATGTAAGTGACTTCTTCCCGCTTTTCGCCGTTGTCGGCGGTATACACGCGGTTCACGGCGATGGCGAGATCAGCCACCGCGCTACCTTTGGGCGTGTAGCGGACTTCGGGGTCCCTGGTCAGGTTCCCCATGAGCATCACTTTGTTGTACGAAGCCATAGAGCGGTGAGCTTAGCGTCCGAAGTGAGTTTGGCGAAGATTTTATTGGGGTTTGGAACCAAACCCCCACTCACCATCAACTGCTGTAGAGCGAGCGGCCGCTTAGGCGCGCTGGAAGTACTGCTGATAGATGTATTCGTTGCCCTTGAGCTTGGTTTGGATCTTGGGAAGGGCGGTTGGGTCGGATTCGAAAGCGAAATTCACGAACACGCCGGAATCCACGTGGCGGGGGGCGGAAGGGAACTTTCTTTTGCCGAGGTTGTCGACCTGGGTCAGCTTGGCGCCATTGGATTCAAAATCTTTGGTGATGCCGCTGACGATGGAGTCAACGCTGTCTTCTTTGCCCTTGGTGTCGAGGACGATGGTGGCTTCGTATTTACGGCTCATGATTTTTGGTTTGTGTTATCGGTGGATTGTTCAGTGCGGTTAAAAAGGTTCATGGCGGCGTCCATGCCTTGGTCCAAGGCGATACGGATGGCGTCAGTCGCGCGGGACACGGCGATCTGAGCAAGGGGGCGCTCGTCTTCCGAAAAGGCGCCGAGGACGTGCCCGACCAAACGATCTCCGGAGGGCCGGCCACTTTCAGCAGCGATGCCAACTTTGCAGCGGGGAAACACCTCACCTCCCAAATGCTGGATGAGGGAGCGAACGCCATTGTGTCCGCCAGCGCTGCCTTGATGACGCAGACGCAGTTTGCCCAAAGGCATGTCCGTGTCGTCATACACGGCGAGGATTTCTTCGGGCGCCAATTTGTAAAAGCGCCGTGCGGCGGCAACAGCCTGACCGCTGAGATTCATGAAGGTGAGCGGCTTCATGAGCCAGCCACCGGAAAACTTGGCCAAGAGACAACTCCAGGAGCGCTCCTGTTGCCAGGAGGCACCGAGTTGGCTGGCGAGAGCATCCACGACCATGAATCCGATATTGTGCCGTGTGTTCTCGTAATCCCGACCCGGGTTGCCTAAGCCAACGATGAGCCGGGGCTTCGGATTCAGAGGTGAAGCAGCCCCGGACACATCAAAACAAACCCAGCAGGGTTACATTTACTTCTTTGCAGGAGCGGCGGCAGCTTTTGCAGGAGCGGCGGCAGGAGCTGGCGTAGCAGCGGCTGCAGGCGTTTCTTCAGCCACGGTAGGCTCCTTCAGGATTGCCACGACCACATCTCCATCAAGGTTGGTGGTAACACCGGCAGGAAGCACGAGGTCGCTCACATGGACGGCGTCGCCGACACTGAGGCTTTCCACGTCAATCGTGACGGACTCCGGAAGATCTTTCGGAAGGCAATGCACTTCCAGGTTGTGCAAGATGTGGTCGAGCTGGCCACCTTTCTTCTCAGCGGCCTCAACGCCCGTAAGCTGAATGGGGATATTGGCGTGAATGTCTTCGTCAGCCGCCACTGCGTGGAAATCCACGTGGAGAACGCCACCGCGGAGGTAGTCGTGCTGAACCTGCTGAACCAACGCAAGGGAGTCGCCGGTTTCGCCATCGATCTTGAGATTTACAAGGACGTTGTCAGAAGCGCTGTGCCCCATGAGGCCACGAAAGGTCTTCGCATCAATCTCCAGAAGGGCATTGGCGTGGCGCTTCCCGTAGATGACGGCAGGGATACGTCCGGCTTTGCGGAGACGCTTGACGGCAGTCGTGCCGTTGTCGCTGCGCTTGGTGGCTTGCAAATCGAGTATCTTGGCCATTGTCTGAAAACTCCAGTAAGTTCGCGGTTTAAGAAAAAAAAGGGGCCGCGAAATTACCCGGAGGCACACTTCTGTCAACTACGGATATCAAAGAGTGAGGTAACTGACTCGTCCGAATGGATACGCTTGATGGCCTCTCCAAGGAGGGGAGCCACGCCGAGGGTGGTCACTTTGGGGCCTTTCGCCTGGGGAACGGAGTCGGTCGCGAAGAGTTCCAGAATGGGGGAGTTTTGGATGCGCTCGCGGCCTTTGTCCCCAAGCACGGCGTGGGAAACGCCCGCATAAATGTTTTTAGCGCCATGCTCTAGGAGCAGATTGGCCGCGGCGGTGAGCGTGCCGGCAGTCTCCGTCATGTCATCCACGAGAAGGACGTTTTTGCCTCTGACCTCACCGATGACACTGAGCGCTTCGACTTCCTCTGCGCTGACACGATTTTTGGCCACAATGGCGAAAGGCGCGCCGAAGGCCTTGGAATAGGCGTGGGACATTTTGATGCCCCCCACGTCAGGAGAGACGACGACGAGATCCTCGATACCGCGCTCACGAATGGCCTTGATGAGGACCGGGGCCGCGTAAAGATGGTCCACGGGAATGTCAAAAAAGCCCTGAATCTGGCCGGCATGGAGATCCATGGTGAGGACGCGGTTCACGCCAGCGGCGGCAAGGAGATTTGCCACCAGTTTCGCCGTGATGGGGACGCGGGGGCGGTCTTTCCGGTCCTGACGGGCGTAGCCGTAAAACGGGATGACGGCATTGATGCGCTGGGCACTGGCGCGCTTCACCGCATCCACCATGATGAGGAGTTCCATCAGGTTTTGATTGGCTGGTGGACTGGTGGGCTGGACGATGAAGACATCTTTCCCGCGAATGTTCTCTTTGATCTGCACGAAAGTCTCACCGTCGGGAAAGGTTTCCACCTGGGCGGCTCCCAGTTCGATGCCGATGTTGTCACAGATGGCGCGGGCCAATGCCGGGTGTGCATTGCCGCTCAAGACCTTCAGCCGTTCATTCATTCCAGCCAGTGAACAAAGATTCACCAACAAATCAACCGCCGCTCTGCGGTAAAGTCGGGAGAGACCAGGGAAGGAAGCCGCTAAAGGGCAATGCCGTCGCGTTTCAGTTCCTCCGGAGTGGCGGCAATGGCGAGGGTTCCGGGCGGTGAAGCGTACCAGCCGGGATCGGAGCCGTCAGCAGGGAGGGTGTCCCGGACTTTCAGAATGGTGAAGAGGCCACCCATGGTGATGTAGTCATATTGGCCGCGGCCGCCGACCATGGGAAGAGAATTTGGCGGCACGTGCATGCCCATGTCTCCCATGTCATGCATGCCCGCCTGTCCCATGGCCATGTAGCCGGGGATGAGCTTCCGCATGGCTTTGTCCAGGCCGGTGGTGTCCATGCCGATGACATTGCCGAAGTCATGGCCCATCTGGGTCATGACATGATGCAGCATGTGGCAGTGCATGACCCAGTCGCCGGGGGCATCCGCGATGAACTCAAAATCCCGCGTGCTACCTGTAGCGATGTGGACGGTGGTTTCGGGCCACTGGCCTGACTCAGGAATTTTCCCGCCATCGGTGGCGGTGATTTTGAAATTGTAGCCATGCAAGTGGATGGCGTGATGGCTCATGGTGCTGAGATTACCGAGGCGAATGCGCACGCGCTCGCCTGTCTTCACCAACATGGGTTCGGTGCCAGGAAAGGAGCGGGCATTGAAGGTGAAGACATTCAGGTCTGTCATTTCATTGGGATCCGGCCGACGCGTGCCCAACTCGATTTTCCACTCGCTCAACATGAAGGCGAAGTCCTTGTCCGGCGGATTCGGCTCGGGTTCTTTCGGATGAACGATAAACATGCCCACCATGCCCAACTGCATCTGAGTCATCTCATCGTGATGACTGTGGTACATGAAAGTCCCATGCTGGCGCAGGGTGAACTCGTAGCGATAAGTCTCACCGGGCTGAATGGCTTTTTGACTGACGCCGCCCACGCCATCCATGCCGCTGGGCAAGAGGATGCCATGCCAATGCACGGTGGTTGGTGCTGCTATTTTGTTGGTTACGTAGAAGCGGACGTGATCGCCTTCGACGGCTTCGATGGTGGGGCCGTGAACGCGTCCATTGTAACCCCAGCATTCGGCCACGAGGCCGGGAGAAAACTCATGGGTAACCGGCTCGGCAATGAGATGAAAGACTTTGACGCCGTCGACCATCTTCCATGGGAGCGTGGCATTGTTGGGCGTGATGGTGGGGCGGTAATTGATCCCCTCGGGAGCGAACACCTTCGTAGTGCCGTTGCTCACGGGCACCTTGCCTTGTTTAGCGTCCGCCATTTTTACGGCCTGACTGGGGCCATGCTGCGCGTGGGGATTTGATGGGGTAATGTGATTGCCGTGACCCGACTGAGAATTACCCTCCCGGGAAGATAGGAGAGCTGCGCCGAGCCCGGCGGTGACACCCTGCAAGAGACGACGACGCCCGAGAGGCAATGGATGAGAAGGAGAATCGCTCATTGACTTTGTTCAGTGCGAGTCGTGGTTAGGTGAGGCTTTCCCGGCATCTGCTTTGGCGGAGGATGGCTTCTTTTTAAGCGTGCCTCCCGCGGATTTTTCGAGCTCGGCATAAGCGACCCAGTAGTCGCGCGCGGCATTGATGAGAGACTCCTCCGCACGCTCGTCCTCTTCTTTTGCCAGGAGCAATTCGAAATTGGACTTATGCATGGCGTTGTATTGCAGAAGGGTTTCCTTGAGGATTTTCTGCCGGGCTGGGAGAAGGGTCGACGCGAGATGCTGATAGGTTGCGCGCGCGGATTTCAGGGCGTGATAAGCGGACTGCACATCATTGCGGATCGACAACTCGAGAGCGAGTGCCAGAGCATCGGATTGGCGGAGTTCCGCTTCCAGTTTGCGGATCGAGTTTTGGCCCCGATCGAAAAGAGGCAGCTCGATATCGAGGGTTGGCCCTGTGAGCTGTTCTCCATCCACCTCGCGTTCCGTGTTAACGCCGAGTTCCAATCCGGGAAGCCAGCGAGACTTTTGTTTGAGCCGCAAGGCTTGGTTGATGCTGCTCGTGCGAAGTCGGGCGGCGGCCAAGTCTTCGCGTTGATCCGAGGCAAGTGCTTCGACAGCAGCGAGGGACGTGAATGAAGATGGAATGGCGGGCAGGTCACCGCTGATTTGAATGCGCTCAGGACGTGCGACGCCGAGCTTGCGAGCCAGCTTGATGCGCGCGGACTCGGCTTCGGCCTCTGCCTGTTTCACATCCAATTGGGTTTGTTGGGCGAGGGCCTGCTGCTGGGTCAGTTCGAGATCATTGATGTTGCCTGCTTCATGAAGCCTGCGAGCGATGTCCGCGGAAGCTTCCATGACAGCGGCGATGTCGCGGGTTTTTCCGGCGAGTTGGCGGGCGCCCTGCGCTTCGTAGAACGCGGCTTTTGCTTCCAGCGCCGTGGTCAGGACTTCGTTGGTGATGCGACGGGAAGTGATTTCGTATTCACGGGCAGCGAGCTTCCGGCTGAGGGGCAGCAAGATCCAACTGAGGACATCGCCGGCGATGCCAAATTCTGGATTGGAGCCGCCGCCGCTGTGGGGCCAACGAACACTGGAAGAGAGGGTGGGATTGCGCGGCGTGCTGGCTTCCCGGCGCTCGGCTTCGGCGATGGCCACCTCTTCAATGGTGGCTCGCAGTCCCTGATTTTGCAGCAAGGCGATCTCGACCGCTGACTCAGGAGTCAGCGGTCGATGCAACAGCTTTTCAGCGCGGGCGGTCGCTCCCTGATCCCAACTATTACCACTATCAGCCACACCGAGCCGGGCGGCAGTGGTGGTGCTGAGGCGCGAATCCCCTGCCCCCTGCGGCGATGTGCCGCAGGAGGTAAAGCAAAGCATCGCCCCAAAGCTTATTGCGATGGAGAGCAGCTGTTGAGCGCGCACCATGTTGGGAGAGCTTACTTGCTACTTGACCTTCTCGGTACTGATTTGCTTCAGGTATTTATCCGGCTCCTTATTAAAATCTTTCAGGCAGTTCTTGCAGCACATTTTGATCTCCTGGCCGTCATGAACGAAAACGTAGGGTTTGCCCATGGAGTCGAGCGCTTCGCCGGAGACGACGCAGGTCTTCAGCGGGTAGGGTTTGGCGTCAGCAGCGAAAAGAGTGAGGCTGGCGATAGAGAACAGGAGGGTGAAAAGTGTTTTCATCGGTAGTGATTTTTGAGTTTATTGATTTGAGTTGGCCCGCGCCCACAATAAGCGGGCGCGGGCGTGAGTGAGTCATGGCATTGCCTGACTCGTGTTATTGTTATTCGCCTTTGCAGCAGTCTTTGCCGCAGGCCTTGCCTTTGTCTTTGCAGCAGGCGGCGCAGTTGTCTCCACAGCATTTCTTGCAAGCTTCGCTAGCAGAAAGGACGAGGGGGAAGGCGGCGAGGGACAAAGCGGCGATGGCGATTTTGAGTGTTCTCATATAGGTAGGATAGTAGGTGTTTAAGTAGCTTTTGATTTGAATACAGTGATCGGGCATGGACCGTGATGGCAGCCAACAAAGGCGCCGGGTCTTATCTGATGCGGAAGCCGCCGCCACGATCATCGAGCGGGCTTCGCAGGTAGAGGGTGCTGGCGTTACAGCGATTGCTCGCCGTGCTTATCGCACGGAAACGCAATGTGCTGTAGTCAGCGGCTCTTCAAAGTAGCCGCGAGCAATAGCGCTGGAACAGCGGAACTGTCCAACGAGGCGGTCCGGTATCCATGCTCAAGGCGAGAACCTGACTGTCTTTTGTCAGGACGCTGGCTGGAGTGTACTCGGAAAAATCAGGTGGCAACGCAAGGGCCACAAGAGGCGGCACCGATGTGTGTGCCTTCGCCGCATCGCGCTGCGCTCTGCTGAATTCGCACGCGCATGGGTCGCTCTTTTTCTTGTCCTGATCGGACGCGGGCGTTTCTTTGAGAGCGCAACAGGCGTGTTCGGTGCTCGCCTTGGCAACGGTCTCGACCTTGGGCACACAGCACCAGCAGGTGGGATTGCCCACCAGCATCATCAAGGTGAATGCCAGAATGCGTGAAAACACGATACTGTTAAGATAGTCTGCGGCGCGGATTGTTCAACGGAATAGAATACGCGCGGCACGCGGATCCAGATCACGCCCGTGGCGGATAGACGCACCAAGCCACCAGATTGAATGGCTCCATGATCTCGGTGTGCTGCCAATTGTAGAGCGAGACCGAGTCATCAACGGTAAGCGTGGCTGACGACCGCGGCACGACGGGGGCCTTTTCCAACAATGCGGTACCATGGCGGTCACAGCGGCGCACCTCGCGGTCAACGAGGACGCGCTCACGCTCGGGCTCCGCAGCGTGGGAGGGAACGAGGATCAAGGTTCGGCCTGGAACGAATTCTTTTTCCACGTAGACCCGGACAGCCTCGACGCCGCCATCATTATAAATCTTGTTGAGCAGGTCCCGGAATTCATCGCCAGGAGGGATGCGCAGGGCGGGAAGGTCGCACTCGGGGATGACGATGGACGTCTTGGGGCTGGTGTCGACCTCGGGAAAATAACGCTGCACCAAGGTGAAGGAAATCGCCGCCAGCAACAGAATGCCAAACAAGAAGACGATGAAATTGGAGAATTTTGTCATGGAGCAATGGTGCGCAGTAATGAAACGCTTGGAACGGTAGATTGCAAGCTTACCCTAGAGACCTACCGATTGCGAGATGCGAACGGTATGCACCGTTAGCAGGAAATGCGTTTCCGTATTCTCGCTTCCTCGCTGGCCGTTTTGCAATGTATTGCCTTCCTGCCGGGGGCAATGTCCGCAGAGCCTGAATTCCCATTGACCGCTGATTCGCAGGTGCAGCCTGGAGTGCCCAAAGGCGATCTGATCAAGGATACGTATATTGCCCAACCGGTAAGTGAGTTTCCGGGAACGACCCGGGAATATACCGTCTACATCCCAGCCGGACTGGACAAGAGCAAGCCCGTGCCTTTCATGGTATTTCAGGACGGGGTCATTTATCAGGCGCCGACAACTTTTGATAATTTGATCGCGCAAAAAGCGATCCCGCCATTGGTCGGGATCTTCATCAAGCCGGGGGTGGTGCCTGCTGCGAATGAAAATGCTTTGCCGAGGTTCAACCGGAGCTTTGAGTATGACAGCGTGACGGATCGTTACGCGAAATTCCTGCTGCAGGAGATGCTGCCGGCGCTGGAGAAGAAGCACGGCCTTTCTTTCAGCAGCGATCCGAATCAGGCGGCGATTGCGGGGAACAGCAGTGGGGGCATTGCGGCTTTCATGGTGGCCTGGCATCGCCCGGATCGGTTTCGGAGAGTGTTCACGGGAGTGGGGACTTATGTGGGGATCCGGGGAGCGGATGCGTTGCCGGTGATGGTGCGGAAGATGGAGCCGAAGCCAATCCGCGTGTATCTGCAAAGCGGCACGCAGGACAACAATCTGTATTGTGGCGACTGGTGGATGGCGAACCAAACGATGGAGCGGTCGCTCACCTGGGCAGGGTATGAAGTGGACCACGCGTGGGGTGAAGGCGGACACAATGGCAAGCACGCCACGCAGGTGTTTCCGGCGGCGTTGAAGTGGCTATGGGCAGACTGGCAGACGGCGCCGGAGGTGAAGGCAGATGCTCAGGGGAAGTCGCAGTGGAAGGGGTATGAGGTGGTGGATGCGGGTGGCTGGGAGACGGTGGGGAAGATTGCCAGCGATCAGTGGCTGTCGATGAACGACGTTGGAGACATGATTCCGGTCGGAGATCACATAGGCCAAGCGAAATTACACAGTGGAAAACCCGTCAAAGTGGTAGACACGAAAGGTGAAGCAGGTCACGTAAGGGGATCGACGCTTTCACCGGATCAAACATTGTTGTACCTGTCGCAGTCGCACTCAAATTATATCAGTTCGTGGGCACTACAGGCGGACGGAACGTTCCAACAAGGCCAAGACTTCTACCGGCTGGACTCATTCGCGGATTTGCCTGTCCAGGCTGGCGAACTCTGCGTGGATAAGGATGGCCGCCTGTATGCTGCCACTTCTCTCGGGGTGCAGGTCTGCGATCAGGCGGGGCGGGTCAACTTCATCCTTCCAACTCCTGAACCGGCGCGGGATGTGTGTTTTGGCGGGAAAGATTTCAGCGAGCTTTATGTGGTGTGCGGCGAGGACATAAAAAAGCGCCGGACGAAGGTGTCCGGCGCCATCTCAAGTTTGATGCCGCCGATGAAACCGGCAGCGCCCAAGCTGTGATGCTGCCAAGCGGCGAGAAATGCTGCTTACTGGGGTGGCTTTTGGCCGCCAGGACCACCTCCTTGGCCACCGCCAGGACCACCGCTGGGTTTCTGCCCACCACCACCGCCAGGTTGCTGACCGCCACCGCTGGGCTGCTGTTGGCCACCGCCGCCACTAGGTTTGCTACCGCCCGACTTGCTGCCGCCCTGTTTACTGCCACCACCGGATTTCTTGGAAGACGATGATTTGCCTTTGCTGCCGCCGTCACGAGAGGAACCGCCGCGGCTGTTGCCACCACGGTAGTGTGAATCTTCATACGCGTCCGCCATGCGCTCCGTGTTGTAAACGTCAGCGGCGATGCCAGCAACGCTTATGGCAGCCGCGGCCACACCCATGTTCGCTTCGTTCTGACGGCTCCAAGCTTCGCTTTGCCGATCAAGGGCATCCATCTCGTCACGGTATTGGCTGCGTGAGATATCACCGCGGTCGTAGGACGCCTGAACGTAGTTCATGCGAGCCAAGTAAGGGTTCTGGCAACCCACGCTAACGGCGCAGACTGCTCCTACGAGCCAGAGCTTCAGATTCGAAAATTTCATGTTGATGGAATGGGTCGGATTTTCTTCTTATCGGGGTGACAGCCTAAAAACTGTCAGAGATTCCCGCAAGAGAATTCCACTCTTCCACCTAGACTGTTTCTGATCCCGATTTACACCCGGATCATGTCTTTCAAGACCTGCCACCAAAGGAAGAAGCAGCCCCGCCAAGAATAGCGGAAGTGCTTTTCATCTGAACGAACGATCACGCCCTTATCGAGGTTGTGATCAATTTGCTGCGTGAGATCCGCAGCCAATCCCGTCGGCAGTTGCTCAGCATCCTGCTCCACCACGCTGGCTTCGCTGATGCTGTTGAGCGCCAAGAACTGCTGATGAGAAGTGAGCATCTCCGCGAAGCTTTCCACCTCCGCGCAACGATTCATGTGTTGCTGAGGCGCCAGCTTCATGGTGAGGCTGAAGGGATAATTCGTTGAGGTGTAGTTCAGACCTTCCCTCGTTCTGGTGGTCAGGCTGGCATAAGAAAACACGTACTCACCCTGCTGGGCGACACTGATGCTGGCCTGCAGCTTCTTCTCCGCATTATACAGAATGCGGACGAAGTGATCGGACTCCTCCCACTTCCAGCCCGCGTCGTCCGCTTTTTCAAATCCTTCATGCTCAACCTCTTCGGTAATTTCCTCGAGATCCGGGAAGATGTCACGAGGCGGCGGGAAGCGGTGCTTCACCTCGCTCTTGATGGGAAACCGGAGTTTGCGGACGCGGCCGAGGATCTCCACCCAAGGCAGCATGAACCAAAGCGACAAAGCGAATGCGCCCCAGGCATGGCTGCCCGTGAGGCCAAGTCCGCCCAGGTACGTGGCTGCCAGCATGGCAATCCAACCCGCCTTGTTGATGTAGCGGCTGTCGAAGGTCTTGCAGGCGTAGGCAAAGACCAGCAAGCCGGCAATGATCAGGATGTAGAACATAGAGTGTGGGGGCACGACGCCAACCAGGGCGCTTTATTATATAAACGCACGGAATGCCCCTAAAGCAACGCCGGGGGCCTCTTTTTGTTGACAGATCGGTCAACAACTCTTATCGGCAACGCCATGTCCCGCCCCAGTGATGCCCGCGAACGCTTGTTGACCGCTGCCCTGGATTTGATCTGGACCAGTAGCTACGGGTCCGTGGGTGTGGACGACATCTGCGAGCGAGCAGGGGTGCGCAAAGGGAGTTTTTATCATTTCTTCCCCTCGAAAGCTGACCTCGCGCTCGCGGCTTACGACGAGCATTGGGCTCGCCGCCAGCCGGAGTATGATCGTATTTTTGGCATCCTTTCCCCTCCCCTGGAACGGCTGACCGCCTGGTGCGCGTTTATCCGGCAGAATCAGCTCAATCTGCACGCCCGCCATGGTTTCATCTGCGGATGTCCGTATTGCAATATCGGATCAGAGTTAAGCACGCAAGATGAGCGTCTCCGTATCAAATCGGAACAGCTCATCCAGCGAACCCGTTCTTATCTGGAAAGCGCCATTCGCGATGCCGACCGTTTGAGTCAAGTGCAGGTGGAGGACGTGGCGCAGGCAGCCGAGGCCGTGCAATCCTGCGCGGTCGGCCTGATCTTAATGGCAAAAGTCCGGAACGACCCCTCTGTCCTCTCACCATTGGAGGACTCGGTTCTCCGCCTGCTGGGCGTCGCCCTTGTGAAGAAGCAGCCATTGGCTGCTGCCTGACGATTCACTGGATACGCCCGTACGGCATCCCACCCATCACAACCTAGACGATCAGTCAACTACCTCTCTAGACGTATACTTCTTTCCTACCAGTTTCCTATGAGATCTATTTCCCTCGCCGTTCTCGCGCTTCTCTTTACCGGCGCCTCGTGCAAGCCCAAGAAACCGGAGGCTGGTCCGCCCCCGCCGGTGAAAGTGACCATTGCAGCGCCAGTAGTGAAGAAAGTGACTGAATGGGACGAATTTGTCGGGCGGCTGGAGTCCCCTAAGATGGTGAACCTGCGCGCACGGGTGGGCGGCTACGTGGAAAAGATTCACTTCCGGGAAGGCTCCGAAGTGAAAGAGGGCGATCTGTTATTCACGATTGACCCCCGTCAGTACCAAATGGCCATGGAAGGGGCGAAAGCGGAATTGGATCGCACGCGGACTCGGGCGGAACTAGCCAAAAACGAAGCCAAGCGTGCCGAGACACTGATTCGCTCCCGCGCAATTGCGGCGGAAGACTACGACACCCGGCTCAAAGCGGCGGCGGAAGCGGACGCCGCTGTCCGAGTGGCGGACGCGGCGCTTAAAAAAGCATCCCTGGATTTTGAGTTCACCACCGTGCGGGCACCCATCGGTGGCCGCATCAGCTATGCTCAGGTGACAGAGGGGAACTTAGTGACTGGCGGTGAGAAGGACTCCACCCTGCTCACGACGATCGTCGCGCTGGATCCTCTCTACTGCTATTTCGAAGTGGATGAACAATCGGCTCTGAAGTACCGCCAGCTCTTTAAGGACGGCAAACGCGCCAGTCCCCTTTTCGAACCCATTCCTGCTGAGATGGGGCTTTCCAACGAAACTGGATTCCCCCGCCCCGGGAAGGTGGACTTCGTGGACAACGTCTTGAAGCCCGACACCGGAACCATCCGGGTGCGAGGTGTTTTCCCGAATGATGACAAGCTCCTGGCCCCGGGATTCTTTTCCCGTATTCGCATTCCCGGATCGGGGGAATATGACGCACTGCTCATCCGCGACGAAGCGATCGGCAGCGACCAAGGCCGTGCCTATGTCTTTGTGATCGACAAGGATAACAAAGCTGAATACAGGCCGGTGGAAGCCGGACCACTGGAGGAAGGCCTACGGATTGTGCGCAGCGGTCTCAAGGCTGGCGAGAAGGTCGTCATCAATGGCCTCATGACTGTTCGAAACGGCTCACAGGTGCAAGCCGAGGAAGGGGCGATGGAAGTCATCTCCCCTGCCCAGCAGACGGCTGCCACGGTGGTCAAGTAGATCACGCGGCGGCGCCCATAAACTCCCAAGAGCAGCATGAATATTTCCAAATTCTTCGTCGACCGACCCGTGTTTGCGGCGGTGTTGAGCATTGTCATCACCCTGTTGGGCGGGCTGGCCTACTTTGGCCTGCCGGTTTCGCAATATCCGGAGGTGATCCCCCCTACCGTGATGGTGAGTGCCACGTATCCCGGGGCGAAT
This sequence comes from Phragmitibacter sp., assembly GCA_965284365.1. Taxonomy (GTDB): domain Bacteria; phylum Verrucomicrobiota; class Verrucomicrobiia; order Verrucomicrobiales; family Verrucomicrobiaceae; genus Phragmitibacter. The sequence goes on from OZ260079.1 coordinate 1,492,241, forward strand.
GCCACGGTCCTGGCTGACACGGTGGCTACGCCTCTGGAACAGGAGATTAATGGTGTGGAGGACATGCTTTATCTGTCTTCGTCATCCACCTCTGACGGAAGGCTTCAGATCACCGTGACGTTCAAGCTCGGGACCGATCTGGATAAGGCGCAGGTGCTCGTGCAGAATCGCGTGAATGCCGCGTTGCCACGGCTTCCGGAAGAAGTGCGACGCATGGGAGTGCCGGCATTAAAGCGTTCGCCGGACTTGACCATGGCCATCCAGTTCTACTCGCCGGATGACTCCCGAGATGTGCTCTACCTGGCCAACTATGTGAACATTCAGGTGCAGAACCGCATTGCCCGCGTGCAGGGCGTCGCGGAAGCCTCTTCGCTGGGTGGACTCGACTTCACCATGCGGGTCTGGCTAGATCCCGAAAAGCTGGCAGTGCGCAACCTGACGGCAACGGATGTGACCAGTGCCATTCGCGAGCAAAACATCCAGGTTGCAGCGGGTCAGCTTGGGCAGCCGCCAGCTCCTGTAGGTCTGCAATTCCAATATACGCTGACGACTCAGGGGCGTCTGAAAAGCGCAGAGGAATTTGGCAGGATCATTCTGCGCACTGGCGCGAACGGCGATGTGATCCGGCTGAAGGATGTCGCTCGCGTGGAGCTGGGAGGCAAGGATTACGCCCAGAAGAGTTATCGTGATGGCAAAAATGCGGTTTCGCTGCGGGTATTCCAGCTCCCAGGCTCGAACGCGCTGGAGACGGCGGACAATGTCCGCGCGGAGATGAAGCGCATTGCAGAGCGATTCCCTCCGGGCGTGGATTACAGCATCAACTACGACCCCACGCAGTTCATTCGCGACTCCATGAGCGCTGTGTTGCACACGCTAGTGGAGGCCATTCTTCTGGTGGTGCTCGTGGTGGTCGTCTTCCTACAAAGCTGGAGAGCCTCAATCATCCCGCTCATCGCGGTTCCGGTGTCACTGATAGGTACACTTGCGGTCATGTCAGCCTTCGGGTTCTCGCTGAACAACCTGTCGCTCTTCGGCCTGGTGCTGGCGATCGGGATTGTGGTCGATGACGCCATCGTGGTGGTGGAGAATGTGGAGCGATACCTGGAGCAGGGCCTGTCGTCGCGCGATGCCACCATCAAAGCGATGAAGGAAGTATCAGGACCGGTCATTGCCATTGCCTTGGTGCTGTGCGCGGTGTTTGTGCCGACCGCTTTCTTGAGCGGCATTACGGGACAGTTCTACAAGCAGTTCGCCCTGACAATCGCGGCTTCCACGGTCATTTCCGCGATCAATTCGCTCACGCTTTCGCCAGCACTGGCTGCGCTGCTGTTGCGTCCTCACAGCGCCAAGCCGGACATTTTCACGCGCATCATCAACGGGCTTTTCGGGTGGTTCTTCAGCCTCTTTAACAAGGGCTTCCGTTCCCTGTCCAACGTGTATGCGAAAACCATCGGCGGGGTGATTCGCCACGCCTTCATGTCACTGCTGCTTTATGGCGGCCTGATCGGTCTGGCCATTTATGCCTTCCAAAAGGTGCCATCAGGATTCATTCCGCAACAGGACATGGGTTACTTCATGACGGTGGTGCAACTGCCTGACGGCGCGAGCTTTGAGCGCACCGATGAGGTGGTGCGACGCATCGATGCCATTGCACGGGAGACGCCGGGCATTGCCCACACCTTTGCCATCTCTGGCTACTCCAATGTGCTACAAGCCAACCAGAGCAACCTAGGCGCCTGTTTCATGATCCCAGCTCCCTTCAGTGAGCGGCAGGACCCGTCCCTCAGTTCCACTGCCCTCATGGCCACGCTGCGGAAAAAGCTCGCCGACATCAAAGAAGCGCGTGTGCTGATTCTGCCACCGCCGCCTTTGCGCGGCTTGGGGAACGCCGGTGGCTTCAAGCTGCAGGTGCAGGATCTGAACAACGCCGGCTTGCCCGCACTCGAAGCGGCTACCCGGAAGTTCGTGGACGCCCTGGCGGCGGAGCCTGGTTACAACTCCATCATCACGGGTTTTCGGGCGAATAATCCGCAGTTCAACCTGGCGATTGATCGTGAACGCGCCAAGACGATGAACGTCTCGATCAGCGCGATCAATGACACGCTTTCGACTTATCTGGGCTCGACCTATGTGAACGACTTCAATCTTTTTGGCCGGACGTGGCAGGTAATGGCCATGGCGGAGCCGGGCTACCGTATGCGGCCGGAAGATGTGGGCAGACTGCGGACCCGCAATATGAACGGGGAAATGGTTCCTCTCGGTGCCCTGGTCAAAACCGAAAAGATCGGCGGCGCGGACCGGGTGCAGCGATACAACATGTTCGTGTCGTCTGACATCAGCGGGAACACAGAATCGACGATCAGTTCCGGTGACATGATCAATCGCGTGGCGGAGATCGCCAAGACTGCACTGCCTGAGGGATTCGACTACGAGTGGACTGATCTCACCTACCAGCAGATTTTGGCCGGGAACTCTATTGCCTACGTCTTTCCGCTCTGCGTGCTGTTCGTGTTTCTTGTTCTGGCGGCGCAATATGAAAGCTGGGCCTTGCCGCTGGCAGTCATTCTGATCGTGCCAATGTGTCTGCTCAGCGCCATCGGCGGCGTCTGGATCACCGGCCAGGACAACAACATTTTCACCCAGATCGGGCTGGTGGTGCTGGTAGGTCTGGCGGCGAAGAATGCCATTCTGATCGTGGAGTTTGCCAAGCAGCAGCAGGATCATGGGAAAACACGCTTCGAAGCGGCAGTGGAAGCCTGCCGCCTGCGCTTGCGCCCCATTTTAATGACAAGCTTCGCCTTTATTCTGGGGGTCTTGCCTCTGGTGCTGGCGAAGGGCGCGGGCGCTGAAATGCGCAATGCGCTCGGGACAGCGGTGTTCTACGGCATGCTCGGCGTCACGGTTTTCGGTCTGATCTTCACCCCGGTCTTTTATGTGGTGATCTCCAAATTCGTGAAACATAAGGCGCACGATCCGGCTGATGCCCCGGCGGCCCACCCCGCGGCGACTCCCGCTCATCCGCCGGTCAACGGGCTGCCGGAACCGTCTGGAACGGCCTAAGCACAGCCTGGCAGTGGAAATTCAGCATGAATTCGGTTTGACGACCGGGGATGCTTGATTAAACTGCATGCCCGTTTTTCAAACTCTTTTCATCCGAACTCTGTCTCTCATGCCCGAAGTCCAAATCAAAAAAGGCGAACCTGTCGATCGCGCTCTGAAGCGCCTCAAAACCAAGCTGGAATCCGAAGGGATCCTCGAGGAAGTGCGCCGCCTCCGTGCCTTTGAGACACCAAAAGAAAAGACCCGCCGCAAGGCCCGTGCTGCTGCCAAGCGGGGCAAAATCCGCTTCCGCTTCTCCATGAACCGTCCTCAGGTCGGTGAGAAGGGTGAAGCTCCCGCAGCTCCTGCTTCGGCGTAAGTTAATCCCGGGATTCGGATATCCTGAAATTTGAGAAGCCTCCCGAAAGGGAGGCTTTTTTGTTGTGCGGAATGCAGTGATTGGAGTGACTGAACGATAAAGGAAGCATTGCGGCTTCGTTTTCCGCCCGTGAAATCGAAGCACCCTGATCGCCGCCACTTTTTGAAGCAATCACTCGGTCTGCTGGCAGCGGCGGGCGTCGCGCCACAAGTCCGGGCCGCGGATAACGGCTTCTCATTCGTCTTTCTGGGGGACCTGCACTTCGACAAACTGGAACACCATGACATGGGCTGGCTGGAGAAGAACAAGAAGGGCGACTTGAGCCAGATCAACAACTACACGCGGATCACCCGGGATATTACTCCCCGGCTATTTGATGCCGTGGATGGGACGCTTTCGGAACTGCGGCACTCCGATGCACCTCCGGCTTTTGTTTTGCAGGCAGGCGACTTGGTGGAGGGTTTGTGCGGAACGGCGGAGCTGTCCGCCACGCAAAACCGGGAGGCGATTGCGTTCATCAAGGCAAGGCAGTGGGGACTGCCTTTTCTTTTCACGAAGGGCAACCACGATGTGACGGGAGACGGAGCGAAGGATGCCTTCAGAGAGGTTTTCGGGCCATTTCTGGCGGAACAGTCGAAGGGCAAGGCGATGACAGGACTGGCCACGCAGGACGGGTGTTACGCAACGCAGGAAGGGAATGCTCAGTTCTTCTTTCTGGATGCTTACGAGAAGCCCAGCCTGGAGTGGCTGGAAGCAGCGCTGGCAAAACGCACGGCGGATCATGCGTTTGTGATCGTGCACCCGCCTGTGGTGCCCTATGGGGCTCGCGCGACGTGGTATCTGTTTGCCTCAGACAAAGACAAGGCGAAGCGGGAGAAGTTCCTGGGCCTGTTGGGAAAGCAAAACGCCTTTGTCTTGGGCGGTCATATCCATCGCTTCAATACCCTCACGCGAGTCACTCCAAACGGCGGGCGCTTTGTGCAGATGGCTCTCAGCAGTGTGGTGGGCAAGGAGGATCTGAAGGCTAGTATGGAGAGGGATGGCCTGAGTTCCTACAATGGCGACCAGATCGAAGTCGAGCCCAGCTACTCACCGGAAACAGCGCAAGCGCGGCGCGCGGTTTATACGGCGGAAGCACCGTCGGTGAAGTCTTTCAATTACGCGGACCTGCCAGGGCATGCGGCGATCACGGTGAGAGGGGCCTCCGTGACGGCGACGATCTATGGGGCTACGGGACGGACGCCTTGGAAGACGGTGGATCTGACAAAGCTGATGTCCGCGTAGCTGCTTCTGGCTGTTGGTCTAGGGGCTGTGAGGAAGTTCTTTGTTGCAGACTCCGCCGGTCCCGGGGTGGAGGAGATTGTTAGCAAACTGAAGTCCTTTGGGTTCTTTGGGACCGCCAGGAATGATGACGGCAAACCGGTATCGCGGTTCGCCGATGCAATCGATCACATTGGCGGAAACGATGACGCGCTCCAGCGGAGGATCGTCCGCGAGTTGGCCTGTTTCGAACTTGATCGGTGACCGTTCTTTTCCCCAGAGCCAATGCGCGTCGCCGTGACCGAAGTCGGAGATGATGTTGTTGGCGATGATGGAGCCGCCATCGGTGTTGGTTGCATGGGAGGCGGCGCCCGGCATGAGGCCGATGGCCCAGAGGTCATTACGGTGGAACTGATTTCCAATGATCAGGACGTTCCTTGATCCATGCATGGCTTTCATGCCGATGAAGGCATTGTCCACGATGTTGTTGGAGACGATGACACGATCACAATGCAGGTCGATGCCCTGAGCAGCATTCTGGATGTGATTGCCTATGATTCTGGTCTGGGCAGTAACCTCCGGGGCATTCACCACCAGCGCAGAACCTTGGTTCCAGTTATCCGTGTATCCGCTGTCCCAGAGTTGCTTACTTACAAGAGCTGGCTTCTCGGCGTTCTTTTTCACGATCTGCCCGAGGTTGTATTTGTTTTTATTTTCTTCCGTGGGGCGGTAGACGGTTTCTTCAATGCGATTACCCTCGATCAGGGTTCCGCTACAATAGGCGACGCTGATGCCGGTGCCGTTGATGCAACGGAAAGCGTAGCCTCCCAGTTCTTTGTTGGACGTGCGGTCGTCCACGCCGATGCGGGCATAATTGCGCACGTGGCAGCGGCTGATGCGACCGTCATTGCTGCGGCGAAAGGTAATGGACGAGGAGACCGTCCGGTTATCAAAGACCCGGACATTTTCGATGGAGACATTCGAGCTTTCCATCACGAGTATGCCGTCGGAACCGGTGTCCATAGCGCCCTCGGGCCGGGTCAGGGTCAGGCCGTTGACCTGCGCTTCGTCCGCCTTTTCCACGATGATGATCGCCTGTGCCGAGTTGGATTGAATGATCCTGCCTGGTCCTATCAACCCACCTCCCACAGTCTTGATCCGGATGGCTTCCTTAATGGGATAGTCTCCCGACGGGACGTGAATTACTTTGCCAGGATTCTTATCGAGCGCTTCCTGGATGGAGCCATAACTGGCAACGGATAAGTCCATAGCGCAGGCAACGGTGGCGCTGAGGATTAGTTGGCCCAGGAGAATGATAGGTGCGCGCATTTATCACTAACGGGATTCCCAGGCCAATCTAACGGTTTGGTTTAGTGCTCGGCTTGCCTATTTCCCCATAGGTCCCTCAGGTTGACGAAGGGGAGAATTCGGGAATTTTTAAGGTCCTGAGCTTTGGAGCCTATCCGTTGGCATCACCATTGCTAAACTTACCCTATCAATGTTCACTCCTTGCTGGTCCCCCGCCAGTCACTTTGTCCGGTCGGCCTCTGTTGCCGCTTTTCTTCTTTTCTGCACACTGACAACTGCCCTTCGCGCAGAGGTGCTGACTTGGGACAGCAACGGCGTTTGGTCTGATGGCGTTACCGAAGGGACGGGCACTTGGAATGCAACCACGCCCGTCAGGTGGTATTCCGCCACCAACCCGTCATCAACCGACGTGATCTGGCCCAATACCACTGCGGATACCGCCGTCTTTGGTGGTGCTGCCAGTGGTTCTGCTTCGGCGACCACCTATAGCGTGACAGCTTCCGGCAACCTGAATGTGGGCAACATCATCTTCAATTATGCCACAGGAAACGGCACTTACATTGTTGCCGGTGGAGCGGCCCAGCTAATCTTTGGCGGCGCGACTCCCACGGTGACTGTTAATTCCAATACAGCGAGTATCAATTCTCGTCTGACGGCCACGTCCTTCACCAAAGATGGCGCGGGTACCTTGGTCATCAACAATGCCCTAAACAATATTGGTGCGCTGAATGTGACCAATGGGATCCTCGACATCTTTACTGGTCTAGTTACGACAGACGCTACTTTCGGTGGCACGAACGGACGCTTTGATACGCACTCCGGCACTACGTGGACCATGAACTCGCTGACCTATTCGGCGACAGGAGCCTCGAACCTCCTGTCTTCGAGCAACGGCTCCGTCAGTACGTACACCATCGGCGCGGGTGGTTTTACCGTGAACTCCGGCACCATCACGGTGCTGGCGGGAAACAGCACGGCGGCGAGTAACGCGCAGAGCACCGTCAATGTGAATGGGCTGCTTACGATGAATGGAGGGACTATTAACATCAACACTTCCAACTTTGCGGGGAACGACCCCGCCACGGCGAAAATGGTGCTGGGCGGAAACGTCACGGCGACAGCGACGGCGACCATTGGCACTGCGGGTGGCTTGGGCACTGAACTGCTGGACCTGGGTGGGGTAACACGGATCTTTGATGTGAACGCCGCTGCGACCGTGGTATTCAGCGTAAGCGTGGCCACGGTCAATGGTGGCATTACCAAACAGGGGGCCGGGATTCTTCGATTCAGTGGCACGGCTTCCAACACCTTTACCGGCACAGTGAATGTCACAGCGGGCACCCTTTCCATGTCGAAGACGGGTGGCGGTATTTCTCTGGCCGGTGATGTCACCGTGAACGGAGGCATTCTGGAATGGACCCAAGACAACCAGATGGCCACCACCTCTTCCGTCAACCTCAGCAGTGGGTTTCTTCGGTTCAACAGCCGCGTACAAACCATTGCCAGTCTCACTCAAACCGGTGGCAGCATCAATGAGGGCAGTACCAATGGCGGCTTTCTGACCATTACAGGCACCTATTCTGTCACAGGGGGAGTGGCCGGCGCCATCAACAGCGGAGGACAATGGACGGTCAATACGATGAATCTGGCCTCCACGTATAATCCGACCGCGGGCTCAGACTTCGGTCTGAATGGGAACAACGACCGCCTCACCCTTTTAACCATCGGCTCGGGCGGCCTTTTTATTAATGGTCAAACCTTTGGTCTAGAGCGTTCCGTTTTCGCGACTACTCCGAATGGCAAGGGCAGTGAGCTGGCACTCAACGGTGATCTTACTGCAACAGGAACGAACCTTTTCACTTTTAATGCGACAAATACGGCCGGCGCATCCACTATCAACTTGGGCTCGGGTATCCGCACTTTTAACATCATTTCCGGCACGACCACGAGCGCCTCCACGGTGGTGAGTTGGACACCAGGAGATGGTCTGATCACGCCGACACGCACCGTGGTCGAGGGTGGTCTTACAAAGACGGGCGCAGGGCTGCTCGATCTACAGGCAGACAATTCCTATATCGGCAAGACGACCGTGAATCAGGGGATCATGCGTATCAGTACGGCGGCTGGTGGCATTCGGGATTCCTACTGGCTGGAGGTGAATGCGGGCGGGACCTTCACCAACAACACGGGCACTGCCTACACGCATGACGGCACTCTCTCCGGGGCGGGGACTGTGACGGGGAATATCATCATCGGCGACAACACGGGCGCGGTCCTGGACACGGGTATATTGAAGCCGGGCGCGAGCAGCAATGGCACGCTGGAGTCAACAGCTGGCGATCAATTGGGAACGATCACTTTTTCCAACAACCTTACATTGGCGGCACCGACGGGCCCTGCAACCAGCACGCTGCGGTTGGAGTTGCAGATACAAGGGGCGACGGGAAATGCGGCGTCCAGTTACAACGGGGATCTGGCAGCCTGGGTCGCGGCAATACCGACGAATCACGCCGGTTTGGTGACGGGCGCGGCAGGGTTACACGATCAGGTGAAAGTCACCGCGACATTCACTCTGAATGACAATGGCACGATCTCCGTGGTGAATCTAAGCAACACGTATGTGCCGGTCTTTGGTGACGTATTTAACCTGATCGACTGGGCCACTCTGGTAAACAATGGGTTCACCGTAGGAGACAACTATCGCACCGGCGGTTTTGGTAACGGGGATCTGGAGCTGCCGGACATCAGCGCCTACACGGGATACTCGTGGGATGTAAGCCAGTTTCTCAACCGCGGAATTGTCGTGGTGGTGCCGGAGCCGAGCCGGGCGCTGTTGTTGGTGCTTGGGTTGGCAATTGGAATCATGCGGCGGAGGCGGTAGCGGAGCGCTCCGGGAATGAAAACTATGCGACCGCATCTGCGAGGGCTGTGGTATCTGGAGTGGTGCGAAAGTGATGCCGTGTGAGACACCCGGCACCACGACTCCGCGCGGCTATTCCTTCGCCGTGCGCGCATAGCCTACCATTTCGACGTCGCCGGCTTTGTTCTTGATGAATGTCAGCACTTCGCGGGTCTTGCCTTTTTCGTATTCAACATCCACTTCCAACGTGAAAGTCATCACACCGTCCTTCATGGCAAAGTTCGTGGCTTTGTTGTCGGGCTTGAGGTCTTGCATGGAGCCGAGGGTTTTGTTGCTCGCCTCGACTTTGGAAACATATGTGGCTCGCTCTGCTGAGGTCTTGAAGGCGGATTTCCCCATGAGTGCAACAGCTGCGGTGGTCTTGCCTTCACCGATGGTGACCATGAACTTCTTGGCGATGACGGTGCACTTGTCGATGTCAGCCTTGATGGCTTTCACGAGTTCAGGTGGGATATCATCGCTGCCGGTGCCTTCGTTGGTTTCACCTTCTTCGACGGGCTGAACGCCAGCCGTGAGCTTGAGATATTCCTCGTTTTGATCGGCGAGGGCACCCAGATCTTTGAGCCAATCTTCGATGTTCTTGTCCTGTTCCGCCTTGAACTTTTTCTGCGTGTCATACGGCGGCTTGTTACGCAGCACGAACTGCGTTCCGAAGAGACCGGCTTTGGCTTTACGATATTCCCAAAGGTTAAACTCCACATCGTCCCCGCTCACCAGAATGTAGATAAAGCGGGAAACTTCGGGGGTCATCAGGATTTCCTGAACATAGGTGCCGGGGTATTTTTTCCGTGCATCATTGAGCATTACTTGAGCAAATTTATCAGCGTCCGTCTTGAGGCTATGCAAGCGCAGGGCGACCATCTTCCCGTAGTTGTCCCAAGTTTGACCCTTCTGAAGGTACTCGCGCAGTTCACTCACTGGCTGTCCAGGAGCACTCTTATTCTCCCGCATGTAATAGGTATCACCGCCAAATTCCAGCGACGTGCCGTTTCCGCTCACCGGCTTCGCCTGAGCGGAGGGAGAGTCCGATTGAGGAAGCCAATTTTCGATGCCGGCGCCGGGAGCGCCATTGGTGGCCCAGAGCCCCTCGAAGCCGTCACCTTTCAAAGAATACCCTGCTACGCCGAAGTTACCTTTCGGATTGCCAGATGCCGCCACCAGCACCTTGCCGAGTTTCACGCCGATGCCTTCATAATTGCCGGAGGGTAGTTCCCACTTCACGGTGTACATCCCGTCTTTGCCTGGTGTGAAAGTGATGCCGCCGGGAGTGCCATCGGCGAAAGGGCACTTGCCGGAAAAGGCAGAGCCTGTTAGGTAATATTCGTCCGAAGTTTTAGCGGTGGCCGTGAGGGTCCAGAGGGCACGGATGCGCTTGCCGTCCAGTTCATAGATCGCCAGGCCATAGACGTTGTCGCCGCCGTAGGCTGCACCAACAGTTTTGGTTTTATCGGAGCGCAGTGCCACGCCTTGGGTGACATCTTTGTTGGGGCCTGTGACCCATTCCACCTTGGCGGTCGAAGCGCTAATCTTGGTCAGGGTGACGCCTCCCTGGTAACCCGATTCTCCGCCGGGGTTCTTACCCTGCACTTGAAACTTCATCTCGTCTGCCGCCTGAACGGAGGCGGTGTGGATCAATATCCCGGCGATCAGGGAACCGAAAACATGGGCAATACGCATGGGTGGCGTTATCTTCCCGGATGGGCAGAAGTCAATTTGAATTCGCCACGAGGACGGCCTGACTATTTGGCCTGAAGAAGTTTTTGCAGTCCGGCAACGGCGGCAAGGCCGGGAACGCCCGCAAACTTTTGGTCACCGAAGATGCGCGCGAGGCTGGCCAATCCAGCTTTGGGGTCGCCACCACGCCGTCCGAGTTCCGCTTCATAAATGGCACACCGCAACTGGTCAGCGGTGTCGGTGTACAGTGCGGCGGCATGTTGGTAGAAGTCACTGGCTTCGCCATACTTCTCATCCATGGTGCTGATGAGCGCCGCGAACTCCAGGAGCCGGGGACTTTCCTTCTGCTCAGCGATGCGAATGAGCTCCCGCCGCAGCTTCTTGGGATCATGGGCCAGATAGCGCTCCACGAGGTCGTAATAGAGAGCGTAGTCCAAGTCGGCAGGATCGCCTGAGATGGCGTCTCGCTTTTTAGGGAAGGGAGTGTACAGGGGATCTCCGATGACCACGTTCATCCAGGAGATGCCGGGGGTTGCTGCCCATGCTGCCTCACCAAAAGTGAAGCCGCGCAAGAGTCTCGCGTTAAGGATATCGAAGTGTGGGGTCAGCATCAAATAGGGTTCCCACACATTACCGAGCGTTGCGGCGGCGCCGTGATCCAGCAGCGGGGCGCACCAAGCGGCATTTTTGTCACGCAGTGTTGCAGCACTAAAGGAGTGCAGATGGCAGGCGATGGCTCCACGTTTGAAACGAAAGTCGGGCGATGCGAAGGCTCCGCGGATTTTGTCCGTGTACCAGCCAAAGTAGAGAATGGTATCGGGCAGCGGCCAAGCGTCGGCGATGAGATCCTTGGTGCGATCCACATAGACAGGTATGCCCAGTTCCCGGTAGAGAGCGACGCTGCGACCAAGCCATTGCTCACCCTGAGCATACGGGCCGTCCATAAGGCTAAAGTCCACGACGGCTCGGCCCCAAAGACCGTCTTTCTCCGCGAGCATGGTGTCATCTATCATGCGACGCACGGTCGCGTCATCCGCCGCATCCAGGCGGCCAACGATGAGCTGGCCACGGGATTTTTGCGTATCGGGAAAACGGAGAGCGCTCTCATAATAGCGGTTTTCGATGGCCCCCTTCTGCGGCCGATTCAGCATGCCAATGGCCGCAAACTCGGAGTCCACACTAGCCTCGTCCATTTCCCCCGGTTTGGAAGACTCGCCTGTTTTGGCGACGCGCAGCGGCACCCCTTTCATGATGACCAGCACCTGAATGTCCTGCTTCACCACCTGAGGCACCTGACCGTAGCTCTTGCCGTTGGGGTCCAGCAGATCCCGCTTCTCCATCACCCACCATTTGTTATCGATGAGTTTGCGCAGGAGTGGCTCGCGCAGTTTGGTTTCAAAAGCCTCCCGGCTAATGGTCTCTTCGGCGGGCATGGGAAATCCCACCACCTGAGTTGGCGGAATTTTCCTCAGCTTCGCATAATATTCCGCCAGGCTGCGTGAGGACTCTGATGAGGAATTGAAAAGTACGAGCGTCTGAGGAGCCGCATCCCAATCCTGCGGGGCAGGCGTGGCAGTAGCCGCAGGGGTTTGAGCGGGCACCCTGGCGATGCCGAACATCGTGACTGTCCCCATCAAGAGGGCCAGACGCCAAATACTCAAACCTGATCTACGGAATGCTCTTACCATTGCAGCTTCAATCCATCGTAAGCGATTCGCACGTCCTGCGGCAGCTTTTTTTCCTCAGGTTCGTGCCTGATCTCACATTGCAGGTGCGTGAACCATGTCTGGCGTGGGCCGACCTTTTCCCGGAACTCCAGTGCTTCGGCAAAACTCATGTGCGTAGGATGAGGTGTGTGGCGCAGTGCATCCACTATGAGAGTATCCACGCCGCTCATGAGTTCAATCGTCCCCTCACGAGGTTCCTTCATGTCGGACAAATAGGCGCAGAGCTTTTGTCCTTGCCGAGAAAACAGATAGCCCACGGTCTCGACCTTCCCATGCAAAACGGGCAGCGGGGTGATTTCAATGTCGCCGAGCTTGAATGGTCCGTGAATGGGATGGGCCTCGGGCTTCAGATAACCTCGATAACGGTTCTCGCCATTGAAGGAATAAAAAAACATCCGCTCCAGCACGGCGAGGCAGGAGGGCAGTGCGTAAATGGGGATGGTGGCGTCTTCCGGAATGCAGAATCGCCTTAACTCATCAAAACCCGTGACATGGTCCATGTGCGGATGCGTGTAGATGGCGGCATCCAGATGACGAATGTTCGCCCGCAGGCACTGGGTCCGGAAATCCGGGCCCGTGTCGACTACCCATGCCACATCACCCGAACGGACGTAGAGAGAAGAGCGCAGCCGTTTATCCCTGGGATCTTCGCTACGGCAGGTCTCGCAATCGCAGCCGATCATGGGAATGCCGACCGAAGTGCCAGTGCCCAACAAAGTAATCTCAAGACCGCTCATCGTCCGTTGCAAAGTACGGCTGGACTCATCATAGTCAAACCGCCTGCCGCATGCTTTCCCTCCTGAAGATACAAAACCTGGCGCTCGTGGAAGATCTCGCCTGGGAGCTCGCTCCCGGGCTTGTGGCGGTGACCGGTGAGACGGGCGCGGGCAAATCCATCATCGTGGGCGCGTTAAAGCTGATCCTCGGCGAGCGCGCGGACAAAGGGCTGATCCGAACCGGCGCGGAAACTTGTGTGGTGGAAGCTGCTTTTGACCTGCGGCAGTCCGCGGCGGTGGACGCTATTCTTACTGAGGCGGGCTTTGATCCGCTTAATGGCGAGTCCCTGATCATTCGCCGTGTCATTGGGGCGAACACAAACAAGCAATTTGTGAATGGCTCGCCCGTTACTTCGGCGATGCTGAAGAGCCTGGGCGAGCATCTGGTGGATTTGCATGGGCCCCATGATCATCAATCGCTGCACTCAAGGGAACGGCAGTTGGAAATGCTGGATGCCTACGCGGGTGCAGAAGAGTTGGCGAAGGCGTACCGCACTGCTTATCGAGCCTGGCGTCAGGCGCAGACGGAGCATGATGAACTCATGCAGGCCGAACGGGCCTCCGAGCAGGAGATGGACATGCTGCGCTTCCAGATCAAAGAGATCGATGACGCCCAGTTCAAGGAAGGCGAGGAAGAAGACATCGAAAATCGCCATAGGCGCGCTGCCAATAGCACGCGTCTGGGCGAACTTTCCAATGCAGTCGTGGAGCGCCTTTCCGAAGGTCCCCAAAGTATTCTGGGCGGTCTGCGGGATGTGGCCAGGATGATCCATGAGCTGGAGAAGTTCGATGCATCGCTGAGCAAGTCCTTTGCCGGATTTAACTCGGCTCAGATCGAGCTTCAGGAGTTGGAAGAAGCGGTGCGAGATTATGCCGACGGCATCGAGGCTCAGCCTGAAGAACTGGCCCGTCTCGAAGACCGGTTGCACACCCTGCAACGCCTGAAGCGCAAATACGCGCCGAGCATTCCCGCTTTGCTAGCCCACCGTAACGATGCCGCCGCCCGACTGGAGAAGATGGAAAACCGCGGCGAGGTGTTGGAGCAGCTCAAGCAGCGAATGGAGCAGGCCAAACGCGAGATGCTGAAGGCGGGTGCTGACCTCACCATGAAGCGTCAAAAAGGCGCACCGAAGCTGGCCAAGGACATTGCTAAACATCTGGGTGATTTGGGATTTCAACGCTCCGTTTTTGAAGTGGAACTAACGCCGCACGCAGAAGCAGCTCGGGATGGGCTGGAGGGCGTGGAGTTCCTGTTTGCGCCAAATGGCGGTGAGGCTCTGAAGCCCTTGCGCCTGACGGCTTCATCCGGGGAAATTTCACGGGTCCTTCTCGCGGTGAAGAGTGCTCTGGCGAAACAGGATGGAGTGCCGTTGATGGTGTTTGACGAAATTGACGCCAATGTCGGCGGCAACATCGCTGAAGCAGTAGGCCGGAAGATGGCTTCTTTGGCGGCGCGTCATCAGATTATTGCGATTACCCACATGCCGCAGCTCGCCTCGCTGGCGGGTAGCCATTTTGTCGTGTCGAAGGAATACGAAGGCCAACGCACGCGATCGAATTTGCGTGAGATCAAGGATGCTGCGCGCGTGGAGGAGCTGGCGCGCATGCTGGGTGGGAAAGCGGACAGTGCGCGGGCGCATGCCGAGAGCATGCTGGCGAGCGGGGCGAAGGTGGCGGTTTAGTGGAGCTAACACGAGGGTCAGCTACCGAACTACGGGCGCTACCGATGAAGCCCGAAGCAGTTCACCGCAACGCATGGTTACTCCCGCCGTTCATAATCCGTTCAACCATAGTTCCAGATGGGTCCAACCTTCGGGGCCGGCGACACTGGCCGCATCGGTTCCATCGCCAGGGTTCAGGCTGTGCTCCCGCTCCCAGGCGTCGGGAAGACCGTCACCATCGCCGTCGACTGCGGGGTCCTCGCCGCGTAGCCCAGGCCAAGCATCCTCTGCGATAGTCAGCTTTTGGCGGCCTGTGCCGTCCCGCACGCCGGCGATGATGCCAGCGTCTACCGCATCTCGCGCAGGCTTGGATGCTCCGACGCTTTCCAGTGCGCGCACATAAGCTGCCTTGGCAGTAAGGTTGTCCGTGGGCGCTTCAATCGGTAGAGGAGCATCGCGGAGAATGAGCGTGCTGCCCGGACGAACCGTCAGCAGTTCCGACTGGAAGCGAATGGACTGCGGCGGGTCAAATTGATTGCCGTCGAGAAAGAGTTCCGCGGTTCCCCCTTTGAAAATCGTGAAGACCTTGAACCGGTCCCCTGCCGAGGTATCCGGGCCGGGCTTCAAATAGTTGCCGACGTAGTTCATCGCGATCCGTTCCGGACCTGTCGACTCGCCGGTGCCGGTATAGCCGGGGCCGTAGGTCCAGTTATAAAGCACATTGTTGCGGAAGTCGATGCGTGGTCCGGGTTCGTTCGCATGTTCCTTGATGTCCTGGTGTCCGCTGGGCCTTGGATTGCGGGAGATGTTGCAAGCGTAGAGATTGCCCAGATAAGAAATCGCACCGCGGTAGGAAGCGATGATGGAGCCGTAGGAGTGCTTCGTAAGCCCTTCGGCAATCAGGCAATGTTGGACGGTCAGCCGATCGGAATCGCGCGTGACGGACAGGCATTCGTCAGTGCTCCAAGTGCCTGAACAATGATCGATGATCACGTCCTTCGCGTCCCAGATGCTGATCGCATCCATATCGCCTGGGTTCGAGGTTTGGTCGCCCGGCCGGCATCGCAGATAACGAATGACGATGTCGTGCGTGTTGCCGATCTGAAGCTCATGACCTTTCAAACAGATCCCATCGCCGGGCGCAGTCTGGCCGGCGATGGTGAGAAATGGATGGGTAACACGCAGAGGCTTGGTCAGTTCAATCGTGCCTGAGACGCGAAAGATGACGGTGCGCGGTCCCTGCGTCTCGACTGCCACGCGGAGGCTGCCCGACCCGGCGTCATTCAGGTTTGTCACCGCGATCACTTTCCCGCCACGCCCGCCTTTCGCCCATTTCCCCGCTCCCTCGGCCCCAAGAAAGGCGGGGGTGCGATTTGCTTCGCTGGATTGAGCCGACATCGGCAATGGCGCCGCCAACCCCGCAACGGAGAGGATCGTCAGTTTGAAGAGAGGACTCAGTAGCTTCATTGCGATGGGATTAGCAATTCACCAGCTTATACGGACCCGGAATGATCCTCCCTATCTCGTTTGCAAAAGCTCACCTCCGCAGGCCCGCCATTTTTCGATGCAGGAAATGCCTGGCGTAGCGTATGCTACTTACCGTGAATGTGATCCTACGGCGTTTCCAGAAACACGCTGTGCTCTGGCAGAGAAGGGCCTGCGCGTTTTGCGTGGCTGCCCTATGGGGTGCTTCATCCCTGGCGCCAGCGCAGGAGAAGACGAATCCCTGGCCCGATAAGGATGTCCGCCTGGCCACGGAATACCTGAATCTGCTGGTGGAAAAGCCCGAGTATGGGCGGGTGCTAGAACTGCTCTGGGCATTGTATGACAAGCATGAGGCCACCTCTTTTCTGCTGGATAGTGTAAGCGCCCAAGCTGCCGGTCAGCCACATCCGCATGTCTTGATTGTGAAAGCGCATCTACTGCGAAAGGCTGAGAAGATGCCCGAAGCGATTACGGCCTACGAAGCGGTGCTCGCCCTTGACGAGAAAAACACGATCGCTCTGCGGGCCATGGCGGACTTGCTACGGGAGGCGGGACGAATTCAGAACTCGTTGAGCTATGTGGAGAAGCTTACGGAAGCAGCGACCTTTCCCAGTGCCTTACACTCTGCATTATTGGTGGAACAAGGCTCGTTGCTGATCCAGTTGGGAAAACCCGATGATGCGGCTGCCGTCTGGGAGAAAGCGATTCGCGAGCAACCGGATGATGGGGCTCTCGCCCGCATGGTCGCTCAGCATTTGCTGGGCGCCGGGTTTCTGGACAAGGCGATCGTGCTTTATCGCAACTTTGCTGCCAGTGCGGATCCCGCCCGGAAGCTGGATGCGCTCTTCGATCTTTCCCGTCTGGAAGAGCAGGCAGAAAACTTTGAGAAAGCTTCCGAGGCTCTGCGCCAAGGCATGGACGTCCTGCATTTTAAGGACTGGCGCTATCAACAGTTCTTTCAAAAGCTGGTGAAGCTCAATGAGCGCTTCGGGCAGTTGGATACTCTGAAGACGGGACTGCTCAAGGCTGCAGAGGTCAAGCCGGTGTCGGAAAAAGCCTTGAGTGATCTGGCCAGTTTCTTCCAGCAGATCGTGGACGACGAGCAGGAGGTGCACTGGCGGCGGGAGCTGATGAAGGCTTTCCCTCAGGCTCAGGAGCATCGCTGGGAATTGGTGGGCGCGTTGCTCGATCACGGTGGTGTTAAAGAAGCGGCGCAGTTGCTGGATGAAGTGCTCAAGGGGGACGGTTCTGACACCGCGAGCCTGGTGATCCTGCGAGCGCTGGCACACCTGCGGCTGGGAGAAAACAAAGAGGCAGAGATGTGTCTAATGAACCTCCTGAAGATGCAGGGGATAAATGAGGACGTGGAGAAGCAGGTGCTGGCCTTCACTCGGGGCAAATCTCTTGATGGGGTGACGGAGCACCTGCTCAAACAGCGCTGGCAGCGGGAATCGCAAAAGGCAGAGTTCGCGTTCGATCTCGCGGCGTTTTATCGAGCCCGCGGACGCACGAAGGAGATGGAAAAAGTGCTGTCTTCTTTTTCCACCACCACGGTTCCTGAAGAAACCCAGCGCCGGCTCAATGAAGTGTCCAATTTTCTGGCGAGCGGAAACGACACTCAAGCCGCTGAAAACGCGGCACGGCTGGCTGCTACGCAACCTGCGTCAGGAAGAGACGAACTGCTCCGCCTCGCGGATGTTCTGGTGCAACGCGGCGCGAACGAAGAAGCGTTGCGGCTGATGGAGAGTGCGTGGACGCAGAGCGACAACTATGAGAAACGGACAGACGTGGATGAGCGCATCCTGTCTCTGCTAACCGGCGGTCAGGGACCTAAAGTGACCCCTATACTGGAAAGCCCTGCTGAGTTCCGGCTGCCCGCCATTTTCACCGGGGAAGGATTCGGATCAGAAGCACCACCACCGAAGCCGGATTCGGTCTCCGAATACGTTCAGGACTACGCCGCCGGCCAGATGATCAGTCTGGCGCTGAAACAAGCCTGGGGGCCAGTGGTTGGCCCGGTGCGTATCTTGCCGCCCTGGATGCGTCCATGGCTGAACACAATCCACCAGGAACTCGTACGGATGGCGCCAGAGATCTCCGAACCCCGGATGTTGCGTGCCATTTGGTGGTGCCTGAGAGCCGACCAATCCGAGGTCGCCTATGAGTTGGCGCAACGCGTTAAATTCAACGATGCGCATCAATGGCGCGCGTTGCCTGTGGAAGCAGAAAAACTGATTCTCGATCTGGCGCTGACCGAGAAGTTTAAGAACCCCCTTCTGGCCACGCGACAATTGCACCTTTTGAGCGGGTTAGATCCGTCGAACCGCGTGAACTATCTGCTGCGTCTCGCTGAAGTCGAAGGCAAACGGGAAAACAAGCGGGGCCTGCCCGAAGCTCTGCAAATCCTGGAGTCGCTGGTGAAGGAAGCTCCAGGAAATGAGGCGGTGCTTTCATCCCTCGCCCAGTTCTACATGGAAGACGGAAAACGGGAGAAAGCGCTGGAGCTTTGGGACAAGGCGGCCCGGGAGGCCAAGGATAGCGCCTCGCCATTGCTGGAGCGCTATGCGGAATTGCTCATCGCGCTGAGAAAGCTGCGGGAGTTCGCAGGTGTACAGATGAAACTGCTGGAACTGGAAAGCGATGTGAAGCGTCGCCGCGAGATCTTCCAGCGAGGGATGGACCGGATGCTCTGGCTGGAAGCCATTCAGGGCGGCTTACCGGATGACGAGAAGAAGCAGCGGCTCGGTATTCTGAGGGATCTCCTGGTTGAGCGGACACGTCGTCATCCCTTTGATGCCTTCTGGCAGGAAGCGCTGGCCTTGGTCTATGAGCGGGAAGGCGATACTCAAAAGGCCTTCAAGGCCATGAAGCAGGCGTATTACACGGCGCCGGAAACCCCCTTCTCGCTGGATCAGTTGCGCGCGGCAGCGCTGCAGGCTGGTGATACCGCCAGCGCCATTTATTTTCAAAAGCAGATTGCCGCGAGTGCGGCCTCCAGCGAACAAGCGGGCGAGTGGCGTCAACTGGTGCAACTGCTGGAAAGCGACTTTCGCATTGCCGAGGCGGATCAGGCACGGCGACGACTGGAACTGCGTTTTTCGCAAGATGCCGAGGCCCTAGGTGAGCTTGCAAGTTATTACGCTGAGAGCGGCCAGGATGACTCATCGCGGCGAGTGCTCGAACAACTCGCGCGCGTCCGAGGTTGGGATGGGAAGAATCTTCTGCAACTGGCCTTGCAGCAAAGAGCTTTGGGTGACGAGAAGGCAGCACGGGGCAGTCTTATCCAATTGTTGAAGGGAAGTTCACATGAGCCGATTCCCGCTTCCACTCCCCCCGAAAAATGGCCATGGCCCGTGCTGGAAGCAACAAAAGCAGGGGTTCCTCCGATCTCCTCGGCGCTTACAAGCGCGTTGGAAAATGCACCCGGTCTGGAGACGGCGGAACGGGACAGGTTGCGCGTGTTCCTGAGTGTTCCTCGTGAAGAATGCCTTGAGTTGCCAGCCAAACCTGAGGCGGCTCGCTTGCGGGCGGTCGCCGAACTGGCAACTCTGCTTCGCAATGCTTCCAAGTCAGCTACACCTCAAGGCAAAGACAACGATGAAACTGTGACCGAGGGCCTGCAACTCCTGCGAGGCACAGAACTGCCGGAGATCGAACGCATCTGGGCGATGTTTCATCTCGGGGAAGGCCCTGCCTTCCGGAGAATGCTGGCGACACGACTGAAGGAGTCCAAGTCATTCGAGGGCCAGTTTATTTTTCTTTGGATGGGGGTGAAGTCCCATGGCTTCACAGATGTGGCAGCCTGGATTCGTGATCCGAAGCTTAGCCCCGCCCGTCAACAGCAGCGAAAAGGCATGTTCCAGGCTGTATGCAATATTCTGGCGGAGGACCCGGGCTTTCTGTTTACCCGCGAGGACATTGAGGTGTTGGGCAACATTCGACTGCTGAGCAACACGGAACTGATCGATGTGGCCCGGAAGCTGGAAAGCCGCCAGCAACAAGAACTCGCCCTGGACCTGATGGAGGCTGCCAGGCGCAATGCACCTTCCCTGGGGGCGGACTACGCTTTGCTGCTAGCCCGGCTTGCCGAATCGGGTGGGGATCAAGCGTTGGAACGCCATTACCTCAAGGAGGTCTGGAATAAGCCATTGGTGGCCGAAACCCCGAATGCCTATGACCCGTTCATGCAAAGTTTCTCGAAGCTCTGGAGAACCGCTCAAACACCAGCCGAGCGCCAGGAGCTTCTTTTTCGAAGTTGGGCGCGACTGAGGCGATTGCCGAGTTCCGGAATGGGGTCTCTGCGGGAAGCCCGAGTGATGGGAATCGCAGGGGTGACTGATCTGAGCGATGACATCTTTCGCAATTATCTGGGGAACGATTTTCTGGCGGCCCATCAGTTTGCTGAACCGATCATGGGCAAGCTGCCTTCCGGTCTTCCGATCAGTCCGCGGGTGGATGATATGGATCATCTGCGCAACTACTGGGAAGACCTGCGGGAATGGACCGATGCGATCAAGCAGGATGGTCTGGCAGATAATCTTGTGAGCATTGAGTCCGCGCTCGCGCAACGCAATGGCGGCGTGCCGCTGGGACCGAGGTCGAACTATGAGTTCAACATCTGGCGTAACAATGCGCTGGTTCGGAAGATGCGGTCGATGAACCACCCGCAACGGTTGCAGGCGATCCGGGAGTTCCTGGAAAGCGATGAATCTGTGGAAACCATGCTTGAGCTGGGCGGCTATCTGGAATCGCAAGGCCTCGCCCGGGAGTGCATTGAGATCTACCGGCGCCTGCCTGATCGCGCGCCCTCCAATACCGAATACTGCGAGCAACTGCTGCGGGTATGCGAGCAAGCTCGTGAGACGTCCCTTGCCATTCCGTACATCGAGAAGCTTTTCGTGGCGGAACCACAGTTCAAACCCCAGGGCATTAGTGAAGAAACCTTGCGGGAGAAACACGCCAAGTTCCTAGCCTGGCAGCATGAGATAGGGAGGCTGCGCATGCTGGCGTTCCGGGGGATAGCCAGCGTGAAGCCGCTACAGGGCCGGGTGCCGGAGGAGGTGCCCTACTTGAAGGAATTGGCACAGTTGCTGGAACGCCATGGTGACAAAGCGGGTGCGCTCGCGGCTTGGGAAGAGCTGCACCGCCTCTGGCCTGCTGAACTGGACGCAAGCTGGCGCCGGGCTGCGTTGTTGCACGAGCAGGGAAACGACAAGGAATCCTTGAACGCTCTGCGGGAAATCCCGCTGGTCAACTTCTGGAACGAGGCCGTTCGCAATGGTCTGGCTCTGCGCGCGGAGTTGGCTGCCAAAGGAGACCATTGGGAAGAAATACGAATTCTGATGAATGCCGTGACGGGTGGGCCGGGCGTTGGCGGAACAGCATCCCAAATGAATGGTACAGGCCAGGATTCTACCGGTCGTTCCGGTGGTGGGACTGGTAGTGGCAGGCCCACGCTGGTCACGCATACAGGTGGCGTGGTGCTCCTCAGCCGGATCCTTTCCGAACACGGCCGAAAGATAGACGCGCAGAGTTTGCTGCTCAGAGCAGAGCGGACGGTGAAAACTGATCCTGAGCGTTTCAAACTGAGACTGGAAAAGATTCGACTTTTAGCCTCAGATCCAACTTGGTCCCCGACGGAGGATCAGGGGCTGGAAGTCCTGGCCCTCCTGCGAGTGCAATCCGATGAAGCGGAGGCGCTCGAGGGGCTGACGGATTTTCTTTCCAAGGAAGCGATCAGTTCACGAGCCGATTCCTGGATCAAGTTGCTTACCGGAGATGCCACAGTCCAAAGCGCAACGATGTCTCTGGCACTCAGTGCGTTCGCGGCGCGTTTGCAGGAGTCTGCGCTGCAAAAGATCCTCGCGCCGTGGCAGCAACGAAATATAGGTTTTCGTACGGCACGTGAGTTGGCTGTGCGCACACTCCTTGAGAGTAAAAAGCCACAGTGGGCGCTAGCCGTAGCTTCCGTGGGTGATCGGAAGGGACTGACTGAGTCACCTGTCTACGTCGAAGTGCTGGCTGGTCTCGGTGATCGTCATGGGTTGCAGGATCTGTTTGCCAAAGTGACACGCCTCAGCTTCCCGGGCGGTGGGGACACTGCTGAATTTGCCGAAGCCTTTGCCGCGGCCGGACAAGCTAATTGGGCAGAAGAATTATTCGCACTGGCTCTGAGCCGGATGCGTGACACCGCGACGGCCAATCCGAATCTGGTCGAGGCTTATGCGCGTTATCTCCTGGACCAACGCCGCTATGAGCAGGCGGAGAATCTGTTGATGAGCTGGCGGGATGGACTGACGAGTGAGATGGCGGAACTGCTCGTCGATCTTTATCGCGGCTGGAATAAGCTTGATCGACTGCCCCGGGAGCTGGCAAAATTCCACCTACCCGACAGCGTGCTCACTGAGGCGCTGTTTCTGGCCAATCCCCCGCCTGCCAAACGAGAATGACTTGGACTATCGTGCTGAACTCCTGCGCGCTTTTGGCGTTGCTGGCACTCACGCAATGTTCCAGTGACGATGCGGGGAGCAAAAAGTCCGAGAAGAGCGAATTCGGCCCGACTTATAAGGAGCGCATGGCCGCTGCCGATCGCGCTTTATTCAATAGCGACTTCTCGCAGCGAAGCAGCTTCGAGAAGAAGTCGCCGACGATGAAAACTGACAAGGCCTTCAGGACGGACAAGTACAATCCGAAGGCTTTTACCCAGACCAAAGCTTTCTACAGCGGCAAGGACGAGGTGAAAGAAAAGGACTTCGCGCAGTCAGACAAGAAGAGCAACATCGGCAACAAGGAGTTCTCCGGCTCAGACAAGGAGAGCAAGTTGGCCGACGAAACTTTCAACACCAAGGATAGCCGCTTCTCCGGGCAGGAGAATCGATTCAGCGGGAAAGCCTCGCGAATGGGGGACGATGTTTATAGTACTCGCGCGGAACCTGACGCCAAGAAAGCCATGGAGAAAAGTGAGCGTCCTTACATCCGGGAAAGCCGCAATCCCAGTTATTCCGAAGCTGAGGTGCGCAGCCTGCTGAACAAGCAGTGAAACCTTTGGCAGGCGCACGGGCTCGCTGACCGTGCGCTTTTACAATCTCCTTACACGGGCGTGAATCGAGGCGTGATAGGATAACAGGATGAATCGCGCGATTGTTGGTTGCTTGCTGGCAGTGGGGATTGGGATGTCCTGCGCAGGGGCGCAGGAAAAACTGGAAGTTCATGAGTGGGGAACTTTCACCGTGTTCTCAGGATCCGACGGCAATCTCCTGAGGTGGTATTTGCCTTATCTGGAACAGGGTGCGCTGCCCGCCTTTGTCGAAACGAACCAGCCCTTTGCGAAGCAGTCGATGTCTCTGATTCGAATGGAGACGCCGGTCATCTATTTTTATCCGTCTACCCCAATGGCCGTCAAAGTTACCGCTTCCTTCACCGATGGGCGGTTTACGGAATGGTATCCCGCGCCGACGGCTCTGAAGTATACCGCAGCCGTGTGGGAGGGGCAGTTGCTGCCACCTCATACGCCGTTGGCGGTGCCGTTGCCCGAAGTGCCGAAGGGCTTGGGAGATAATTATGAGGCCGCTCGTGCCGTGCCCGATGCCTGGTATTTTCAAGCAACTCCCTCCAAAGAAAAAGAAGGTTCAAAGCCTACTCAGACTGAGAAATTCATCTTCTACCGTGGGGCTGGGAATGCCTACACACCGCGATCCGTCTTGATGAAAGGCGAGGAAATCGTGCGCTTTGCCAAGGCAGTTCCCGGATATGGTGACATACCTGCCATTGTCCTTCAGGTACGCGATGGTAAAGCGCGCTGGAAGAAGGTTTTGGCTCCTGAGTCGGCAGAACCCATTGATCCTTCTTTTCAGGTGCAGATGGATAAGACCACGCAGCCGTTGGATATCGCCGAGAAGGCGCTGTCCGCAGAAATGGTCCCCATGCTCATGGCGAGCGGACTCTCACCCGATGAAGCGAAAGCCATGGTGGCGACTTGGGGAGGTTTGTGGTTCCGGGAAGAAGGGATGCGCGTGTTGATGCTGGCGCCGCGGTTGTGGGTTGATCAAGTCCTTCCGATGAAGATCGAGCCACTTCCAAGCAAACTGACACGCGTGTTTTTGATAAGACACGAAATTGTCACCCCAGCCCAGGAAACGGCTGTTTTGGCGCTACTTACCAAGTCAGGCTCGTCCAGCCCTGATTCCAGCGATGTAAAGGTGTTTGAAGACCTGCGTTTAGGCCGATTTGCGGAAGGTATTCTGGAACGGGCTCAGGGCATTCAGCGCCAGCGCATGAGCGACCGTTTTGGGAGAATTCGAGCTTTGGCAATGCGCAAAGAAACTGTTCCTCTAACGAGTAAAAGAGCGGAGTAAGATTGGTATTTGCGATTAGATGCCTACGAGCGCCAATGTAGGCCGTGCTTATCTCGCAGAGGAGAGGCACACCCTTATTTGCGCTGAGCGGCAAACTCGTGCATGATACGGCCCCGTTTGCCCATGGATCTGCTCCGCCTGCCTGGTCGCCTATTTTTGAATTTCCTGTCGTACATGGGACAGTTGGCGGAATTGCTGGTGGAACTCGGCGAGGCTGTACGTCTGGGTGCATGGCGGATGCGGTTGGTGGCCCATCAGATCGTGGCCATTGGTTTCGGTTCGCAAGTGGTGGTCATCGTGACGGGAGCCTTCACAGGCGCGGTCTTCACGGCGCAGAGCTATTTCAAGTTCAAGGACTTCGGCGTGGAATCAGGTGTAGGGGCGATTGTGTCTGTGGCAATGTGCCGGGAACTGGGGCCTGTCCTGGCGGGACTCATGGTTACCGGTCGAGTCGGAGCTGCCATGGCGGCCGAGATCGGCACCATGAAGGTGACCGAGCAGATCGATGCCCTGCGCGCGCTCGCGGTGCATCCTGTAGACTTCCTGGTTCTGCCCCGATTCGTGGCAATGATGGTATCCATGCCCATCCTCGTGGCAGAGAGCATCACCTTTGGACTCGGGGCATCCTACTTCGTAGTGGTCCATGGTTTCGGCGTGCCAGAGTCCTGGTTCATCACCCATGTGCATGACCATACCAATATGGAGGACCTCTCGATTGGCATGATCAAAGGTTTCGTCTTTGGCGTCATGATCACGGTCATTTCCTGTCATCAAGGGCTCACGGCGGGAAATGGCGCCGTGGGGGTCGGCATCGGCACCACGAGAGCGGTGGTCTATTCATCACTGGCCCTCCTGATTTCGAACTTCTTCCTGAGCATCCTTCTGAACTACTTTTTTCCGCTGGGCACTGGGTTATGACCGAAGGAACGCAGAATGAGGTCTTCATTGAGGTGCGCGGGCTTCACAAGCAAATCGGCTCCCAGCACATCTTGCGGGGTTTGGATCTGACCATCTTCCGTGGTGAAACGCTAATGTTGATCGGCCCCAGCGGCGAAGGCAAAAGCGTTCTCCTAAAGCATCTAATCGGCCTCATGCGTCCTGACTCAGGCAGCATCTCCATCAATGGCCAGAACTTCGCTGGCCTGCGCGAGCGGCAGTTGGCGCCGATCCGCAAACAGATTGGAATCCTTTTCCAAAACGCCGCGCTATTTGACAGCCTGACCCTCGCGCAAAATGTGGCATTTCCCCTCCATGAAGGCGGGGTCAAGGACCAGAAAGAAATCGACCAACGTGTCCATGAGGCCCTGGAGGTAGTGGAACTGGACGAGCACAAAGAAAAGATGCCCGTGAATCTCTCAGGGGGTATGCGGAAGCGGGCCGGAATTGCGCGGGCCATCATCTCCCGCCCTCAGTGTGTTCTTTACGACGAGCCGACTTCCGGCTTGGATCCCATCGTTTCTGACGTCATCGACCAGATGATCCTGCGACTGCGTCACCGCTTCGGCATGACAGCGATCGTCGTGACCCATGACATGAACAGTGTTTTCAAGATCGCCAACCGAGTGGCCATGCTCAAGAATGGTGTCATCTACTTTTGCGGAACGCCCCAAGAGCTAAAACACTCGGACGATCCTGTGCTGCAAGACTTCATCAACGGCCATTCCGGCATACGGGGAGATGCCTAGTTCTTCAATCTGTGCCATATTCATGTCACATCTGACCAAGAATCACTAAAAGAGGTAGCAGCGCCCCGCGTAGCCGCCGACGATTTCCATGGAAGAACGAAGCAAAAAAACCGAATTGCTAGTAGGCCTGTTCCTGACTTTTGGTCTGGCATTGCTGGGTTTCCTGATCCTGCAATTTGGCAGTGTAAAGGAACTCCTGAAAAACACCTACTCAGTGACAGTGCCTTTCCCGGATGGCACCGGCATCAAAGACGATACTCCTGTCATGCTCGGCGGATCGCGCATCGGCAAAGTCGCCAAAAAACCCGTCCTCAACGCTGAGTTCAACGGGGTGATTATCTATCTGGAAATCTTCCAGGATGTGCGCATCCCGACGGACGCGAAGTTCGGCATCGGCACCGCCGGTCTCCTGGGTGACTCCTTCATCGAGATCAGACCTTCGGGATCTGGCACACGCACTTATATCGAGGACGGTGCCGTCATTCCCTCGGCGCAGGTTGAGAAAGCGAGCGGGCTGGGCGGGCTACAGGCAACGGCGGATCAGTTAAGCAAACAGGTGGACGAGACCTTGGTGGATCTCCGCGCCACCCTCGGAGATCTGCGTCTGTCCCTGAAACGCATCAACGATGGGGCGCTGTCAGAAACAAGCATGAACGAAGTGAAAGACACCATCACGCACCTCAATACGATGATGACCCGTCTGGACGAAAAAACGTTTGGAGACGAAACGACTCAAGACGTGAAAGACGCCGTGGCCAGCTTCAAATCAGCGGCCAAAGCGCTTGAGGACACAGCCAAGAAACTGGAGCCCACGTTTGGCAAAGTGGATTCTGTTGTGGCGAAAGCCGATTCCATGATGACGAAAGCTGACTCCGCGGTGGACACCGCGAAGCAAGCTCTGAAGTCCATCGACAATGGCGCCACTGCCCTGACGCGCGTGGCGACTGATGTCCGGACGGGCGATGGGTTGTTGGCGGCGCTTATTAAGGACCCGGCGCTGAAAGCTGACTTTAAAGCGCTGATCGCAAACCTGAGGCAGCGGGGCGTTTTGTTCTACAAGGATAAAGGCAGCACGGAGCCTGTCCAAAAGGCACCCCCGGCCCCAACTGGGGGCGGAAGGAGACGGTGAACCATGGGCAAAGGTCCCTCTGCTATCTTCTTGACCGTTAAGCAACTGAGCAGCAATTAACCCGCAATGCAGGCGCCATGGTCAATAAGGCTCGCCAGGATGTTATTCCTGACGCTCGCCGTGCTATTGGGGGCCGTCATCGCTGAGGGGTTCAAGCTTCCGGTGTGGCAGGGGACGCTTGTAGGCCTGGGTGCGGGATTTTTCTTTATCCTCATCGATGCGCTTCTGGCGCAATTCACTTTCCGCGAGTTCTCCAACGGCACTTTTGGATTGTTGGTCGGTTTGTTCTGCGCATGGCTCGTCACGAAGATTGGTATTTTTGACCTCCCCTGGTTTCGCAGTCTCGAGGACGCGGAATCCGTGCGCAGCGTAGTAGATATCTGCTTGTATGCGGTCTTCGGATTTCTGGGGATCACCCTCGCGCTACGGAGCGACAGGGATCAATTTTCGTTTATCATTCCCTATGTGCGGTTCCGGCGTGATGCCTCGGAAGGCGAACCCATTCTGGTGGATTCCAGCGTCATTATCGACGGGCGGCTTCCGAGGGTCTTTGCCACGGGATTTCTTTCGGGCAGTTTTGTCATTCCGCGTTTCGTGTTGGACGAACTGCAGCGCCTCGCGGATTCGCGTGATCCCCTTAAAAGTGCCCGCGGGCTGCGAGGATTGGAAAGCGTCCAGCGCCTGCAGGAAGCCTCCAAGCTGCAATTTACCATCCACGAGGACAACAAACATGCGAATGATGCCGTGGATACCCGCCTGGTGACGGTGGCCCGGGAGTTGAGCGCGCGCCTGCTGACCAATGACGTAAATTTAGGCAAAGTCGCGCAGGTGCGCGGGGTGCAGGTGCTCAATTTCAATGACCTCACCCAGGCCTTGCAGCCAGAACTGCATGTGGGAGACGAGTTGGAACTCAGCCTCGTGAAACCCGGGAAGGACCGGCATCAGGCGGTCGGCTATTTGCCAGACGGCGCCATGATTGTCGTAAATCACGCTTCTCAGTTGATGGGTGAGACAGTGCCAATCGTGGTTAGCGGCACCCACCAAGCCAGCGCGGGACGACTGATCTTCGCGGAATTGAGGGATCGCCCGGGGCCGAGCAGCGATGCCTGAATGTCTGGTATTTTCGCTTGTTGCGGACAGTGTCCTTCTGCTTCATCGTGAGAGCCCCAAGCGATAGATGGATTTAGCTTTATTCCGGCTCCCAGATGGACAGAAGTGGATCGGAGAGGGGCCGTTTACTGAAGCGGCAACCCCTCCGGATGAGGTGTGCTTCTACGTCAACGATTTCACCCTCTCCGACCCAAAGCCGTGGAAAATTCCGGCGAGGCTGACCACTTTCGAGAACCTCCCTCCACAGCAGGCGCCGCACATCCGCTGGAAAACACCTTCCATGGAGCGGTTCAAAATGGTGTTTCGGCGCATCCGTAAAGATGTCAGAGAGGGCTTGATGCTGAAGATGGTTCCAGCCGTCTGCGAGGATGGACAACTGATGGATGGCTCGATGGCGGGTCTCCTGCCAAACGTAGTGCATGCGCCGGAAGGGCTGTGGGGCTATGTCGCTCTCTGGCCGGAAAAAGGTTTTCTTGGCGCCACTCCCGAACTTTTGCTGGATATCGAAGGACGGCGGCTGAAGACCATGGCGCTCGCCGGCACGGCGAAGCCGCGCAGTGGCGAGCATTTCATGACGGATACAAAGGAGATCCAGGAACATGAAATCGTGGCCGAATTTCTTCGCGGAGCCCTTGCTCCGCTGGGTGAACTTCAACAGACGAGTCGTGAAGCAACGGAGGCGACGGGACTGACTCATTTCCGCACCTCGATGACAGTCGAACTCCACGCGGATCCCGATCTAAATGCGCTGATCCGTCTGCTGCATCCCACGCCAGCTGTGGGATGCCTGCCACGGGACGATGACCATGTGGCCAAGCTTATGGAGTACCGAAACAAGCTCGGTGTTCCGCCCTTTTTTGGTGCGCCATTTGGTCTGAAAACCCGCGATCAATTCCATGCGGTGGTGAGCATTCGTGGCGTGGGCTGGCAGGAAAACACTGTCATGCTCCCAAGCGGCTGCGGTGTCGTCGGCGGTAGTGCTTTCGATCACGAATGGCGTGAACTGCGGCTGAAACGGCAGGCCGTGGCGCATTTGTTGGGAATCTAAACGAGTGAGCGATATGACGGCTCAACCCTCCAACGGTAACAGTGCCGTCGCCGCCGCCTTGTTCGCTGACTTGGAAGCCTTGGGAGTGCGTGAGTATTGCGTCTGTGCCGGTGCACGGAATGCGATGCTCATTGAAGCGCTGACCTCCCGCTGCGCGCCTCTAAAGCACTTTTTTGACGAGCGTAGCGCCGCCTTTTACGCGCTGGGACGGACGATGGCTACTTTCTCTCCCGTGGCCGTTCTTACTACGTCTGGCACGGCGGTGGCGGAACTACTACCGGCGATGGTGGAAGCCTACTATCAGGGTAGGACGCTGGTGGCCGTGACTGCGGATCGCCCCAGTCGTTACAGCGGCAGCGGCGCTCCCCAAGTGATCGAGCAGCAGGGCATTTTTGGCGTGTATGCGCCTAGGACTGGCAGCTATGAGTGGGTGAAGGGACAAGGTTTAGTCCGGGAATGCAACGGCGCGGGCTCTGGGCCAGTGCACCTGAATGTGTGCCTGGAGGAGGGAGTGTCGGTGATTGATGCTTGGGACAGACCTGCGCCGGTGAGGATTTTTGACGATCCTTTAGTGGGTATTCAAGGAGAACTTGAAGCGGAAAAGGAAGACCTTTCAACGTTCTGGTCCGATGACAGTCCCTTGATGATCCTCGCCAGTGGGATCTTGCCTGGGGAAGCTCAGGAGGCGGCGGCGTTTCTCGCGCGCTTGGGCGCCCCGATTGTGACGGAAGCCACGGCAAATCTGCATGGGTTTCCGGAACTGAAACGATTGATGCTTTCGGGTGGGGAAAAGGCGTTGCTGCAATCCGGAGCTCGTCGAGTGATCCGGCTTGGTTCCGTTCCCTCCTGGCGCTGGTGGCGCGATCTGGAAGACGCCGTTGACATCAAGGTGCTGAATATCACAGCGGCCGGATTCCGGGGATTGGCCCGGACGGAGAATGTCTGGACGCTACCTTGGGATTCACTAGCCGAGCTTGATCCAGTTCGGCTTGCCCAGACTTCTCAGATTGTAAGTTCAGCGCTGTCCACTTCTCTGGAGCAATTGGTCCAGGATTACCCTTGCGCCGAGCCTGTGTGGATGCGGCATGTTTCCCGTCACATCGGTGACGGAGCATCGCTTTTTCTCGGCAATAGTTTGCCGATTCGAGAATGGAATGTGACCGCTGGAGAAGTTTCAAAGGACATCAAGGTTTTCGCGAATCGCGGTGCCAACGGCATTGATGGACTGATCTCCACGTGGCTGGGCATCGCCGCGGAGGTTGGTGAGTCTTGGCTGATTGTGGGGGATTTGAGCACGCTTTACGATCTGGGCGCGCCGTGGGTTCTCTCGCAGATGCCGTTAGGAAAGCGTCGCATCGTGATCATCAACAATGGCGGCGGGAAGATCTTTTCCCGCGTTGGCTGGCTGGGGCAGCTCTCGATAGATTCCCGGCGGGTAATGGAAAATCCGCACCAGATGAGTTTCGAGCCTTGGGCTAGGTTGTGGGGCATGGCGTATCAATGCGTATCGCATCCCGAGGAGTGGCGGGAAGCTTCAGACGCCATTTGCAAGGTCATCGAAGTGCGTCCTGATGCGGAGCAGACGGAAGCCTTCTGGAAGGCTTGGCAGGGTAATTGAAGTCAGCTGCTTGGCGGCTCAGGATTTCGCCGTCCACCAGCAATAGCTGCCGCTGGGCACCGGCAGAACGTTGGCAGCAGAGCCTTCCAATAACATTTCGCCTTGTTGGAAAGTGCCGCCCAAGTTGCCAAATTCGCCTTTAAGCAGATGGCCCAAACTGATGGGGGTTAGCTCCGGGGTGTGGCAGGACAGCAGCAGCCCGAGAGGCTTGTCCGATAAGAGACGCCGGATCACGTTTAGGAGCGGCGGCAAATCGTTTTCGATCTTGAAGACCTCGCCCTTTGCCCCGCGGCCATAGCTAGGGGGATCGAGGATTACGAGGTCATAGCGACGATCCCGACGGAACTCACGCTCCAGGAACTTCGTGACGTCATCCACGATCCAGCGGATGGGCTGAGCCTGAAGTTCATTCAGAGCGGCGTTTTGTCTGGCCCATTCCACCATGCCTTTGGAGGCGTCCACATGGCACACCTCTGCGCCAGCCAAGGCGGCGGCCATGGTGCTGCCGCCGGAATAGGCGAAGAGATTGAGCACGGCGGCTGGCCGACCGACTCTCTCGCGGAACGCTCTGCACTGCTCCCCGATGCGTCGCCACTGCTTTCGCTGTTCTGCGAAGAGGCCGAGATGGCCGAAATCCGTGGAACTCAGCTTAAATTTGATGCCGTCTATTTCAATGGTCCAGGTGGCGGGCAGTTTTTCCCGGCCATGCCATTTGTTTCCGCCGTCCCTCAGGAATGTGGCGGTGGCTTTCCGCCACACAGCCTCTGGCTGCGACTGCCGCCACACCGCTTGGGCGCAGGGGCGGGAGAGCACGACACTGCCGAAGCGTTCGAGTTTCTGAAACCCGCCGCTATCAAGCAGTTCGTAGTCTGATGCCGTGTTGCTGATGATGAATTGCTAAAGCCAGAGGCAACGCCCACGGGCAAGCAATTTCTTCTGCCTGCCGCAACAAGACGGGCCTACTCCACAGGCACGAACTTCACACAAACGGGTGAACCTACGTCGACCGTCTGGCCGGTTGGTTTCAATTTGCCAGTGGCCTGGTCAATCGAGAACACGGCTAGGCTGGAAGACTTCTGCCCTGCCGTGATGAGCCACTTGCCGGTCGGATCGATGCCGAAATTGCGAGGAACTTCGACCAAGGCGGGGGCATTCTCCAGATACGTCAGTTTGCCCGTTTCACTGTCCACGGAGTAGCAGGCAATCGTGTCGTGTCCGCGATTTGAGACATAGAGGAACTTGCCGTTAGGATGCACGATGATCTCTGCTGTGGAGAACGCGGGATCCACGGCCACGCCGGGGGGCAGCGTGGAAATCGTATCCAGCGTCTTCAGTTCGCCTTTGGTCGCATCATACACGAAGCCTGTAACGGAGCAGGTCATCTCATTGTTGGTCCAGGCGAACTTGCCATTGGGATGAAACGCGAAGTGGCGAGGACCGCCACCGGCGGGCACAGTGCCGAAAGCCGGATCGTTGGGCACCAGCTTGGCGGTCGCGGTGTCCATTTTGTAGATGAAGATCTTGTCGCAACCGAGGTCACAGGCGAAGGCAAACTTGTTGCCCTTGTCCACATGCACGGAGTGCGCATGCGGCTTTTCCTGCCGCTTCGCGTTGGCGCCAGAAGGGCCTTCATGTTGAATAAACGTGGCCGTTTCACCGAGGGCGCCGTCTTCCTTGATCGGTAGAGATACGACCTGTCCTCCGCCGTAACTGGCTGCCATGGCAACTTTACCGGTGGCATCGATCGCCACATGGCAGAATCCCTGACCTGGGGTGCTTTGCGTGCCGAGTGGGCTGAGCTTTCCGGTCTTCCGATCAAGCGCGTACGCGCTTAAGGCACCAGCGCCGCCTGCTTCCGAAACGGCATAGAGATTCTTTTTCGAAGGGGACACTGCAAGGAAACTGGGATTGGTTCCTTCTGCCACCAAACCTTTGGCAGTGAGTTTGCCTGTCTCGCTATCAAGGGAGAACAGATAAACGCCTTCGCTCGGCACCTTGGCGCCCTTGGCCTTGGTGTAAGTCCCGATGTAGACCCACTGATCGGGGGCCGCGTGAAGAGAAGGTGACGTAATGCCTGCCAACAAGGCGGCGACGATGGGAAGGATGGTGCGTTTCATCGGATGGAAGGGCGCGGGAACTGCGAGGAGAGGGTAAGGCTTCTACATGCAGCCTCTTTCAAACCTTCGTCTGCCGGTAGTTGCGAATTTGATTTCGTCGAGAAACACCTGATGGCTGTGTCTCGTTACTCTCCCCATGATTGACTCCAGGCACCTCGGGAAATCTTTGCTTATGCTCATGCTGATCAGCCTAAGCTTGGGTCAGGTTTTTCCGCTCGCGGCACGTGAGCCCACCAGTCCAAAAAGTACTTATCCCTTTTATGGCAAGCTGCTGCGTATCTCATCCAGCGCCATCGAACTGGAAAGTTCATCCAAGAAATCGCCGCGCAGGCTGAGCGTTTCATCGGAGACTCATTCACACGAAATGGCCAGCCATCAAAGCCATTTGAGGCTCGGATCGGGCAGTGGATTGGAGGGAGCGCCAGGAAGGACCCTCTTTGGGGTGAAGCCGCCGTGACCGTCAATCTGAGTGTGAAGCAGAAATGACGACGATTAATTGATGTTGGTTGGAACAATTTTCCCAAGTCACCGAGTTGACAAGAGTGAAAAAATTTCCTCTAATGCGTTCATATGAGCAGCGCAAAACGACTCTTTCTTGTGGGTGCTTTGCTGGGCATGCCGGTCAGTTTTACCGGCTGCAATCAAGCAGACCCAAAGATTACTGAAGAGCTTAAGCGTCAGTTGGAAGAGAAGCAGCAGGAGGCCGATCAAGCCAATGCTAACTCATTAGCGTTGAAGTCGCAAATGACCGCACTGAAAAGCGAACTTGATAGAGCAAAAGAAAAATCAAATCTGCCTGAAGGTGCGAAGACCGCATATCCCGAAGCCAATTCTTCAGCTCATTCAAATGAAGAAGCTGCAAAGCTACGCGAGCAACTGCGCGAGCTCTCTCGCCAGTTTGAAGAGTACAAGAGCAAATACAAAGTCAGTATCCGTCAGCGGGCATCCGGCTTGAAGCTTGAAGATTTCTCAGCGGGCGGGCGGAAATACACAGGCGTATCTGTTCGTGCTCTGGACGACACAAGCGTATCCATTCTTCACAATGAAGGCTTGGCTAAACTGGATGCCGCAAGTTTGCCAGATCAAGTAGCGACCATGCTTGCGTTCCGGCAACCTGAGTTGACCTCCGTCAGTCGCTCCTGGGGCACGCCGAAGAAACCTGCCGCACGGTCCAATCTCGCCAACCTGTCTTCCTCTCCGAAGAACAAACCAGGCACCGAGTCTGCAATCAACGATGCAGTCAACACTTCGGATGTAATACGCCACGCAGTTGTCATGA